>JBGSMP010000043.1:0-11415 GCA_041740105.1 Sphingomonadaceae bacterium
CGACGATCGTCGTCAGTCGGGCAAGCTTACCGTCACCCGCGCGCTCGATGCCGATGGCGAAGGCGCGCGCGCGCGCTCGCTCGCCGCACTGAAGCGCGCTCGTGAAAAGGAACGTCGCGCACATGGCAGCGGCCAGGTTCAGGCCAAGCAGATCCGCGACGTCGTTATCCCAGAAACTATCACGGTCGGCGAACTGGCCAACCGCATGGCCGAGCGCGGCAGCGACCTGATCAAGGCCTTGTTCAAGATGGGCGTGCCGTCGGCCATGGGCGACAGTATCGATCAGGACACCGCCGAATTGCTGGTCACCGAGTTCGGCCACAACGTTACGCGCGTCTCCGAAAGCGACGTCGATATCGATGTCGCCGACGACGTCGATGCCGACGAAACACTGGTCGCGCGTCCGCCCGTGGTCACGATCATGGGCCATGTCGATCACGGCAAGACCTCGCTGCTCGACGCGCTGCGCGGCACCGATGTCGTGCGCGGCGAAGCGGGTGGGATCACCCAGCACATCGGTGCCTATCAGGTCGCGATGAAGGACGGGGCGAAAATCACGTTCCTCGACACGCCGGGCCACGAAGCCTTTATCGACATGCGCAAGCGCGGCGCGAACATCACCGATGTGGTCGTGCTCGTCGTTGCCGCCGATGACAGCATCAAGCCGCAAACGGTCGAGGCGATCAATCATACCAAAGCAGCGGGTGTGCCGATGATCGTTGCGATCACCAAAAGCGACAAGCCCGAAGCCAATGCACAGAAGGTCCGCGAGGCGCTTCTGCAATATGAAATCGTCGTCGAGGAAATGTCGGGCGATGTGCAGGATGTCGAGGTTTCGGCGCTCAAAAAAACGGGCCTCGATACGCTGATCGAGAAAATCCAGCTTCAGGCCGAATTGCTCGAACTGAAAGCGAATCCGGACCGCGCGGCCGAAGGCAGCGTCATCGAAGCCAAGCTCGACAAGGGCCGCGGCTCGCTTGCGACTGTCCTGGTCCGTCGGGGTACGTTGCGTGTGGGCGACATCGTCGTCGTCGGACAGCAATCGGGCAAAGTCCGTGCGATGATCAACGACAAGGGTCAGCAGATCAAGGAAGCCGGGCCGTCGATGCCGGTCGAGATTCTCGGACTGTCAGGCGTGCCGTCTGCGGGCGATCCGATGTCGGTCGTCGAAAACGAAGCGCGCGCGCGTGAGGTCGCGCTCTATCGCGCAAATCTCGCGACCGAAAAGCGCACGGTTTCGGCACCGGTCGACATGGAAAATATGTTCGCCAATTTGAGCGCGACAAAGGCTATGGAATATCCGATCGTCGTCAAGGCCGACGTGCAGGGTTCGGCCGAAGCCATCGTCAATGCCGTGAACAAGATTTCGACTGATCTCATCAAGGTCCGCGTCTTGAGCGCAGGCGTCGGCGGGATTACCGAAAGCGATGTGCAACTGGCCGCTGCGTCGGGCGCACCCGTGATCGGCTTCAACGTTCGCCCAAATACCAAGGCAGCCGCACTTGCCAAGCGCGACCGCGTCGAGTTCCAGTATTTCGATGTCATCTACCACCTGACCGATGCCGTCCGCGCGGCAATGGCCGGCGAGCTTGGCCCCGAAATGATCGAACATGTCGTCGGCCGCGCCGAAATCCGCGAGGTTTTTCCTGCCGGGAAATTCGGCAAGGCCGCGGGGCTTCTCGTCACCGAAGGCGCAATCCGCAAGAACCTCAAGGCCCGCATCACCCGCGCCGACGTCATCATCTACAACGGCCAGATCAATTCGCTGCGCCGCTTCAAGGACGATGTGGCCGAAGTCCGGTCGGGCCTCGAATGCGGGGTTACCTTCGATGCGACCAATGACATCAAGGCAGGCGACTTCCTCGAGACGTTTGAAGTCGAAGAGCGTGTTCGCACGCTTTAGGGCATGAAACCCGCAACCCCCGAAACGCGTTCGGTCCGCCTTCTCCGGGTCGGCGAATCCGTGCGCCATGCACTGGCGGACATTCTCGCACGTGGGGATGTGCATGACGATGTGCTCGCCAATCATGTCGTCAGCGTCACCGAAGTTCGCATGTCGCCCGATCTGCGCCACGCGACGGTGTTCGTAAAGCCGCTGTTGGGGCAGAACGAAGAGGCCGTGATCAAGGCGCTGCGGACCAACACGGCCTATCTGCAAAGCGAAGTTGCGCGGCGGGTGAACAATAAATATGCGGCCAAGCTGAAATTCCTGTCCGATGAGAGTTTCGACGAGGGCAGCCATATCGACACCTTGCTCCGGGCGCCGAAGGTAGCGCAGGATCTCGACCAGGGCTGATGGCCAAGCTTTATTTCTACTATGCCGCGATGAATGCCGGCAAATCGACGACATTGCTGCAAGCCGCGTTCAACTATGCCGAGCGCGGCATGGCGACGATGCTGTTTACCGCCGCGATCGACGACCGCGCGGGGCCGGGGCGGATATCGTCGCGGATCGGGCTGGATGCGGCAGCAACGCCTTTCGATGCAGAGACGGACGTGCGGCAGTGCGTCGCAAATGGACCAAGGCCCGATTGTGTTCTGGTCGACGAAGCGCAATTCCTGACCCGCTCCCAAGTGCTGCAACTTGCCGCGATCGCCGACGAAGATGGCATTCCTGTCTTAGCCTATGGCCTGCGCACCGATTTCAGGGGCGAATTGTTCGAGGGGTCAGCGGCGTTGCTTGGGCTTGCCGACAATCTCGTCGAGCTGAAAGCGATCTGCGAATGCGGGCGCAAGGCAACGATGAACTTGCGGGTCGACTCGGCGGGCCATGCCGTGCGCGACGGCGCGCAGACCGAAATCGGCGGCAACGACCGTTATGTCGCGATGTGCCGCAAGCATTTTATGCAACGACAAGCGGCCTGCCAGTCGGGGGACTGACAGGCCGCTTTCGCACCCTCGCTGCTTACCAGTAGAAATTGCGGATCACGTCGACGACATAGCCGCGCCGCGTATCGATCAGCAGCACGTCGTTATAGTGACGCACCCAGCGCTGGCTGTAGCCGGGGCGCGGCAGGCGATACCGGCCATAGTCGTTCACATAATAGCGCGGGGTGTAATAGCCGGTGCTAATGCGGACGCCGGGACGGAAAGTCCGATAGCGATAGTCGGAACGCCAGTTACCGCCACGATAAATGTCGCGATTGGTCGAGCGGTAACCGCGCCAGTCGTTGCGGCCCCAGTTACGGTTGCCGTCGCGCAGGGCATCGCGGCGATCTTCACGATATTCCTGGCGGGCATCGCGCAAATCACCACGTGCCTCACGAACGTCTTGACGGTCTCCCGTGCGGTACGCCCGATCGAGATCGCGACGTTCCTCACGAATGTCCTGCCGGTCGCGGCGCAATTCGCGCGCTTCGCCACGATCGATATATTGCGCCTGTGCTGCCACCGGGAGCAGCGATGTCGCCATCAGTCCGGCCATTATCAGTTTACGCATGTCATACTCCTTTGCGGGTCCTTTGGAGGACTGATGCCGGTCTATGCGAGTCGGACTGAACGGACGGCGAATGCGATTGTCAGCTTCCAGAAAGGACGCGGTCGGCGACATAAGGGTTTGTTGACCGCTCATGCGCGAAGGTCGACATCGGCCCATGACCGGGCACGAAATTGGTCTCGCCGCCCAATGGCCAGAGCCGCGTGACGATGGCATCGAGCAAATCCTGATGATTGCCCATCGGGAAATCGGTGCGCCCGATCGATCCCTGAAACAGGACATCGCCGACCATTGCGACATGCGACGGCGCATGGTGAAATACGATATGGCCGGGCGTATGGCCGGGGCAGTGATAGACATCGAGCGTCAGATTACCGACGGTCACGTCCTCGCCATTGGTCAGCCAACGGTCGGGCTCGAAGATTTTGCCGTTGACGCCGTAATTGCGGCCATCATCTTCGAGGCGGCTGATCCAGAAACGGTCAGCCTCATGCGGTCCTTCGATGGGCACGCCGAGTTCGGCCGCGAGCGTGCCCGCTTCGCCGCAATGATCGATATGGCCATGCGTGATCAGGATTTTTTCGATGGTAACGCCGTGCTGTGCGGCAGCGGCCTTCAGCTTGGGCAAGTCGCCACCCGGATCGACGAAGGCGCCGCGCATCGTGGCGGTGCACCAGAACAGGGTGCAATTCTGTTGCAACGGCGTCACCGGAATGATGGTGGCACGCAGGGGCGCGGGATCGGTCATTTGCCGTCAACCGTTGCCATCGATGGCGGCATGTCTTTCATGGCAACCACAGTCGCTTCGGCGCCGCGCATGACGCGCAGGATGTTGCCGCCTGCCAGCTTGGCGAGATTGGCATCGCTCCAGCCGCGGCGGATGAGCTCGGCAAACAGCGTCGGGTAGCCCGCGACGTCCTCCATGCCGACTGTGGTGAACGGCACGCCGTCGAGATCGGCGCCGATGCCGACATGATCGTGGCCAGCGACTTTGGCGACATGATCGATATGGTCGGCCATCACGGTGATGGGGGATGCAGGGCGCGGGTTGGCCGAGTCCCACCCAGCCAGCGCGGCCTTGCGGCGCTCGGGCTGCCCCGGATAAACCCGCAAAAGGCGGGTTTCCTCCGCAGCGCGTTGCGCCATCTGGCCGATGACTTGCGGATCGTTGTGGCCGGGATAGGCATTGATCATCACAACGCCGCCATTGGCGGGCAAGCGCTGCAGAACCGTATCAAGCAGGTTGCGCGGGTGATCGCTCAAGGCGCGGACATTCGAATGCGAGAACATGACCGGCGCTCGGGTCGTATCGAGCGCGGCATTCATCGTTTCTTCGGACACATGGCTGAGATCGAGGATCATGCCGATGCGGTTCATTTCGGTGACCACGGCTTTGCCGAACGCGGTCAGCCCGCCGTGTTTCGGGTCATCGGTGCCGCTGTCGGCCCAGTCGTTGTTGTGGTTCCACGTCAGCGTCATGTAGAGCACGCCGGCATCGCGATAGGCGCGCAGCGCCGCCATCGAATTGCCGATCTGATGCCCGCCTTCAGCCCCGATCAGCGAAGCGATCTTGCCGCTTTTGTGAATGCGGACCACGTCGGCGGCGGTCGTCGCACGGACGAGATCATTCGGATAAGCACGGACGAGCCGGTTGACGATATCGATCTGCTCGAGCGTCGCCTGGATCGCGCGTTCGCCGGTGAAGCCCGACGGCAGATAGACCGACCAGAATTGCCCGCCGACGCGGCCTTTGCGAAGGCGCGCCATGTCGGTCATCATCGGCGGCGTGCGCTTGTCGCTGTCCGCAGCCAATCCTTCAACCGAGGACTTATGGTTCTCGCGCACTTCCCACGGCACGTCGTTGTGGCCGTCGATCAGCGGGGTGGCTTTCAGGATGCGGTCGATCCGCGCCGCTGTGGCTGAACTGATGTCTTGTGCGATTGCCGGCGACGCCAGCAGCACTACGAATAAGGCGACACGCTTCATTTGGCATCCCCAAGCAACGTCTTCTCCCAAAACATCAGGCCGGTCCAGAATTCATAGTCCTGGTTTTCCTTCTTCGCAAAGCCGTGGCCTTCATTTTGGCCGAGGAGGTGCCAGACGGTGCCACCTTTTGCGCGGATCGCTGTGACGATCTGGTCGGCTTCGGATGCTGGCACGCGCGGGTCGTTGCCGCCGGTGACGATCATCAGCGGAATGGTCAATTCATTGACGCGGGTCATCGGCGAAATTTTGAGCAATTGCGCGCGCTGTTTGGCATCGCGTTCGTCGCCATATTCGACACGGCGCAGATCGCGGCGATAGCTTTGCGTGTTTTCGAGGAACGTCACGAAGTTCGAAATGGCGACGACGCAATAAGCGCTCTTCAACCGCGGCCCGTAGGCAATTGCGCTGGCATAGCACATATAGCCGCCGTAGCTGCCGCCGCTGACGGCAAAGCGTGATTTGTCGAGGCCGGGATCGCTTTCGAGCCGGTCGAGGAAGGCGGCGATGTCCTTCACCGAATCCTCGCGCTTGAACGGGCCATTGTCGAGGCCGACGAAGCGTTTGCCAAAACCGGTCGAGCCGCGGACGTTAGGGTAGAAGATCGCGATACCAAGTTCATTGAGCAGATAATTGCGCCGCCCCTGAAAGCCGGGCGTCGATTGTCCTTCGGGGCCGCCGTGGATGCTGATCATCAGCGGCCGCTTGCCGGGGAATTTGGCCGCGTCGGGGCGATAGAGGAAGCCCGAAACAGGTTCCTTGTCGAAGCTTTTGACTTCGATGAATTCGGGTTCGACATTGACGGCAGCATCGAGCCCGCCGGTTTCGCTTTGCGTCCAGCGCGTAACAGCAAGTGTTTTCGGATCGACCGAATAGGCATCAGACGCGCTTTTGGCCGAGCTGAAGCTCATCCCGATCGTGCCCCACGGCGCAATTTCGATACCGCCCGCGCTGCCCGAGGGTAGCGCGGTGACGGTGCGCACGCTGCCGCTGGTCATTCCCATGACCCGAACACGGTCGATCCCGGCTTCGTTGACGGTGTAGGCGATGAAGCTGCCGTCAGGGGCAATGTCGAAACTGTCGACATCCCATTTCTGTTCAGGCGAGCGCGGCGTGAATTTGCCCGATGCCGGGTCGATCGTGCCGAGGCGCTGAAAATCCGATCCTTCGTCGCTCGTGACCCAGAGCGTGCCGTCAGGCGCAAAGAGCGCATTGCCATAGGCAATCGTCTTGCGGTGGTCGCCGATGGGGGTGAGCGCGCCGCTGGCAATGTCGAGCCGGAAAAGATTGCTTTTCGTAATCGAGACATAGTTGATGACCACGGCGCTCTTTCCGTCGGGCGAGAAGTCGACAATGTTCCAGCCGCCGCCTTTGACTTGCGCCACCATGCGGTCCGATTTCGGGTCGCGCGGGTCCATGACATAAAGGTCGGTGTCGGTCCCGTTGCGCCGTGTCGAGTTATAGCCGATCAGGCTGCCGTCCTGGTTCCAGCCGCTGAAATTATTGCGGCTTTTGCCGTCGGTCAGCAGCGTGAGCTGGCCGTTCTTCAGCGTGTATATCTGGAAGAACTCGCCACCGCCGGTGTCTTTGTTGACGATCAGGACGTCGCCCTTCGGTGACCAGTTCCCGCGCACCGGTTCGGCTTCGAAGCTGATCTGGCGGCGGTCCATGATCGGCGCGGCGACGGTATGAAGCTGCGCGACGTCACCGAAACGGGTGGTGATCAGCATCGATCGGTCGGCAGCGTTCCAACCCGAGAACGCGGCTGTGCGGAATTCCATGTAGGGTCGCGTTTTCGCCGCGAGAGCAACGGGAACGGCAGGCGCGCCGTCGGCGACGATCGCTGCGGGCTTGGGCACATCCGCAAGGGCAGGCGTGGCGAACAGAGCGACGGCAAGTATAAAGCGCTTCATGGTGGCTCCATTGCGAAAATGTTGCGGCTTGTGTCGCGCAAGTTAATTGCGCTGGCAAGCAGATCATTCCGCTGGCAGGGGCGACGTGATGACGTCACGCCTGCCCCGCCACGACACACCGTTTGTGCTATTGGACGATGCGCGGGTATCAGGCGCGGCATCGGCGCGGCTCTATGTCGATCCGGTCGAGATCGTCGTCACGCGGCGGATGGAAAATGTGGCCAAAGCGCTCGAAGCGCTGCGGACCGCAACGCGCGGCGGGCTTCATGCGGTGGGCTATATCGCGTATGAAGCGGGCCATGCGCTCGAACCGAAACTGACATCATTGGTGGCGCCACAGACGGATACGCCGCTTTTGTGGTTCGGCCTGTTTCGGGCGTTCGAGGAGATTGCCGCAGACGATGTTCCGGCGATATTGCCTGACCCGGCAGGAGCATGGATCGGCGCGCCGACGCCCGACATCGCGCGGCCTGAATATGACGGGGCAATGGCGCATGTTCAGGGGCTGATCGGCGCGGGTGACATTTATCAGGCCAATCTGACCTTTGGTGCGACGGTCAAGACCGCGGGGCATCCGCTTGCGCTCTATGCGGGCCTGAGATCGCGAGCGCAGGCGGGCTATGGCGGGGTCATCCACACCGGGAGCGAGTGGATATTGTCGCTGTCGCCCGAGCTATTCTTTGCGTGCGACGGCACAACCATTCGGACTCGCCCGATGAAGGGAACAGCGGTGCGCAGCACTGACCTGCACGCCGACCGCGCGGCGGCCGATGGATTGAGCAACGATCCCAAGCAGCGCGCCGAAAACCTGATGATCGTCGATTTGCTGCGCAACGACCTGTCGCGCATCGCCATCCCCGGCAGTGTGGCTGTGCCCGAATTGTTTCGGGTCGAGAGTTATCCAACCGTGCACCAGATGACGTCGACCGTGACCGCTGCGGTGGCCGACGGGCATGACGCCGTCGATATCCTGCGCGCAATCTATCCCTGCGGATCGATTACCGGCGCCCCGAAAATCCGGGCGATGGAAGCGATTGCCGAGATCGAAGCGGCGCCGCGCGGCGTTTATACAGGCAGCATCGGCCGGATCGATGCAGGCGGCCTATCAGCCGCGTTCAACGTAGCAATCCGAACGCTGCATCTGAAGGGGGACAGCGCGCGGCTTGGGCTGGGCTCGGGCATTGTCGCGGATTCCGACTCGCGCGACGAATGGGATGAATGCCTTGCCAAAGGCGCGTTCATCGCCAGCCCGCGGCAGTTTGATTTGATCGAGACAATGGCATTCGATCCGGTCGACGGGATCGCGCGGCTCGAGCGGCATTTGCAGCGGATGAAGGACAGTGCTGCGCTGCTCGGCTTCGAATTCGACCGCCATGCCGCGCGCAATGAACTGCAGGCCGCGACTTTTCATTTGCGTGACCGGCGCAGGGTGCGCCTGCTGCTCGGGCAAAGCGGGGCGATGGCGATCGAGACGCTCCCAATGCCTGACGCGCCCGACGGCGCAGTCGCTGTCGCGCTGACTGCGCTACCCGTCGATGGCGATGATTTCCGGTTGCGCCACAAAACGACCGACCGGGGCTTTTACGATGCCGCGCGGCAGGGTGTTTTCGAGGTTCTGTTTACCCATCCCGACGGGCAGCTGACCGAGGGCAGCTTTACGAACGTGTTCGTGCCCGACGGCGGAATTTTGCTGACGCCGCCGCTGTCGCACGGACTGCTCGGCGGGATCCTGCGTGCAGAACTTATCGACACCGGTGCCGCACGTGAAGCAAGCTTGCGCGCCGATGATTTGGACGCTGGTTTCTTCGTCGGAAATTCGCTGCGCGGTCTGTTGCCCGCAAGGCTCGTCACGCTATAGGCGACCCGTCACATAGGGATTTTCCATGCCCCAGCTTTCCGCCGCCATCGACCGCATCAAACCATCGCCGACACTTGCCATGAGTGCGCGTGTGCTTGCCATGACTCGCGAGGGGATCGATGTCATCGGATTGTCGGCGGGCGAACCTGATTTCGATACGCCCGATTTCGTCAAGGAGGCCGCGATCGAAGCCATCCGCGCTGGTAAGACGAAATACACCAACGTCGACGGCACGCCCGAGTTGAAAGCCGCGATTGCCGCCAAATTCCTGCGCGATAACGACCTGACTTATGCCGCGCACGAAATCAGTGTGAACGTCGGCGGCAAGCACACGCTGTTCAATTCGCTGGTTGCGACGGTCGACAAGGGCGACGAAGTCATCATCCCCGCGCCTTATTGGGTCAGCTATCCAGACATCGTGAATTTTGCCGGTGGCACACCAGTCATCATCAGTGCTGGGGCCAACCAGCTTTACAAGATCCTGCCCGAACAGCTCGACGCCGCGATCACGCCGCGGACGAAATGGGTGCTGCTCAATTCGCCGTCCAATCCCACGGGCGCAGCCTATTCGGGTGCCGAACTGATGGCACTCGGCGAAGTGTTCCGCCGCCACCCGCACGTCATGATCATGACCGACGATATGTATGAGCATGTCTGGTATGCCCCGACCCCGTTCAAGACGATCGCGCAGGTTTGCCCCGATCTTTACGAACGCACGCTGACGGTGAACGGCTGTTCGAAAGCCTATTCGATGACGGGGTGGCGGATCGGCTTTGCGGGCGGCCCCGCATGGATCATCAAAGCGATGAGCAAGCTGCAGTCGCAGTCGACGAGCAATCCCTGTTCGATATCGCAGGCCGCGGCTGCGGTTGCGTTGACCGGTGACCAGTCGTTTTTAGGCGAACGCAATGCAGCGTTCCTGAAGCGGCGCGATCTGGTTGTCGGCATGTTGAACCAAGCGCCGGGTCTGCATTGCCCGACACCCGAAGGCGCGTTCTATGTCTATCCCGACGCGAGCGGCTGCATCGGCAAGACGACGCCCAAGGGCAAGCGGATCGAGAATGATGCCGACCTGATCGACTATTTCCTCGACGAGGCGCGCGTTGCTGCGGTCAGTGGCGAAGCTTTCGGGCTAAGCCCGGCATTTCGTGTAAGCTATGCGACGTCAGAAGCGATTCTGACGACGGCGTGCATGCGGATTCAGGAAGCGTGCGCAGCGCTTTCCTGAACGCCGCCTAACCACCATGTTCAGGCTCGGTGAAACCAAAGGCGCGCACTTAACGTAACTTAAACGAAGTTACTTGAAAGAGCCCCCCATGCGCCATGCTTTGAAATCCGAATTTACGCAGCTGTTTGCCGGTGGTTTTGCTGTTGCTGCAATTGCGATGCTCGCACTGCTCCCCGGTTTGCTGTAACCATTTCGCGTGATGACGCGAACTATGAGCATGACCATGAAAACGACACTCATCGCCGGAGCGCTCGGTGCGCTTGCCCTTTTTGCCATATCGAGCGGGACGACCGCTGCCGAACGAACCGTGCTCGTGCCGATGCCCGCGGTCGATGCAGCCCCGGTGGGCAGCCGCGCGACGGCGGTGCTTGCAGGTGGATGCTTCTGGGGCATGGAAGCGGTATTCAGCCATCTGAACGGCGTGGTTTCGGTTTCGTCAGGCTACGCAGGTGGCAGTGCCGCCGATGCGACCTATGACAAGGTCATCACCGAAACGACGCGCCACGCCGAGGCGATCCGGGTGACCTATGATCCGCGCAAAATCAGCTATGCCACGCTGCTGCGGGTTTATTTTTCGGTGGCACATGATCCGACGCAACTTAATCGGCAGGGTCCGGACAGTGGCGCGAGCTATCGGTCAGCCGTGTTCCCGCAGACGCCCGATCAGGCCCGCGTGGCCCGCGCCTACATCGCGCAAATTGGCAAAAGCGGCGTGTGGGGCGCGCCTGTCGTGACGAAAATCGAATCGGGCCAGTTCTTCCCGGCCGAAACCTATCATCAGGATTTCGCATTCAAGAATCCCAATCACGGCTATATCCGCCGTTGGGACGCGCCAAAGGTTGTCGCGCTGAAGAAAACATTTCCCGCTCTTTGGGTCGCAAAACCATCGGCTTAAGCCGCGAGAGGGAAGCTTAGCAGTCTGTCGTTGACGGGGATAAGAGCGCGCGCGCCGACCCCGACAGCGCGGACGATTTCGGGGTGGCCGGCGTCGAGCCCG
>JBGSMP010000049.1:0-3674 GCA_041740105.1 Sphingomonadaceae bacterium
GCCGTGATATTGGTGGGCAATGACCCCGCGAGCCAAGTCTATGTTGGGTCGAAGAAAAAAGCGACGGTCGAAGTGGGCATGGAAAGCTTTGAGCACCGCCTGCCCGAGGATGTTGCGCAAATCGATCTGATAACGCTGGTCGAGCGGCTTAACGCCGACAATTCGGTAGATGGCATATTGGTGCAATTGCCGCTGCCATCGCACATCGATGACAAGGCGGTGATCGCCGCGATTGATCCGGCCAAGGATGTCGACGGTTTCCACGTCGTCAATGCAGGTCGGCTGGCGGTGGGCGAAGAGGCGTTTGTACCTTGTACACCGCTTGGTTGCCTGATGCTGCTCAAGGACCAACTGGGTGACCTGTCGGGTAAAAATGCCGTGGTGATCGGCCGGTCGAATATTGTCGGCAAGCCTATGGCGCAGCTGCTGCTGGGCGAGAATTGTACCATCACGATTGCGCACAGCCGGACGCAGGACCTAGCTGATGTCGTCCGCCGCGCTGACATTGTTGTCGCTGCGGTCGGTCGCGCTGAAATGGTGAAGGGCGACTGGTTGAAGGATGGCGCGATTGTCATCGACGTTGGCATCAACCGGCTGGCACCTGCCGATGGCGAGACCAAAGGGCGGCTGGTTGGCGATGTTGCCTTTGACGAGGCGCTGGGCCATGCTGGTGCGATTACGCCGGTGCCGGGCGGGGTTGGTCCGATGACCATTGCCTGCCTGCTCCGCAACACGATGGTCGCCGCGAGCCGTCGCGCCGGATTGGCCATGCCGGAAGGACTATGACGTCATGAAGCGCCTTGCATTTTTGGCCTTTACCTTCTGCCTCGCCGCGTGCGCAGGCGGGTCGCCCCGCAGTGTTCGCAATTTCGAACCCAAACTCGCCAACCCAAGTGCTATTATCGCGGCGGAAATCGGCTTCAATCAATTGGCGCAGGAAAAGGGTCAGTGGACCGCCTTCCGCGAGACAGTTGCCAAGGACGCGACGATGTTCGTGCCGCAACCGGTGATCGCCAATGAATGGCTGAAGGGCAAAGCCGACCCGCCGCAGACGGTAAAATGGCAACCACACAAGGCCTTCATGTCATGCGACGGCAAGACCGGCGTTACCACTGGCGCGTGGCAGCATCCCAACGGGACGTTCGGCTATTTCACCACGGTGTGGCAGTTCGTTCAAAAGAACGCACGCGGCGATGGCGACTGGAAATGGGTCGTCGACCATGCCGATGAGCTGACGACGGCGCGCGAACCCAAGGAAATGATCGAGACCAAGGTCGCCAGTTGCAAAGGCAGCGCGCCTTCCGCGCTGACAGCACCGGCCGAAGGCGCAAAAATGAAATCGGGCTTTTCGCGCGATCAATCGCTGAATTATATATGGGTAGCGCAACCCGACGGGGCGCGGACGTTAGAGGTCAAGCTCTGGAACGGGGAAGCCTCTGAAACCGTGATAATGGACCGCGTCGCGGCGAAACCATGATTGATCTTTTCTTCTCGGCTTTCATCACTTTTTTCGTGATCATCGATCCGCCCGGTTGTGCGCCGATTTATGCCAGCCTCACTAAGGGCGCGACAGCCACGCAGCGGCGCAATATGGCGATCCGTGCAACTGCAGTTGCGGCTGGAATCCTTGTAGTTTTCGCACTGTTCGGCGAACAGTTGCTTGGTGCGCTTCATATTGAATTGAACAGCTTTCGCATTGCAGGCGGCATTATGTTGTTCCTGATTGCGACTGACATGGTGTTTGAAAAACGTACCGAACGCCGCGAAGAACGTGCGCAAAAAATCATCGATACGCCTGAAATAGAGGATGTTTCGGTGTTTCCGATGGCGATGCCAATGATCGCCGGGCCGGGCTCTATTGCCTCGGTGATGCTGCTGATGTCGCAAAATCAGGGCATTGAGAGCGCCAGTGTCATCTTGGCCGCGCTCGGTGCCGTTTTGGTGCTGACACTGATCGCGCTGATGGCGGCAGGTCCGATCATGCGCGTGCTGGGTGACAAGGTCGAGGCAGTTATAACGCGGTTGTTGGGTGTGCTACTTGCGGCGCTCGCGGCGCAGTTCGTGATCGATGGGCTACGGGCGAGTTTCGGTTAGCTATTGCAACGTAACGCGGTCATCCGACCCGTCATGCCGTCCGAAAAACTGCATGAGCTGAACGATCAGGTCGGCACGATCCGATAGGCCGCGCGCCTCCAGCAGAGCCTGCTTCGCCGCATAATCGAACGGCGCTATCTGCGCGATGGCGTTGACCAGCGAATAATCATCGAGCTGGCCGACAGCGGCCCAATCGACGGCATAGCCTTGCGCATCGGCAAAGCGCCGCGATTCGATTTCCAACGACGCACGTTCGGCAATAGATAGCGCGTCGGCGGCTTCGTCTTCTTCCCACAATTCGGCCTGTACCTGGCGGAAGGTCGTCGTGGCATCGATCTCCTTGATGACGGTGAAGCGCTGTAGCCCCTCGAGGATGACATTATACCGGCCATCCTCCATCGCCTCGACATCACCGATGCGGCCCAAGCAGCCGACTTCGAACAATGGCGGGTTTGTGCCTTGTCCTTTCGGCTGGATCATACCAACCATCCGGTCACGCGCCAGCGAATCGCCGATCAAATCACGATAGCGCGGTTCGAAAATATGCAGCGGCAATTGCATTCCGGGAAACAGGATAGCGCCGGTCAGCGGGAAAATCGAAATGCGGCGGACGGTCATCCGAACAGGATCGCAGACAATTTGCGCCGTGTCGCCGCGACCCATGGATCTTCGAGGCCAATCATCGCGAAAATTTCGAGCAACCGCGCCTTGGCCGCGCCTTCGTTCCACTCGCGGTCGGCTGCGATGATGTGCAAAAGAGATTCGGCCGCGGCATCACGCTCGCCCGCTGCCATCAATGCATTCGCCAATTCCAGTCGCTTGCCGTGATCGTCGGGCGAGGCATCAACGGACGACTTAAGCGCTTCGAGTTCGTCGGGGGCCACCGCAGCTGCGGCGATGCTTAGCACAGAGCGAGCCTTTGCAAGAGCGGGATCATCGCGAAGTTCATCGCTCAGACTGTCAAAGATTGCTTGCGCTTCATCCTGCCGTCCGAGCGCTGCGAGCGCGCGGATCATACCCGATAACGCGCCGGGATGTTCAGGAGCGAGCGCTATCGCATCGGTAAACAAGCCGTACGCTTGCTCTGCGCCATCATGCTCTAGTAATTCTTCACCCGCGTCGATTAACGGCGCGATCTGGGCAGCGGGGTCGGCTATCCCATCGCCCGCAACTATGGGCAGCTTTTCGAGCAATTGATCGAGCATTTGGACCAATTGCGGCTCGGTGCGCGCGGGCGACAGGTCGGCGACGGGCTGTCCCTGGAACATCGCATAGACGGTCGGGATTGATCGTATCTGGAACTGCGCGGCAATGAATTTATTCTCGTCAACATTGACCTTAGCCAGCACCACGCCTTTGTCGGCATAGTCTGCCGCTACCTTCTCAAGGATCGGGGTCAGTTGCTTGCACGGGCCGCACCATTCGGCCCAGAAATCAAGAATGACGAGCTTGTCCATCGATGGGGTGACCACATCGACGCGAAATTGTTCGACTGCTTTCTGCTCGTCGGTGGTCAGGCCCATCGTCGCCAAAATCATTCTCCGGTAGATTCGTTTGAGACCCTATGTGGGCAAAGCGGG
>JBGSMP010000107.1:0-15635 GCA_041740105.1 Sphingomonadaceae bacterium
TTGGCGCTTTACGGTGCCAGCGGGTGGGCCCGAGCCGTTGTTGCTCAACCTGATCAATGCGGGCCACGGTATTGCGGGCCTGACAATGGAGCGCCCCGGCCTCCACGATGCCTTCGTCCGTATCGTGAACAACGCCAAGGCCGGAGACCCCGCGTGAAGCGCTTGATTCGCCAGATCGCCGTGATCGCCCGCCGCGATTTCCTCGCGATCGTTGCCACGCCGACGTTTCTGCTTTTCCTCCTCGCGCCGGCATTCATGCTGAGTTTCGGGCTGGTCGGCGGTTCGGGCGCGGCGCAAATGGGGGCAGCGTCGGCGGAAAAGGCGCGGATTGTTGCCATCGTCCAAGGCCGCGACGCCGACCGTCTGAAAGCCGCCGACATCAACCGACGGGCACTCTACCGTGCCGGTGAGGGACCGCCCGAATTGATGGTCGTGCCGCCCTCCGCCGATTTGCCGAACCAAGTAAAAGCTTTTTTCGAGAGCAAGTCACTTGACGTCACGGCAGTACTAAGTGGTCCCGTTGCAGCGCCTGGCGCAACATTCAAGCCGCCGAGCAAGCGACATGCCGAATATCTAATCACCCTTGCCGACGACGTCGCGCGCGAAAGCCGCACCGGCCTGTCACTCGACAAACGTGTCGTCACGGCGACGGTAAGCGAAAATACCGTCCGCAAAACCAGCATTCGCGGCCAGCAGGCCTCGGGGTTTTTCGCGGTATTCGGTATTTTCTTCCTGACGCTGCTGCTGGCCGGCCAAGCCGTCGGCACGCTGGCCGAGGAGAAGTCGAACAAGGTCATCGAAATCCTTGCAGCATCGGTCCCGCTCGAAGCCGTGTTTCTGGGCAAGTTAATCGGGATGTTCGGCGTGTCTGTCGTGTTCGTCGCGTTCTGGGGCAGTCTCGGCGCGCTGGGCGTCAATCTGATCCCGGGTGGCATGTTACCGACGAGCTTTGCACCCGCGATCGGTGTACCGATGTTCTTCACGCTGTGCGCGCTTTATCTGGCGATGGCGTTCATGCTGCTTGGTGCCGTCTTCCTCGGCATCGGCGCGCAGGCATCGACGATGCGCGAGATTCAGATGCTCTCGCTGCCGATCACGATTTTTCAGGTATCGATGTTCGGATTGTCAGCCGCCGCTGCGGGAAGCCCCGGATCGACGATTGCAACGATTGCCGAAGTCTTTCCGTTCAGTTCGCCCTTCGCGATGGCGGCGCGCGGCGCTACCGATCCGGCCATCTGGCCCCACCTTGCTGCTTTGGCTTGGCAGACTTTGTGGGTCGGCATCACGATTTCCATTTCGGTGCGCCTCTTCCGGATCGGCGTTCTTAAATCGGGCAGCGGATGGCGTGGGCTGTTCCGCCGCAGCGGCGCAACGAGCTAACAACAGCCCATTGACATCGCTGTCAGTAAGGTTGCAGTCTGCAACCAAACAAGCAGGAGAGAGTCGATGGCAACGCTGGCAATCGAACCGGAAACAAGTGTCGATCCATTGGACGTAAGCCGCGCCGAACTGTGGCGCGATTATCAGTGGCGCGAACCCTTTGCCGAACTGCGCGCAAAATCGCCGATCCACTATACGCCCGATTCAAAATTCGGCCCCTATTGGTCGATCAGCACCTACAAACCGATCCAGCATATCGAAGCACTGCCGAAAGTCTTTTCGTCTGACTGGCAAGTCGGCGGGATCACCGTGGCGGGTGACCCGATCCGCCTCGAAGAAGGCGAAGTCCGCATGCCGATGTTCATCGCCATGGACCCGCCACAGCACAGCGCTCAGCGCCGCACTGTCGCGCCGGCCTTTACGCCAAGCATGATCGAAATCATGCGCGCCGAAACCGCGCAGCGCACGGGTGAAATCCTTGACGCGCTGCCGCTCGGTAAACCCTTCGACTGGGTCGAAAACGTGTCGATCGAATTGGCGACGGGGATGCTTGCCAAACTGTTCGATTTTCCATGGGAAGATCGCCACAATCTTACGCGCTGGTCGGATGTGCTGGGCGACGTCGAGATGTTCGACACATTTGAAAAGCGCCAGTTCCGCTTGGGAAATGCCTATGAAATGGGCACTGCTTTCCACGCCTTGTGGGAAGCGAAAAAGGGCAAGGAACCCACCAACGACCTGATTTCGATCATGCTGCATTCGGATGCGATGAGCCACATGAGCGAAGGCGAATTCATGGGGAACCTTATCCTGCTGATCGTCGGCGGCAATGATACAACGCGCAATGCGATGTCAGCGCTGGCTTACGGTCTCGACAAGTTCCCGGATCAGCGCGCCAAGCTCGAGAATAACCCCGACCTCATCACCAACACAGCGAGCGAAATCATCCGGTGGCAGACGCCGCTAGCGCATATGCGGCGCACCGCGACCGAAGATACCGAGATCGACGGGCACAAGATCCGGAAAAACGACAAGCTCGCGATGTGGTATGTGTCGGCCAACCGCGACGAAAGCGTTTTTCCCGATGGGGACGATATCATCGTTGACCGCGAAAATGCGCGGCGGCATCTGTCGTTCGGCTACGGCATCCACCGCTGCGTCGGCGCGCGCGTTGCCGAACTCGAACTGACGGTGCTGCTCGAGGAACTGGCGAAACGCCGCCTGCGCGTCAACGTCGTCAGTGAACCCGAACGGGTTCCCGCGTGTTTCGTCAACGGCTACAAAAAACTGCTGGTCGAGCTTTCGACCTATTGAGGTGCAACCGGATGGTCGATTATCGCGTATATGGGCACATGCACGGAGATAATGACATGAGCCTTTCCCGCCGTAATTTCATCACATCGGCCAGCTTCACGATCATCGGGGGTGCACTCGCGACATCGGCTTGCGCCAGGCCTGCGCCGACCGAACGGTTCGAACTGATGCTCACCGACGCCGAATGGAAAAAGCGCCTGACGCCCACGCAATATCAGACGCTGCGCAAAGAAGCGACCGACCGACCGGGCAACAGCCCGTATCTGAACGAGAAGCGCTCCGGAATCTATGCCTGTGCGGGTTGCGCGCTGCCGGTTTACTCGTCGAAGACGAAATTCGACAGCGGCACGGGATGGCCGAGTTTTTGGGCTGCACTGCCCAATGCCGTCCGCAACCGCACCGATTCGACGCTTGGTTTTGCGCGTGTCGAGGAACATTGCCGCCGTTGTGGCGGTCACCTCGGCCATGTTTTCGATGACGGCCCTGCGCCGACGGGCAAGCGGCACTGCATCAACGGGACGGCTCTGAAGTTCACGCCAAGCAAAGCATAGCGGTTAACGGCCGCGCTTGCTAAACCCCGGTCATGGGGTTGGCATTCTGGGATGGTGCGTTGCGCGGCGGCGCGGGAACGCTGTTCCTGTTGCTCGCCGCGTTTTTCATCCGTGACTGGCGCCAATCGCAGACAGCACGGATCGGGGCCGTGCTCACCGTGGGCGCTTTCTGCTATGTGGCGCTGGTCGCGCTCGATGCGGCGGGCCCACTGGTATGGCCACGCTTGCCGCTGCATCTGATGAGTCTCGCAACGCCGGGGCTTTTCTGGCTATTTGCGCTTAGCTGGTTCGACGATGATTTCAGGCTGCAACCATGGCACCTCGGCATGATTGCCGTGCTCGTCGCGGGCGGCTTTCTTGCGAATTACATGTTCTTTTCCACCGGTCAGGCATTTTTCCTGCTCGCGATCAGCTGGCGCGCGATGAGTATCGTGCTGGTCGTTGCTGCGATTGTTACGGCGTTGCGAGGCCGCAATGCCGATCTTGTCGAAGCGCGACGACGGGCGCGGCTTGCGCTGTCGCTAATGATTGCGCTGGTTATATTGTGGATTGTGCTCGCGGAGCTCCCGTTGCGCGGATGGCCACCGCCGGTCGGCTGGCGCGTGATGAACGCTGCCAGCCTTTTCATGCTCGCAGCGACGCTGGCGCTGACGATTCTGGGCTGGCGTGATCCGGCGCTGCTTGCCGCCCCTGCCAAACCGCAAGCAGCAACGCTTCGACCCGAAGCCGATGATACGATCCTGCTTGGCAAGCTCGATACGGATATGCGGCATGAGCGGCTTTATCGTCAGGACGGACTGACGATCACAACCGTTGCCGCGCGACTCGGTGTCCCCGAATATCGCCTGCGCCGCGCGATCAATCAGGGGCTCGGTGCACGCAATTTCAACAGCTATCTCAACGGCTTTCGATTGAATGAAGCACGCGAAGCGCTCGCGGATCCCGAACAGCGCGAGGTGCCGATCCTGACGATCGCCATCGATGCCGGCTTCGGCAGTCTCGCGCCGTTCAACCGCGCGTTCCGCGAAGCCGAAGGGTGCACCCCGACCGAATATCGCGCGCGGGCACTGATCGAATTGTCAAAACCGATCGATTGATTTCGAAAATCGTGACGCAGGCATTGGTTGTCATCGGCATATCGGCGTCACAACCAACGAAAGACCGAACCGATGCTGCCGCCAAACTTATCGATCATGGACGCCGTTACCCGCGTGTTTCCCAATGTCTTCATGTTCGACGGCGGGCGCTATGTTGTCGCAACAACGATCATGATGGGCATCCTGTGGTTCGTCCACCGCACCAGCCTGCGCGTCCGCATTATCCAGGAACGCCGACCGACGCGCGCGGATTACCGGCGCGAAATTACCGCGTCGTTCGTCAGCGTCTGCGTCTACGCGACGATGGCAAGCATCGCCTTATGGCTGCGCTCGAACGGCTATGCCGCCAATAATTATCCGGGCGAAGCGTCCGCGCTGACGATCGCCGGTTTCGTTGTTGTCCTTCTGATCGTCCACGATGCGTATTTCTACTGGACACACCGCCTGCTCCACACACCGCGTTTCTTCCGGCTGTGGCACCGGACCCATCACAAGACGATCACGCCGACGCCCTATGCGGCTTACGCCTTCGACTGGCGCGAAGCCTTTGTGCAGGGCTTCATGCCTATTGCCTGGATTTGCGTGGTTCCCACGCCGAACCTCGCGATGTTCATATTCTTAGGGATCATGATCGCGCGCAATGCGTGGGGCCATTCGGGTGCGGAGCTGCACCATGCGGGCTTTGCCGACCACTGGTTCTGGGGGCTGTTCACGACCGCAACGCACCATGATCTTCACCACAGTGGTGGCTTTGGATCGAATTACGGCCTGTATTTTACGTGGTGGGACCGGCTGTGCGGCACCGAACACCCCCGTTACCGCGAAATCTATCGCGAAATTACGACGCGGCCCCTTAAATCAGCGGAAATTGTCAGCGTAGGTCTGTAACTTCAGCACGCGTGTCGGCGCGGGGATGATCGTCGCGCTGATACCGTTCTTCTCAGCATAGGCCTGTGCCGCAGCAAGTGTGGGAAAGCTCAGGCTGACCTGTCCCTGCGTATTGCCCGACCCTGCCCAGCCGGTCAGCGGATCGGGACGCTTGGCTTCGGTCGGCTGGAATTCGAGCACCCACCGGTCGGTGCCGCTTCGGCCCGAGGACATCGAACTCTTTGGTTTTTGGAAGATGCGGGCGTGGGCCATGGTTGCGCTCTGCCGCAGGTCGGGGTTTGGGTGCAAGAGTGTTCGTGTCGTATCGGGCCTGCGACTTGTTTTGTCTTTTGGGGCAAACCGCATTCCCTTTGAAACAAATACGTGTCACTTTTTGCACAATGTCGTTGGCTGCTGCTGTTTGCGGAGTGAACATAGTGCGAGATGCATTTTTGATTACGACAATGTTTGTGATGATGCTTGGTGGATGCGGGGCGAGTCCCGAACGAAAAGGGGAAGTGTCGGCTCGCGGCAATGCGGCAGGGCAAGCAGTTACGACGCCTGATCGGCCGCGCCCGACTTCGCCAGACGATACGCCAGTCGATCCGCTACCGCCAGCGCCCAAGGGTATGCGTTATCTCGACTGCCAAGAAGTCAAAACCTTGATCAACGACGCGATAATCACAGAGCACTTTGCTATCTGGGAATTTAACAGCACCAAGAAAAACGTTATGCTCCGCACATATAATGTTACAGCGCCAAATTCTGGCACAGTTTATAATTACTCGATCAATAGAAACGGCGGTGTATGTTTAGAGCGTGAGCCGTCAGTGCAATGCCTGCATTTTGCTCTTGAAGAAAACAATAAAAGGTATCACATTGTTAGTCACGATCCCGTAACAGATAAACCTCATATTTCAACGCGAACTAGTCCGATAATATCTTTCGAAAAATCCAAATAGATTTGTAGTGGTAATTTTAGAAGGGGATTTAACGTACCGTATAGCCGTTCAGAAGTGAAGTTTTATGGATATGACGGAGAGCTATGGAATGAAGTTCCCGGGGATTATGTTTATCGCGTGATTGACCCTACGTCGAAAAATGCCATCCTCAATGATCTTGATCGTCTCTACACGACTGCGCTCGGGAAGAGCTTGATCGAGCAGGCGCTCAACGCGGATTCGTTGCGCTTCGTCGGATTGTCAGATTTTAATGCGGATCCAATTACAAATATCAAGGCAAGCCCTGCTTATGCCCTGACGGCGACAGTAGGTCCTCCCCACAGTGTCGAGTCCGTCCAGATAAACTACACTAAAACGGCGAACGACTTATACTGGTTTAACGCGAAGGGCACGCTGATAAATGCCGATCCGGCATTGACGATTATTCACGAATTGGCACATGTAATTTACGAAACACCGGACCCCACCGGAACCGATGCCGCTATGAATGCCGCCGGTTTCGACTTTGAAGGTCCACAAGTTCGTGCGCAAAACGTAATCGCGCGGCAACTGGGCACGCCCGATCAGGTGCGTGTCAGCTATACTGGTGCGGTATACGGTGCGATTGATTTGGCCAAATTCACGCTGGGCGTTAGCTATACCGACGGCGCAACGGTTGATGTGGTCCGGCGCGGCAATGACGAGTCAAACGATATCGACCATTCTGCGCGGACAACGAAACTGCGCGATCTCATTTTCGGCCTCAATGGCATCGACCAGATAAACGGCGGCGGCGGTAACGACTGGCTTTACGGCGGCGACGGCAACGACACGATCCGCGGTGGTTCTGGTTACGACGTCATCTACGGTGATGACAGGTTCGACTTTACGCAGATCGGTGATGACCGGCTTTACGGCGATGCCGGCAATGACCGGATTTATGGCGGCAAGGGCACCGATCATCTTTATGGCGGAATCGGGGTCGACATACTGGTCGGCGGCGCGGGCGCCGATTTCATTTATGGGGAAGGCGGCAACGACACGATCTATGGTGATTTCGGCGTTGACGATGCCAAAACCGTCGAAGTCGGGGTCAGCTACGACGACATCATCGACGGCGGCGCCAACAACGACACGATTTATGGCGGCATCGGCAATGACTCGCTTAACGGCGGAACCGGGCTCGACATTTTGTGGGGTGACGAAGGCCACGATGTGCTTGGCGGCGGTGATGGTGACGACATACTCTATGCAGGGCCGGGCACGGTCTCGCTTGTCGGCGGCAAGGGCAATGACATCATCGACCTGAGCCAGGGTGCCGAGGACGCGACGATCCTGTATATCAAGAGCGATGGCCTCGACACCGTCCGGGGCCCGACGGGGTCGAATATCACGCTGAGCTTTATCGACCTTGCGGCAAACCAGCTCAATTTCGAATTCAGGTATACCAGCGTTTTGTATACGTTGGACTCTGGAGAAACCTCCACCGGCGAACCGGCGCCGCGATATTATGATTTCGCAACTTATCAAGGCGACCTGCACATCACCAGCAAGCTTAGTGCAGCGGCGGGTCTAATCTTGGAAGGAGCATCGGTCGCTTACAAACAATATCCCTATTATCAGGAATATCTTCACCCCGGCTTGCAGAAAATCACGTTTGCCGCCGCACCGACAATCGTCACGGCAAGTGGCGCGATCATCTTTGGACTGGGCGTCGGCAACCCCGATATCGACATCAGCTTTGTCGAAGTCGTCACGCTGCCCGACCCGGCTGGAGCACCGACAGTTTTCGCGCCGAGCGCCATGCTGCAGGGTTGGCTCGAAACGGCCGACACGGACAGCTGGACGACCGATATGCGGGACGACGGCTTTGTGTCCGGGCGTTTCGCGAGTGACGTCCTTTTGGCGAACTTAACGGACTATGCTTTCGCCTGACGCTCGCGCTTAATAGGCCCGTGCAATGGCAAACTCGACGGCTTCGGTCAGCGCGGTCTTGGCCGCACCCCCCGCAAAAGGACCGAGCGCGTCGATCGCGCGCTGACCATAATGCCGCGCACGCACAAGCGCATCGTCGATGGCCCCCGTTGCCCGGAGCAACGATATGCCATGGGCAAGATCGTCATCCGACGCCCGTCGCCCCTCCATCGCGTCTTTCCAAAACTGCCGGTCCGCATCCGACCCGCGGGCATATGCCAGAATGACCGGCAGTGTGACCTTACCGTCGCGGAAATCGTCACCGACACCTTTGCCCATCGTTGCTGCATCGGACGCGTAATCGATCGCATCATCGACCAACTGAAACGCAATCCCAAGATTTCGGCCGTAGGTATCGAGCGCTTTTTCAACCGTTTCGTCGCGCTCGGCGACAACTGCGGCAATCTTGCATGCCGCGGCGAACAGAACGGCGGTTTTGGCAGCAATAATATCGAGGTAGCGGTCTTCACCCAAGCCGATCTGGCGCTGCGCCGTCAGCTGATTGACTTCGCCTTCGGCAATGACGGCCGATGCATTCGACAAGATACGCAGCACTTTCAGGCTGCCATCCTCGACCATCAGTTCGAAACTGCGACTGAACAGGAAATCGCCGACCAGCACGCTGGCGGGATTGCCCCAGATCACATTTGCGGTCCGCTTGCCGCGGCGCAGACCCGATCCATCGACCACATCGTCATGCAAGAGCGTCGCTGTATGGATGAACTCGACGGCAGCGGCGAGTTTGTGATGACGGGTGCCCGGGTAATCGAGCATTTTTGCGCATGCGAGTGTCAGCATCGGGCGCAAGCGCTTGCCGCCGCCCGCAATCAAATGTCCGGCGAGTTCGGGGATCAGCGGAATTTCGGACTGCATCCGCTCGAGAATGACCGCGTTTACAGCGTTCAAGTCCGCCGCGACCAGCGACACCATCGAATCCAGCGATGGGTTTCGGTCGGCGCGGATGGCGTGGATCGTCGCAGTCATAATGCGCTTTGCTCTGGCGTTTTGTTCACTTTAAGGCAAGTGCTGGACGGGGAGAGCGGGATGATCGACACGCAATTGCAACATTTCCGCGACAGCATCGACAATATCGACGCTGCACTCGTGTTCATGCTCGCCGAACGCTTTAAGGTAACGCAAGCTGTCGGTCGTTACAAAGCCGACCATGGCCTGCCCCCAGCCGATCCCGGCCGCGAAGAGCGTCAGATTACTCGCCTGCGCATTCTTGCCGAAGACGCAAAACTCGATCCCGACTTTACCGAGAAATTTCTGCGTTTCATTATCGACGAAGTCATTCGCCATCACGCGGGAATGCAGGCTTAGGCTTGATCCGCCGCCGGCAATCGCAAGCGTGCGAGCAATCCACCCAAGTCCTCGCTTTCGTCGAGGCTGACTGTTCCGCCATAAATCTCTGCAACATCGCGGACAATGGCGAGGCCTAAGCCAGTGCCCGGCTTGCCCGTGTCGAGCCGCACGCCGCGATCGAATATCCGCGTGCGTTCGGCTCCGGGAATGCCCATCCCGTCGTCCTCGACCTGAAACTCGATGAAATCAGCGTCGCGCACAACGGTGATGAAGACACTGCCGCCGCCATATTTCGCCGCATTCTCGATCAGATTGCCGAGCAATTCATCGAGATCCTGCCGTTCGACACGGACGGTCGACGTCTTGTCCCCGGCAATGTCGATGCGGACCTTCGGATACAGCATCCCCACCGCGCGCTCGACCGACTGAAGCGAGGCCCAGACATCGGCACGACTGTGTGCATGGCCACGGCGCCCGACGGCACGTGCGCGCGCAAGATGGTGATCGACCTGCCGCCGCATGGTCGTCGCTTCACGAATGACAGTGGCCGCCAGATCATCGCTTTGCGCGGTCGCGGCATTCATGATGACCGTCAGCGGTGTCTTGAGCGCATGCGCCAGATTACCCGCGTGCCGCCGCGCTTCCTCGGCCTGCTTTTCATTATGGGCGATGAGGCCGTTCAGCTCATCAACAAGCGGCGCGACCTCCTGCGGCAGTTTTTCCTGCCCGATGCGCTGTGTCCGCCCGCTGCGCATATCGACAATCGACTGGCGCAACTTGCGCAGCGGCCATAGGCCGTAGAGCGTCTGCAGCGCGGCCATCAGGATCAGGCCCAAGCCCAGTAGCGCAAAACTGCGCACCAGCGTTTTGCGCAGCGTATCGATCTGCGTGTCGAGCCCGTCGCGAATTTGCGCGACTTGAAAACGCCAGACAGTTTTGGAAAACGGCAGCGTGATGTCACGTTCGACAATGCGCAAACGCTCGTCGCGCAACTGGCTGCTGTCGTAAAAATGCGCCTTGGTATCACGGTGCGGCGGGCCGTATTTCAGGCTGTCATCCCAGAGCGAGCGCGACCGGAACGGTTCAACGCCCTTGGCCGAAATCTGCCAGTAAAGCCCCGATTGCGCCTCGAGAAACCGCTGGTCGCCAAGCGGACGGTTCAAGCGAACCTCGCCATCCGGGCCAATTTCCGCCGACGAGATCATTGCTGTCAGTACATAATCAAGCTGATCATCGAAATTCTGCGTTACGGCGCCGGCCAGAACGCGATCCAGCGCAATGCCGCCGCCGATGAGCAGCAGCAATATCCACGCCGCAGCCATCCCGATCATCCGGCGCGACAGCGAACCCTTGGTCGGCGACGCTGCCGCTTGCGGCGTGATCTGCTCGACGGCCGGGCTGAGATTATCCGCCAGCCGGTTCATCGAGCGAATAGCCAAGACCCCGGATCGTCGTGATGACATCGGGACCCAGCTTCTTTCTGATGCGCGTCACGAAAACTTCGATCGTGTTCGAATCGCGGTCGAAATCCTGATCGTAGATATGTTCGATCAGTTCGGTGCGGCTGACGACCTTGCCTTTATGATGGAGCAGATAGCTCAGCAGCTTATATTCCTGCGCAGTCAGTTTCACCGGTTCGCCAGCAAGGGTCACGCGCCCCGACCGCGTGTCGAGCCGGACGTCGCCGGCAATCATTTCAGCGCTTGCATTGCCCGCCGCGCGGCGAATCAAAGCCCGCAGCCGCGCGATCAGTTCTTCGGTCTGGAATGGTTTCGCCAGATAATCGTCCGCGCCTGCGTCGAGCCCCGCCACTTTGTCCGACCAGCTGTCACGCGCCGTCAGCACCAGCACCGGAAAGGTTTTTCCTTCCTTACGCCAGCGGTCGAGAACAGTCAGACCGTCGATTTCGGGCAGACCCAAATCGAGGATGATCGCATCATAGCTTTCGGTCGAGCCAAGATAGTGCCCGTCCTCGCCATCGGTCGCCAGATCGACCGCATAGCCTGCGCCTTCGAGCGTATTTTTTAGCTGGGCACCCAGCGTGGGTTCGTCCTCGACGATCAATAGCCGCATATCGGTCTCCCTGTTTTGCAAAACCCTAGCGGGGATTAGTCGCCAGCGCGACCCACAACTATGCCTGTGCGGCCATCGACATCGACCCAGATCACCGAGCCGTCGCGCATGAACTTCAGGCGATAGCGGCTCATGTCCGAGTCATATTCGGCACCGATATAATCCGCACCGCGCGATTTCATGCGCGGCACAATGCCATTTTCGATCGAACGAAGCGGCATCAGCGACCCGGTCCGACGTCCTTCGTAGACGGCATCGGCATCGCCGCCCCGCCCTTGCGCGTCGACCTGCGCCACAAGCGAGGTCAGCATTAGCGCGCCTAAAGCAAGATATGCGGTCTGTTTCATGCGTGTTGCCCTATTGCCGCGCCATTGAATAAGTCATGAATGGGCTGTCAACGCCGTGGTCAGAAAAGGTTTCGCTTCCCGCTCATGCCGCGGGTCGGCTAGAGCCGGACGCTATGAGCGCCGATATCAATTGCGACATCGCTATCGTCGGCGGGGGACTTGCGGGCGGCCTCACGGCTTATGCACTGTCCGTAAAGCGGCCCGATCTTTCGGTTCGTCTGATCGACCCGTCGGCGACATTCGGCGGCAATCATGTCTGGTCGTTTTTTACCAGCGACATCGCGCCCGAAGACTGGTGGATCGTTGAGCCATTCATCGATCATCGGTGGGATCGGTACGAAACGCGCTTTCCCGCACATACGCGGCGATTTGATTCACCGTTCAATTCGATCCGGTCGCAGCGCTATGACGGTCACCTGCGCACTGCGCTGCCCGAGAGCGTTCCTGTGCTCGGCGAAGCTGTCGAACTTTCGCAGACAACTGTTTACCTCAGTGATCAGCGCAGAATTGCAGCGGGCGGCGTCTTCGATGGGCGCGGGGTCGCCGATCTCGATCATCTCGATTTTGGCTGGCAGAAATTCGTGGGGCAAGAATTTCGCACGGCGCGGCCGCACGGCTTGGCGCATCCGATCGTCATGGATGCGACCGTCGAGCAGATCGACGGCTATCGGTTCGTCTATGCGCTGCCATTTTCCGAAGACCGCATTTTCATCGAAGACACATATTACAGCGACGGGCCCGAAATCGACCGCGATGCGATGGCAGCGCGGATCCGGGATTACGCCGCCGCACAAGGGTGGGAACTGGCCGAACTCGTCCATCAGGAAATGGGCGCGCTACCCGTGACGATGGGCGGCGATTTCGATGCGTACTGGCGCTCGGGCGGCGAGGCGGCCAAGATTGGCGTCCGGGCCGCACTGTTTCATGGCACGACCGGGTTTTCATTACCCGATGCCGTGCGGACCGCATCGATGATTGCCAAACTCGACGACCTTTCAGGCCCCGCGATTGCGACCGCCATGCGCGAGTTTGCCGAGGCGCGGTGGAACAAGGGCGGCTTTTACCGCTTGCTCGACCGAATGCTGTTCCGCGCGGCAACACCCGGCACGCGATATCAGGTCCTGCAGCGCTTTTACGGGCTGGCCCCGTCGCTCATCCAGCGCTTTTACGCCGGGAATACGACGTTTCTCGACAAGGCGCGCATTCTCGCTGGCAAGCCGCCGGTGCCGATCGGGCGCGCCATGGCGGTGATGCGGGAACCAAAGCGTTGAAGCGGCTCGCAATTTACTGCGGCTCGGCCACGCCCGCGGATCCGATCTATATCGACGCCGCACGTACCGTTGGAACTGAACTTGCACGGCGTGGTATCGGCGTCGTCTATGGCGGCGGGCGGCTTGGCTTGATGGGGGCTGTTGCAGATGCCGCGCTCGCAGCCGGGGGTGAAGTGATCGGCATTATTCCGCAAGCCTTGGTTGATGCTGAAGTCGCGCATCGCGGCTGCACCGAACTGCGCATCGTATCGGGCATGCATGAGCGCAAGGCCCTGTTCACCGACCTGTCTGACGGCTTCATCACGCTTCCCGGTGGCGTCGGCACAATGGATGAGCTATGGGAAGCGATCAGCTGGTCACAGCTTGGCTACCACGAAAAGCCGGTCGGATTGTTGAATGTCGGCGGCTTTTACGATGCGCTAATTGCGTTCAACGAACATATGAAATCGGTCGGGTTCATCCGGCCGCAGCATGGGGGCATCCTGCTTGCCGACACATCGCTCGACGGCCTGCTGGCGCAGATGACGGCGTATCGCCCGCATGAAACGATCTTCAAGATGAAGGCTGCCAATTTGTGAGCGTGGACCGTGATGCGCTTGTTGCTGCTGCCGCCGAGTCGATTGCAAAGGGGTCCAAATCTTTTGCCCTCGCCAGCAAGCTGTTCGACAAAACGACCCGCGAACAGGCGTGGCTGCTCTATTTCTGGTGCCGGACCTGCGACGATATTGCCGATGGTCAGGATCATGGTGGTGCAATGTCGCGCGTGACCGATGCCGCCGAACGCGTCGCGCATATCACCGAATTGACGACGATGGCGCTCGACGGCGCGCCGACGGGCGAAGCAGCGTTCGATGCTTTGGGTGTGGTCGTCCGCGAAACAGGGATTCCGCGCGACCTTCCCTATGACGTGATTGAGGGATTCGCGCTCGATGCCGCCGACTGGCGCCCGCGCAAGGAAGCCGATCTGCTGCGCTATTGCTATCATGTCGCGGGTGCCGTCGGCCGGATGATGGCCGTCGTGATGGGCGTTTCGCCCAATGACGAAGAAACGCTCGACCGTGCGACAGACCTTGGCCTTGCCTTCCAGCTTGCGAATATTGCGCGCGACTTGTCCGAAGACGATGCCGTTGGCCGTTGCTATTTGCCCGAGGACTGGATCGTCGAAGCCGACATTCCGCCGGGCGAACATATGCGCCCGCATTACCGCAGCCGCGTCGCCGACATGGCATGGTGGCTTGCCGACATGGCGGAGGATTATGAAGCGTCGGCCCGCGTCGGTGCGGTAAAGCTGCCATTCCGCAGCCGGTGGGCGGTACTGGCCGCGGCCGGGATTTATGGCGACATTGCCCGCGAGGTCGCCAAGCGCGGTAGCGCCGCTTGGAACCACCGCGTTGTCACGACCAAATCAGCCAAAGCGGCGTGGATCGCAAAAGCATGGGGCCAGGCTGTAATGAACGGCCCCGAACCATTTGACCGCGCTGACCTATGGACACTCGCCAGCGCGGACTTGCCCCACCGCGACCGTCGGGTAAGGCGCTAGTCATGCGCCAGTACCACGATCTCCTTCGGCATATTCTCGAAAACGGCGTGCCTCAGGCCGACCGCACCGGCGTCGGCACGCGAAGCACATTCGGATACCAAATGCGCTTCGATCTTCACGCCGGGTTTCCCCTCGTGACGACCAAAAAGCTCCATGTCCGCTCGATCTTTATCGAACTGCTCTGGTTTCTGCGCGGCGAGACCAACAATGGCTGGCTGAAGGATCGCGGCGTCGGCATCTGGGACGAATGGGCGCGCGAAGACGGCGATCTCGGCCCCATTTACGGCAAGCAATGGCGCGACTGGGTTGCGCCCGATGGCCGTCATATCGATCAGATCAAACAGCTGATCGAGCAAATCAGAACCAACCCCGCCAGCCGCCGCCAGATCGTCAGCGCGTGGAACCCCGGCGAGCTCGACCAGATGGCGCTCGCACCGTGCCACTGCCTGTTCCAGACCTGGGTCGCGAACGGCAAGCTCTCGCTCCAGCTGTATCAGCGCTCGGCCGACGTGTTTCTCGGGGTGCCATTCAATATCGCGAGTTACGCGCTGCTCACGCATTTGCTTGCCGATCAGTGCGGGTTGGAGGTCGGCGAGTTCATCTGGACCGGCGGCGATACGCATCTTTACGTAAACCATCTGGAGCAAGCGCGCCTGCAACTGACGCGCGAGCCGAAGCCGCTGCCCAAGCTGATCCTGAAGCGCCGCGCCGACAGCATCGATTCATATGAGTATGACGACTTCGCGATCGAAGGTTACGAAGCGCACCCGCACATCAAGGGCGAGGTGGCGGTATGATCACGCTCATTGTCGCGCGCGCCGACAACGGCATCATCGGCAAGGACGGCGCGTTGCCGTGGCATATCGCGGCCGACCTGAAGCGGTTCAAGACGCTGACGATGGGCAAACCGATGATCATGGGCCGCAAGACGTTCGAAAGCCTGCCCGGGTTGCTACCGGGGCGGCGCCACATCGT
>JBGSMP010000139.1:0-2746 GCA_041740105.1 Sphingomonadaceae bacterium
CGACGAGCGGGTGCACAAGGAACGCGACAATGATGTAGATCGGTGTCCAGACGATGTCGAACATTGCAATAGCCGGTGTGCCCGAGACGGCCGCGCGCAGCTGGTCGAACTCGCGCATTGCCGCTTGCGCGTTGGTTTGCGTTGCGGCGCGCGATGGCTGCGCCATCATAAAATTGAGGATCGTCCCGGCAAGCTTGTTATCAAGACGCAGACCGGCACGCAGCATCACACGCGCGCGAATCGCATCGAGTACGGACAGCGTCGCCAGTGCGAAAGCCACGACAATTGTCAGCCACAACAGGGTCGTCACGCCGCCGGTCGGCACCGCGCGATCATACACCTGCATCATGTAGATCGTCGGCGACAGATAAAGCAGGTTGACGAGCGCACTAAGGATGATGGCGAGCCGGAAATGATCGCGACACGCCGTCACAGCACTTTCCAGCCCCGCCGGAACCTGAACGCCGAACAGCCGCATCAGCGCCGACCCGCGTTTGCGGCGCGCAGCGGCCCGCAAGTCGAGGTCTGTGCGCTCACCCCGAATATCAAGATCTGAGCCGTCGAGATAAAATTACTGCCCGTCGAAATTGGAGAATCACTACGCCGCGCAGTAATAGCTAAGCCAATGCTTGCGTCAAAGCACGTGCACAACAATCGGCTAACATCATTAAGTGTTTTTAACATAACTGTAATATTTGGGTGGGTCTTCACTTGACTGTCAAGCCGCTCCAGCCCGGTAAATTTCATTTCCCCGTGACCGCTTCATGCGCGAACGGCCTCCGGTTGAAGCCCCGTGCACTGGTATTGATCTGTGCGCGTACCGCCACCGGCAGCGCGCGCAAACCCAGCGCGATGCCGCCCAGCAAGCCCCAGTTCAGTCCCGGGTCAGGCGAGGGCGCTGCCACAAATGCCGGGATCGACATTGCGACCACCGCCCAACCTGCTGCCGCGCCGACATCGGTCCGCGCATCGCCCGTCGCCACGAAAGTCGACCGGCGCAATGGCTTAACCACGCGGATCATATGAAGCGCATAGGTCGCGATCCCGACAATCCCCATCGAGCCGAGAATTGCGGTGCCCAGACTCGACGACCGGAAACTGCCGACGCCGACGCCAAGGCCGCCCGAAACCCAGAAAGCCTCGATACCCTGCCGAGCCCACATCAGGCGGACAAGCGCCGATTCGGATTCGGATTTGTTCACGATCATCGACTGATAGATTTTCTCGATAAAGCGGAACGATTCGGGCTGCGCCAGTGCGAGCAGCACGAGCGCGGCGAGCGCCGTTAGCAGACTGCCGGCAATGACAACGAGTTTCGACACGCTGATTGTCGAGGGCGCAAAGAGCTGGCGCAGCGCAAGGATAAGACCATAGCCGGCAATACCAACATAGGCCGTGGTCGACGTCGAAACCACAAGCGCAGCCAGCAACATCATCGCCGCTGCACCGGTCATTCGCCGGTCGATGCCCCGCAACCACAATTCCATGGTGAACGCAAAATAGATAACGCCGTAGCCGGCAAAGCTCGACGGCTCGGCCATAATACCGTTCATGCGCGCAAAGCCACCGACGTCCTGCTTCACTTGATTGTAAAGCGCATTGCGAAAGAAATCGAAGATTTCGGCAAATGCTGTGCCTGCCGCCAGGATGCCCAGAAAGCCCAGCGTGGCATGCGTGAGGCCAATGATCGCAGCGACCCGCGCAACCTTGAGCGGGGCCCCGGCAGACTGCACCGCAAGATAGGCTCCGATCGCGCCCAGCATGGTCGTGAGAAGATAGCCTGCCGATGTCAGGTTCTGCGGTGTAAATGTGAGCGGCACGGTCGCGAAAGCATCGGGCGTCGGCACGGGACGAAGTGGTGCCACGTCAAGGGCACCGCTGAAAATGAACGGCAGGATGATCGCCCCGAAAATCCCATAAAGCGCGAAAAACACGAGCGGCAGGTTCGCGCCAAGCGCTGCGCGGATGCTTCCCGGCGGCCGGTGCGAAGGCATGACGCAGCGGATGGCGAGCAGTAACACCGCTTCGATCGATGGGAGCACCGACGACCCTGTCGCAAGCTGGAATGCTGCCGATCCGCCCATCAATGTGGTCAGCATGACAAACAGCATCATCGCCAGCGTCGATGCGCGCAGCATGATATAGGCCCCGATCAGCCCGACGAGTGCACCAAAGATCGTGATCGTCATCGCGCAGTTCTCAACGCGCCGCGGCGGCGACAGCATCGCCGAACCCGGCGTCGAAACATTCGGGCGCGAATCGTGTGGCGTTCGTCACGGCACGCTGCGGATCGAAATCGGCATGCCATTGTTCGAAGCGCTCTACAGCTTCACACAATGAATCAGAGGTCTGTGCGTCAAAGAAAATGCCGGTCTGTCCGGGAATGATCGAGTCCGTCACGCCGCCACGGCCAAAGGCGATGACCGGCCGTCCGCTGGCATTGGCCTCGACGGGAACGATGCCGAAATCCTCTTCGGCCGTGAAAACGAGGGCGCGGCAGGTGGCATAGGCGACCTGCAATTCTTTGTAGGTGAGGCGGCTCTTGAACGAGATGTTTGGCTTTGCCGCGCGGTGCAGCTCGGCGGCTTGCGGACCGTCACCGACGATCGTCAGCGGCAGGCCAAGCCGGTTGAACGCCTCGACGGCAAGCATTGCGCGCTTGTAGGGACGCAACTGGCTGACCCACAGATAGCCCGGCCCGACGTTGTCCGAGGGCGCGAAATCGGAGACCGCGACGCAAGGGTGC
>JBGSMP010000170.1:0-2920 GCA_041740105.1 Sphingomonadaceae bacterium
CCCGTCTCCGATTGGCGGAGATATCGATCCCGCCGAGGCAACATGGCTAACGGTTATACTGCAAAAATCGTGACCACGTGATCGTAGCGCTGAGCGGCGCACTCGGCTTCAATCAACATTTTGAACTGATCGCGGCGTGGCCGCAGGACCGAGCAGAATGCTGCCATTGGTCGCGACACGTCCCATTGCAGCGGTCAGAAATTGCGCAACTTGCACTCCGAAACCACGGGATACTTTGGCATTTGGGGCAATCAAATCGAAACCGTGGCACGCGCCGGGGACGCGAACGAACTGGACTGTCGTATCGGCCTGCCGCAGCCTGCGCGCAAACAGCATGTTTTCGCCCAAGAACAGGTCCAGATCGCCCACGCCTATGAAGGCGGTCGGCAGCTTTCTGAGGTTTCGGTTACGGGCTGGGACGGCACCGTCAGGTACACGTGCCGCGCCGGCCGGTCCGCCCAGAAAGGCCGTCCAGGCGAAGCGGTTCGAGGCCGCATTCCAGACCGGGGTCCCGCCGGGAAGCTCGGCTGATGTGTCCGTGCGGTCGTCGAGCATCGGGTAGATAAGCAATTGCGCACGCGGCGGAGGTAGTCCCCGGTCACGAATTGCAATGGCCAGCATCGCCGCAAGTCCAGCCCCGGCGCTTTCACCGCCAACAACAATATTGTCGGGATCGATATCCAGCTCAGAGGCCGAGGCGATGAGCCATGAATAGGCGGCAAGTGCATCGTCCAGCGCTGCAGGGAAAGGGTTCTCCGGGGCCAGCCGGTACCCCACCGAAACGATCACGCAACGCACTTTGTCGGCCAGATCCTGCAGCGCGGGAAGATTCCCTCGATGATGGCCGAACAGGAACCCGCCCCCGTGAAAATGCAAGAGCACTGGCGCGCGCCGATCGAGCCCGTTCGGCCTGACGATCGCCAGCGGCAGTTCTGGTGAGCCGGTTCGAGTAACAGTCAGATCGAATACGGCGGCTGCAGGCGGCGGTAACGCTTGCGATGGCGGGATCAGGCGAAAGCGCTTCACCATCGGCGCATCGAGATCGAATGTGGGAAATTGCGCCAGCGCTGCGGCGATCTCGGGATCCACGAAAGGTTGCTTCACGGGTGCCTGCGAAGCGGCGCGCGAAGGTAAAAACTGCGCAAGGACAGCGGCTGCGACATGACGGGCAAAGCGGCGGCGACCAAGCAACGGACGGTGCGGGTTCATCATTATCTCCAAGCCGATTTAGATCGCACGATTGCCGCGTGATGCGCGCGGTCACCGCGCGTCAGCGCGTCAAGCGATCGGCACCGCTCAGGTTCACGCCGGAACCTCGGATTTAAGATCAAGCGGCACGCCCGCAACGCCCCCCATCACAAATCCGACAATCAGGCGAGCGAGCGCATCGATTGAGAGTTTCCCCTCGGGGTTGTACCAAGTATGGGTCCAGTTGATCGTCCCGAACACAAGAAGAGTCACGGGAGTGCGTACCCTTATTTCGTGCGCCAGCTCTGGACGCAATTCGACAAGGATCGCGTCTAGCCTGCGTACACTATGATCTTCTAGTCCTCGCAACACCTTTTGCTGATCGGGGTGCAGGAAAATCATTTCGTTGAAGAGAATGGGATAGTTGATCCGATAGTCGTCGTAGATTTTCAGGCATTCAATCACAAAGGCGTGCAATCGTTCCTGCGCGTCGCCATTAACACTCGACGCGCGATCGAGCCGTGCCTTCGCAGCCGTTAAAAAATCCATCAGCAGCGTAAACAGGATGTCTTCCTTGGACACAAAGTAATGGTAGACCCATGCCTTAGAGGCGTTGCAAGCCTTAGAGATTTCGGAAATAGAGGTTTTATTAAATCCCTGCTGGCCGAACAGTTCAGCGGCTGTTGTCAAAATAAGCTGGCGCTTGTCTCCATGGTCCTTCGATCTTACGCCGACCATATGTTCAAATCCTCATCCTTAGAACATGCTTCGCTCGACCAAGGGTCGTCAACAAACGGCCAGATTGTGCGCCGGGCGCGTTTGAACGGCAAGCTGCGCCAGTCGGCTGCGCAAACGCCGGGCGCATCGACGACGATGTCGTCGACGACAAGATGGGGGTCGAACCAAGCCCGATAATGTTGGGCTGATTTGACGATGATTGCCTGTTTGGCTTCAAGATCGACTCCGAATTCGCGGAACAACTCGGGAGTGTAAGCCTGACTGCGTTCGCCGATCAGGACAATGTCGATACCGTCAGCACGCACGCAAGCTGCCGGGCCGAATTCGACGCCTACGCTGGGCAGACTCGCGCTTTCGCGCACCCCGGTGACGCGGACGTCGAGGTCGATCGGTGCGCCCGAAAGCGCACACGCCTTGCCGCCGATCCGCATCGACAGTTCGGCGCCGACACCCGCGTCACGCGCAAAAGCGAGCGCAACCGGATCGACCAGATAGCCGATCGCAATGTCGCGCACCCCGGCGTCGAGCAGGGCATGCAAGATGAAGGTCGAATCGCCCGGCGCACCGCCGCCGGGGTTATCTGCAAGGTCGGCAAGCAGCGTTGGGCCGTTGCGGTTCACCACCGTCGCGACCGCGTCAGCCAGAGCGACACTGGGTTGTGCGGCGCGTCCGCGCATCGCAAAAAGTTCGCGGCCCAAAGCCTCGGCAAGCATCGCTGCCTCGGCAGGGAGATCGTCAGTCGTGACCACGACATGAGTGCCCATCAGTGGCACGTCGCCACGACGAAACCCGTGGACGATCGAGATATCGAGGATGCCGTTACGGCCCTCAATCCCGCGGATGCGCTCGACGAAGCTGAGCATCGGCTCACGATTCGTCTGAAACACGTCTGCCATGCGGCAGTCGAAGGAGGCTGTCACCGGCGCGGTTTCCCCCTTCGCGGCGCTCAACGCCAGACTCAAGAGATCGTGGCCGCGCGCCCGGATATCGGTGT
>JBGSMP010000093.1:0-19208 GCA_041740105.1 Sphingomonadaceae bacterium
TGACAGTAATGCGATAAGCGAAGCGCGTGATTTCATACCGCTTAATTAGGCGTTCGGACGCGCAATTGAAACAGCTTCCTTTACGGAACGAGCACCGTGTCGACGGCAGCGGTCGCCGTTTCGGGATAATCCGTCGTATAATGTAGCCCCCGGCTTTCGTGGCGCGAGATGGCCGATCGCACGATCAGATCGGCGACCTGAACAAGATTGCGCAGCTCGATCAGGTCGGGCGTCACGCGGAAGTTGCCGTAATATTCGTCGACTTCCTGCCGCAGCAGCGCAATCCGGTTTGCCGCGCGCTCGAGCCGTTTGGTGGTCCGAACAATGCCGACGAAATTCCACATGAACTGCCGGATTTCGCGCCAGCATTGCTGGATCACGACTTCCTCGTCGCTGTCGGTGACGCGGCTTTCGTCCCACGGGCGGATCGCGGGGGGTGCGGGGAAGCTGTCCCAGTTTGCCGCGATGTCCTTGGCGCAGGCTTCGCCGAAGACAAGGCATTCGAGCAATGAATTCGACGCGAGCCGATTGGCACCGTGCAGGCCCGATTGCGTCACTTCGCCCGCTGCATACAGCCCCTTGGCGTCGGTGCGACCGTCGAGATCGACGAGCACCCCACCACAAGTATAATGTTGCGCGGGCACAACGGGTATGGGTTCCTTGGTGATGTCGATGCCAAGCCCCAACAGTTTTTCATAGATATTCGGGAAATGCTCGCGGACAAATTCGGGCGGCTTGTGGCTGATGTCGAGGTGGACATAGTCGAGGCCGAGGCGCTTGATTTCGTGGTCGATCGCGCGCGCAACGATATCACGCGGGGCCAGCTCCTCACGGCGGTCAAAACGCGGCATGAAACGCTCGCCTGTCGTCGGGTTTTTCAGATGACCGCCTTCACCGCGCACGGCTTCGGTGATCAGGAAATTCTTGACCTCCAGATTATACAGGCACGTGGGATGGAATTGCATGAATTCCATATTCGACACGCGGCATCCGGCGCGCCATGCCATTGCAATGCCGTCGCCGGTCGCGCCGCGCGGCGCGGTTGAATATAAATAGGTTAGCCCGGCACCCCCGGTGGGGCGGATCGTCGCGCGCGCGGCATAGGTTTCAAATTTTACGGTGGCGCGGGTGTGCGCGTAAAAGCCGTGGATGCGCCCGCTTGTGGAAAAATGATCCTGATGGCGGCCCATGATCAGGTCGATCGCGACCATATCGGGCACCAGCGTGATGTTCGGATTGTCGCGTGCGGCCTTTTCCAGCGCGACCTGAATGGCCCATCCGGTCGCATCGGCGACGTGGACGATACGGCGATGCGAATGGCCGCCCTCGCGCGTCAGATGCAGCGCGTTTCCCTCGGTATTGAACGGCACGCCAAGCGCGATCAGCCGTTCGATCGCGGCAGGTGCGTTTTCGATGACGAATTCGACCGTGTTGCGATTGTTCAGCCCCGCGCCCGCGACCATCGTGTCTTCGATATGGCTTTCGAACGTGTCACCGGCTTCGAGAACAGCGGCGATCCCGCCCTGTGCCCAGCCCGTTGCACCGTCAGACAGGGATCCCTTGGCAAGGACGGCCACCTTGAACCGGTCCGCCAGATTGAGCGCCGCCGTCAGCCCTGCTGCGCCCGATCCGATAATGATGATATCGTAAGTCACGTGTTCCCCTCCCGCTTGCGGGAGGGGCTAGGGGAGGGCGCATCCGCCAATGCTTGCGTTATCATTGTCACGACGCCTTCAACATTTGTTTCGATATCCTCGTTTGTGAACCGTACGATGCGGTATCCCTGAAGCATCAGAAATTCAGTGCGTCGTTCGTCGTAGGCCTGTTGCATATCATGTGAAAACCCGTCGACCTCGACAACCAGTCGTTTTGATCGACACACGAGATCAGTAAAATAGGGGCCGATCTGAAATTGTCTCGTAAAGCGATGACCGGTTATTTGACCGCTCTTAAGGCATGACCATAATTTCCGCTCAGCGGGCGACGCTGATCGCCTCAATTCCTTTGATCGTTCGATGTTTCTGGAGCGGAATACAGGTGGCTTCATTTTCCCTCCCCTAACCCCTCCCGCAAGCGGGAGGGGAATTATGCGGCTTCCGCCCGCGTCAGATTCAGGAAAACATGCTCAAGGTCAGCTTCGCGCGTCGACACGTCGACGATGCCGAGCCCTGCATTTGTGACGGCCGACAAGACATCGCCGGCATTTGCGTGCGCTTTCGAATAGGTAATCGCCAGCACCCGTTCGCCTTTCAGGACGACGTTCTGAAACATCGGTGATGCGGGCGGCTCGGTCAGGTCGCGATCGACGGTCACTTCGACCACCTTTTCCTGCGCCATGCCGACCAGTTCGCGAGTCGGCTTGTTCGCGATCAGCTTGCCGTGGTTGATGATGGCAATGCGGTCGCAAAGTTCCTCGGCTTCCTCGAGATAATGCGTGGTCAACACGATCGTGATCCCCTGCGCATTCAGTTCGCGCACATAGGCCCAGAGCAGCTGGCGCAACTCGACATCGACCCCGGCGGTTGGCTCATCGAGCACGAGGATCGGCGGCGAATGGACCATTGCCTTGGCAACAAGCAGACGCCGTTTCATGCCGCCCGACAATGTCCGGGCGTAAGCATTTGCCTTGTCGCCGAGATGGACCGCATCGAGCAATTCCATCGACCGGCGCTTTCCCTTGGGCACGCCGTAAAGTCCGGCCTGCAGCTCGAGCGTTTCAAACGGCGTAAAAAACGGGTCGAACAATATTTCCTGCGGCACGATGCCGATCGAAGCCTTGGCATTGCGCGGATGCTCGTCGATGTCGAAGCCCCAGATCGTCGCATGCCCGCCGGTTTTGCTGACCATCCCCGACAGGATGTTGATGATCGTCGACTTGCCCGCGCCATTGGGGCCGAGCAGTCCGAATATCTGCCCGCGTGGCACGTCGAACGTTACCCCGCCAAGCGCCTGTTTACCGCCTGCATAGGCTTTCTGCAGATTGTCGATTTTGATCGCAGCGTCGGTCATTACGCGGGCTGTAGCGTGCTGGTGTCTGGCCCGCAAAGGGGCAATGTCTAAATCGGGAATTAACCAAGCCGTTTCACGGCGATTTAGGGCTTTGCTTCCTATCGTTCCCCGTGGGGACAAAATCACGAAATAATTTTGGCGCGCTGGCGGCGTGCGCGTTTCTGGCGTCAGTCGTCCCGTCGCTGGCCGCAGCGGCGAGCGCGTCCGATACTGCTAGGGCGATCACGCTGCGCCCGCTATCGCTGCTCAACCTGCGCATTCTCGATTTTGCGAACAATATTTCAGGCGCTACCGGCGGCACGATCACGATCAATCCGAATACCGACGCACGCACGACGACGGGCGGTGTTACCGCCGCCGGCGGCACGCCCCAAGCCGCGCAATTTTATACCTATGGCGGGCCGCTTCAGAATGTTCGGGTGACCCGTGGGCCCCTGCCGGTATTGAACCGTGTCGGCGGCGGTGCGACGATGAATGTTACGGGCCTCACGCTTAACGGGCCGACGCTGCGCTTTCTGAGCGCAGCGGGGCTTCTCGATCTGCGTGTCGGTGGCACGCTGAACGTGACGGCCAACCAGCTGCCGGGTAGCTATGTCGGCACCTTCCAGATTATCGTCACCTATTTCTAGACGATCCGACCGCGCATCGCTAAGCGCCGCGCATGATCGCCCCACCCGAAACCATCCGCGTAAATAGCGCGCGCGTCGCCTGCGACGGATCGGGCGACGTGCCCGCAGCCCTTGGCCATCCGCGCGTGTGGTTCGAAATCGACGAAACAGGCTATGTCGAATGCAAATATTGCGATCGCCGCTTCGTCCTGATCGGCGGCGCTGCCGACCGCACTTCTTGATCCACCGTTAACCTACCTTCCTAAACGATCCGTCATGGCTTGCTTCTTATCATCTTGGCGAAGCAGTCGGGGACCAAAATATGCGCATTGCACTGATGTGCGGTGCATTGTTTGCCAGCACGGGGGCGCAGGCAGCAACGCAAGCGGGAACATCACGAGTCACCACGTTGCGACCGATTTCGCTTGTCAATGCAGCGGCACTTGATTTCGGATCGATCGTCCCGGGCGCAGCCACCGGTCGTGTCACGATCAATGCGCGTACCGGTGCACGCACCCGAACGGTGGTGGCGCTGGTCGGCAGCACATTTTCGCGCGCGCAGTTCGTCGCGACGGGTACTGTCGGCCGCGTCGTCACCCTGACTGTTAGCCCCACGGCATCGATCGTCATCTCCAGCGGCGCAAACACGATGGCAATCGATACCTTACGGGTCAGCGCCAACGGCGGTATCGCACGCACGTTCGGACAAAACTACACAATCCCGGCAAGCGGAACGATAACCTACAATATGGGCGGTCGGCTAACTGTGGGCGCAAACAAGCCTGCAGGCATTTACACCGGGACATTTTCGCTGACGCTGAACTACCAATAAGCGGAAACAATCCCTACGTTGCGGTAATGAACGCTTCAGACCCGCGCAATCTGCTTTATCGTCAACTTGACCCCGCCGCCGCAGAACGGCTGACTCGCGAAGCCCTTTCGCAATGTGAAGACGGCGAACTCTACCTGCAGCATCGCAGCACGGAAAGCTTCGGCTTCGACGATGGCCGGATGAAAACCGCCGATTACGGGATCGACAGCGGTTTCGGCCTGCGCGGCGTCAGCGGCGAGATGACAGGCTTTGCGCACGCCGACGAGATCAGCGAGAGTGCGATCCGGCGCGCGTCCGAGACATTGCGGCTGCTCGATCCGGCGAAAAGCGAGCCTGCGCCGCCACCGCGCCGGAGCAATCGGCATTTGTATACGGCGAGCGATCCGTTGAGCGCCGTGCCGTTCGAGGACAAGGTTGCCCTTTGCCAGAAAATCGACGCGGCGGCGCGCACGCGCGATCCTCGCGTGGTGCAAGTCTCGGTTTCGCTGTCGGGCAGCTGGAGCGTGATCGACATCGTCCGCGCCGACGGCTTTGTCGCGAGCGATATCCGGCCCTTGGTGCGCCTGAATGTCAGCATCGTTGCCAAGGACGCAAATGGCCGTCGCGAAAGTGGCTCGTTCGGCCTTGGCGGCCGTTATCTTTACGACACGCTGTTCGACGAAGCGACATGGACCCGCGCCGTCGACGAAGCGTTGCGACAGGCGCTGGTCAATCTGGAGTCAGTGGCCGCCCCGGCTGGCGAAATGACCGTGCTACTGGGGCCCGGCTGGCCCGGCATTTTGCTGCACGAAGCGATCGGCCACGGCCTTGAAGGCGATTTCAATCGCAAGAAAACGTCGGCATTTTCGGGCCGCGTCGGCACCCGCGTTGCCGCCCCCGGCGTTACGGTCGTCGACGATGGCTCGATCGACAATCGTCGTGGCTCACTCAGCATCGATGATGAAGGGACGCCGACGCAGGAAAACATCCTGATCGAGGACGGAATATTGAAAGGGTATATGCAGGACCGCCTCAACGCGCGCCTGATGGGTGTCGCCGCCACCGGCAACGGACGGCGCGAAAGTTATGGCCATGCGCCGATGCCGCGCATGACCAACACCTTCATGCGCGGGGGGCAGGACGATCCAGGCGAACTGCTGTCGCGCGTTAAATCGGGTGTGTTTGCGAAAAACTTCGGTGGCGGGCAGGTCGACATCGTGTCGGGCAAATTCGTATTTACCTGCACCGAGGCTTACCGGATCGAGAACGGCAAGCTCGGGGCCCCCATCAAGGGCGCGACACTGATCGGCGACGGGCCCAGCGTGCTGACCAAGGTGCTCGGCATCGGCAACGACATGGCGCTCGACGAAGGCGTCGGCATGTGCGGGAAGGGCGGGCAGTCGGTGCATGCAGGTGTGGGCCAGCCGACCTTGCTGATCGGCGGACTGACCGTGGGCGGGACAGCAGCTTAGGCACGTCAGAACCCGCTGGTAAGCATGTCAAGCGAGCCCTGAATTGCCAGCTCGTCTTTTTCTAGATTCTGCACCACTGGCCCCAGGATACTTACCGGAAGACTCGCAATGAAATGGGGCACCATAACCATCGGCTGGCCTTCGATTTCGAAAACGGGATTAAGCCGACTGACAATTTTCGGCGCCAGCGTTGGTGGTAACAGCGGAACGACGACACGGACTTTGTAATCTGAGAACAGGTCGGACTGGCAATTGACAATGTAGCCGACACCTTCAGGGTTTCGGTGCACGTCGAATCGCGCCATTAGAATTGCCGGTATTGCGACAACGGGATTCCGTTTTTTTCGACATAATCATTAAACGACAGGATAGCTTCAGCATTCTCCACTTTCCAACGTGCTTCGCGCTCTACTTTTATCGCGGCGCGCAAAGCGCCGTCGCACGCTTTAGAAATGTTCATGCCGAGCGCCTTGGCAGCCTCGACAATCGTCCTGTCTAGATAGAGATTGACAGATTGCCGCTTTTGGCGGGAAATGCGCTCATGTTTCATGCCTTAAAAATATGCGCATGAATGATGCGTGTCAAGGAGTCTCAAAATGTCCGAATTCACGACCCATCTCACCGAAACGCATCGCGAATTTATTGTGAAACAGCCGGTCTTCTTCATCGCTACCGCCGCTACCGATGCGCGGATCAACCTCAGTCCCAAGGGCATGGATAGCTTCCGCGTGCTTGACGCGCACCACGTGGGCTATCTTGATGTCAGTGGCTCGGGCAACGAAACGCACGCCCATCTTGCCGCCGACGGCCGGGCCACGATCATGTTTTGCGCATTTGACCGGCCCGCGCTGATCCTGCGCATTTACGGCCATGGTCGCGCGATCCTGCCGCAGGATGCGCGGTGGGACGGTTTGGCGTCGCACTTCGAGATCCTGCCCGGCACCCGCCAGATTTTCGAATTCGACGTCGATAGCGTGCAGACTAGTTGCGGCTGGGGCGTGCCATTGATGACATTCGACCGCGAAAGCCAGACGCTCAAGAAGTATGCCGCGAAATACAGTGAGGCCGAAATGCTGGCCTATCAGCGCAACCGCACGAAGAGCATCGACGGTCTGCCCGTGCGATTACAGGACCGCGTGCCACAGTAGCTGCTCACATTTCAGGCAGCGGGCGCTTGTGCTGCTCGTTCGTAAGGCACCGTTCGGCAAATCCTCGGCATCATCTCCCTTGCCCCGAACTGGCACGGCTTTTGCTGCGTTGCACAAACGGACAGCCAAGGGGGTGGCATGAAACTCGTTGTTGCAATCATCAAACCGTTCAAGCTCGACGAGGTCCGCGAAAGCCTGACCGAGCTTGGCGTGACCGGCATGACAGTCACTGAAGTCAAAGGATTCGGGCGGCAAAAAGGCCAGACCGAGATTTACCGCGGCGCCGAATATTCGACCAATATGGTGCCCAAACTCAAAATCGAAGTCGCGTGTCCGACGGAGCTTACGGACCGCGTCGTCGAAGCCATCCAGGCTTCGGCCAACACCGGCGCGATCGGCGACGGCAAGATTTTCGTGATGGAAATCGGACAGGCCGTGCGCATCCGCACCGGCGAAACCGACAATAATGCACTTTAAGTTGCAGGGGGACGTATGAAGATAATCGAGAAATTCGGATTGGCGATGACAGGGGCTGCCTGCACGCTGATCGCTGCCACACCGGCGTGGGCGCAGGATCTGATCAAGGCGCCGACGGTCGAACAGCAAGCGACAATGGTCAACAAGGGCGACACGGCGTGGATGCTGATTTCGTCGGTGTTGGTGCTGATGATGTCGGTGCCCGCGCTTGCTCTCTTCTATGGTGGCCTCGTCCGCACGAAAAACATGCTGAGCATTCTCATGCAGGTTTTCATGATCGTCAGCATTGCCGCACTGGTCTGGGTATGCTGGGGCTATACGCTCGCGTTCACAAGCGGTGGCGACAACATGTTCATCGGCGGTCTGTCGAAGGTATTTCTGGTTGGCGTGACCGGGGGGACGTATGCCGCGACGTTCAGCAACAACGTCTATATCCCTGAATATGCGTTCGTTGCCTTCCAGATGACGTTTGCGTGTATCACGCCTGCGCTCATTGTCGGTGCCTTTGCCGAACGCGTCAAATTCTCCGCGCTGATGATCTTTGTCGTCGCGTGGCTCACGATTGTCTACTTCCCGATCGCGCATATGGTATGGTTCTGGGCGGGTCCGGACTTCCTCGTCGATACGCCCAAGGACGCGGGCTACCTGTGGGATATGGGTGCGATCGACTTTGCCGGTGGCACGGTCGTTCATATCAACGCCGGGATCGCGGGGTTGGTCGGCTGCCTGATGATCGGCAAGCGCTTGGGCTTTGGCAAGGAAGCCACACCGCCGCACTCGCTAACCATGACGATGATCGGCGCGTCGCTGCTGTGGGTCGGCTGGTTCGGCTTCAACGCCGGATCGAATCTTGAAGCCAATGGTGTGACCGCGCTGGCCTTCGTCAACACGTTCGTCGCGACGGCTGCGGCGGCGGTAAGCTGGGCACTTGTCGAACAGCTCGTGCATGGTCGTCCGTCGTTGCTGGGCGCCGTAACAGGTGCGGTCGCCGGACTGGTTGCGATCACGCCGGCCAGCGGTTTTGCCGCGCCGATGACGGCTATCGTCCTCGGGCTGGTCGTCTCGCCGATCTGCTACCTATTTGTCTCGAAGGTCAAGAATGCGCTGAAATATGACGATACGCTCGACGTCTTCGGGGTGCATTGCATCGGCGGGATCGTCGGCGCGATCGCCACGGGCATCGTCGCTGATCCGGCGCTCGGTGGGCAGGGCATTTTCGACTATTATGTCTTCCCCGCTGGGATGGTCGAATATGACATGGCCGCACAGGTCGGGAAGCAGGTCAAAGCGGTCGCCTTGACGCTCGTCTGGTCCGGCTTGGGTTCTGCAATCCTTTTCTTCATCCTCGATAAAACAATCGGCCTGCGTCCCAGCGACGATGCCGAACGCGAAGGGCTCGACCTCGCCGAACATGGGGAGCGCGCGTACAATTATTGACCTTGATCGTGGCGGGCCCCTTTTGGCCCGTCGCGTGAATCATGGTCACAACGAGCTTTCGAGCTTGGGGCGGCGGCGCGGGGCTTTCTCCTCCCGCGCGTCGCCGCCCCAAACCAGGTTCCTCCTGCGAACCACTGGGCCGACAGAGCGATCTGTCGGCCCTCTTTTATGCGCAATGCGGCGAGCGCCACCTTGGCGCGAGACTCGCAAAAGCAGGGCCGACGACCCGCAGGTGTCGACCGACGGCGCGGCTTTGCCGCGACGTGCCTACGCCAGATCGGCCAATACAAAATCCGCGCAGCGTTCGCCGATCATGATGCTCGGCGCGTTGGTATTGCCTGAAACAAGTTTCGGCATCACCGACGCATCGGCGATGTAGAGTCCGTCAACGCCGCGCACCCGCAATTGCGGATCGCACACCGCGTCGGCATCGCTTCCCATCCGAGCGGTCCCGACAGCATGGTAGATCGTGTCGGCGCGGTTGCGGATGCGGTCTTCGAGCGCGGCATCGTCATCCAGATTGACCGGATTGCGATCACGCCCGCGATAGTTCGTCATCGGTGGCGCTTCCATGATGCGGTACATCGCCTTGACGCCCTTTTTGAGCAGCGCCAGATCGCGCGGGTCGCTTAGGAATGCGGGGTCGATAAGCGGCGCATCGTTCGCGTTCGCCGACGCCAGCCGCACTGTGCCTTTGCTTTCGGGCCGCAGCACGCAGACATGACCGCTATAGCCATGCGCCTTGACGACCGTGCGGCCATGATCTTCCAGCGCGACGGGGAAAAAATGCAACTGGACATCGGGTGCCGGTGCGTCGGGCTCCAGCGTCAGAAACCCGCCGGCTTCGGCATAATTTGTCGTCATCGCGCCGTCGCGTTTGCGGAACCACTGGATAACGGCCTTTGCGGAATTGATGAGGCCCGTCATCGATTGACCGAGGAATCGCCTGTCGTCGCACTCGAATGCCGCCGAATAATCGAGATGGTCCTGCAGATTGCTGCCGACATCGGGCCGATCCACGACGACGTCGATAGCGTGTTCGCGCAGATGTGCTGCAGGACCGATGCCTGACAGCATGAGCAATTGCGGTGTGCCGAATGCCCCGCCCGCGAGGACGACCGCCCGTCGTGCGCGCACCTGAGCGGCTTTACCGTTACGCGAACAAGCCACGCCAGAGGCGCGACCGTCCTCGAACAGAATGCGCTCGGCGGTGACATTGGTCAGAACGTGCAGCTGGCCTGCGGCGATTGCTGGTTCAACGAACGCGCGCGATGCCGACCATCGCTCGCCGTTCTTTTGCGTCACCTGAAACAGGCCGATGCCGTCTTGCCGCGCACCGTTAAAATCGTCGTTGCGCGGGATTTGCAATGAAGCCCCGGCTTCGACGAAATCGAGCGATCCGGGGTTGGGAGAAATCTGTTCGCTGACCCACAGCGGTCCGTCACCGCCGTGATGATCATTGCCGCCGCGGACATTGTGCTCTGCACGTTTGAAATAGGGAAGAACGTCGGCATAGGACCAGCCCGCGCATCCCGTCGCTGCCCAATTGTCATAGTCCCAGGCATTGCCACGGATGTAGACCATGCCGTTTATGGCACTCGATCCACCCAGCCCCTTGCCGCGAGGCTGATAGCCGCGCCGTCCGTTCAAGCCCGACTGCGGCACTGTTTCGAAGGCCCAGTTCGTTTTCGGCGTCTGGAAGGCGACGAAGCCGGGAATGATTGTGCGATAGCCGGTGTTGGGCCCGCCCGCCTCGATCAGGCAGACGCTGTATTTGCCCCCTTCGCTGAGCCGTCCGGCGGCAGCGCTTCCGCCCGATCCCCCGCCGACGACGATGATGTCGAATTCTTGATTGGCATTGGGCACGTTTCACTCTCCTGCCAGCGCCGCCGGATCATGTCCGATGTGTCGCGTGATCCGTCATGGCTCCACCCCGGCGGGGCCAGCAGATAATGCAGCTTGTAACGGAACGGCGCGCGCCACAAGTCCTGCGCGATGCCGATCCATTCGTGGAAAACGCTCCACAACAGATTGAACGTGCCGAGGTTTTTGACGATGCCGTAACGGCATTTCTCGGCTTCGAGTTCAGGCGTGAAGGTCCCGAATATTTTATCCCAGACGATAAAAACCCCCGCATAATTGCGGTCGAGATAGCGCGGATTGGTCGCGTGATGAACGCGGTGATGCGACGGGGTGTTCATCACCGCCTCGAACAAGCGCGGGCAGCGGTCGATCACTTCGGTGTGGATCCAGAATTGATAAATGAGGTTCAGGCCCGCACAAAACAGCACCATCGCGGGCGGAAAGCCGATGAGGAACAGCGGCAGGCGAAACAGGAACGACCCTGCGAAAAAACCGGTCCAGGTCTGCCGGAGCGCCGTCGAGAGGTTATAGTGCTGGCTCGAATGATGGTTGACGTGGCTCGCCCAGAACCAGCGGACGCGGTGCGCCGTCCGGTGAAAGACATAATAAGCCAGGTCATCGAGCACGAAGCAGATCGGCCACGCCCACCAGACAAAAGGAATGTCGATCAGGCGGAACTGATGGACCCAGACGGCAAGACCCAGCAGCATCCCGCCGGTCAGCAATCCCGCCACCGAGCTGCCAAAGCCAAACAACAGCGAGGTCAGCGTGTCCATCGGCTCGTATCGCGCGCGGTTGCGCATCCGTGCGACAACCATCTCGATCAGGATCAGCGCGACGAAAACCGGCACGGCATAGTCGATGGGATCGGGCAGGTCGTTCATTGCACCGCCCGCAAACCCGCGGCCCATATCGCCGCCTGATCGCCCAGATCGAGTGTGATCCGCCCGAAATTGCGTTCGCCCGTGCCCAGCGTCAGCAATTTCTGGTCGAGCCGCGCATCGAGCGGTGCGTGCAGAATGCGTGTCACGAAATTCACGCCGTGCCGCCGGATCAGCATGTGTCGCCCCGCTGCATCGCGCACGATCGCTGCCATGCCGGCGCGGTCGACAATCGCGGCCGTCGGCTCGAATCCGCTTTCCGCCGCAATCCGCAATGCGGCGTCGCGGTCCAGCCGGATGTCACCGCCGAGGCCCATCGCTTTTGCGGCCCATGCAAGAAGCAACACGGCTGCAAGCGAACTGGCAAGCAGCGCCCAGTTCATCGATTGGTCGCTACGAGATCGATCAGAGGCTCGATCGAGGACAGGTCATAGCCGCCCGCTGCGGCTTTGGCTTGCAGGTTCGCTTTGTCATCGCCGAGTTGCGTACGTGCCAAAGCCCATAACAAGGTCGACCGTGTGCCCGACCGGCAATAGGCAAGGACCGGCCCGTCCGCGGTTTCGAGCGCATGTGCCATTGCGGCCACTTGCGGCCCTGAAAAGCCGGCATGCGTCACCGGTATTGCGACATAGTGCAGCCCTGCGGCAATCGCCGCTGCTTCGATTTCGGCACCCTGCGCTTCGCCGGGGTCTTCGCCGTCGGGGCGATTGTTGACGATCGTTGTCACGCCCAAGGCCTTGGCTTCGGCAATGTCGCTGGCGCTGATCTGCGGCGACGCAAAAAAGCGATCGTCGATCCTGCAAAACATGTGCCTCTCCCCCGCTAATTCGCTTTGATAACAGACAAGAACGCGTTGCCATAGGCTTCAAGTTTGCGCGCGCCGACGCCTGTGATCCGGCCCAGCGCGCCGAGCGTATCGGGCCGCACGGTCGCCATTTCGCGCAGCGTGGAATCATGGAATATGACATAGGGCGGCAATCCGGCATCGCTCGCCAGCGTCCGCCGGCATTCGCGCAAGGCATCGAACAGCGGATCACCGACCGGATTGGGCATTGTGCCCGTGCGCCGCGATCGCCTCTCGCGCTTGGGCGGCAGGATCAGGTCGACCGATGCTTCGCCTTTCAGGATCGCGCGCGCATCGCCGCCGAACATCAGCCCGCCATGCTCATTGGTCTCGAGCGCCCCGCGCAGCAACAGCGCTCGTGCGACGGGCTTTATCATCGCCGCTTCTTCGCCCTCGACAATCCCAAAGACTGACAGTTGGTCATGCCCCAGCTTCAGCGCACGATCGTTGCGCGTGCCCGTCAGCACATCCTCCAGATGCGTAATCCCGAAACTCTGACCCGTGCGATAAACGGCGGACAGGAATTTGCGCGCGATTTGCGTCGCGTTGAATGCGGATGGCGGGTTCAGGCAGTTATCGCAGTTGCCACAATTGTCGGGGGCGGGATCGCCGAAATGGCGCAGCAGGATGGCGCGCCTGCATCCCGGTGTTTCGACGAGCGCACCCAAGGCCTGCAACCGGGTTTTTTCCCCGGCCACACGCGACTCTTCGACTTCGCTCAGCCGCTGGCGCGCGCGGGCAAAATCGTCGGCACCCCAGAACAGATACGCCCCCGCCGGATCGCCATCGCGGCCCGCGCGCCCCGTTTCCTGATAATAAGCTTCGATCGATTTTGGCAGCCCGGCATGCGCCACGAACCGCGCGTCGGGCTTGTCGATCCCCATCCCGAAAGCGATCGTCGCGACCATGACCATGTCTTCCGAATTGACAAAGTCGGCCTGGTTCTTGCGGCGAACAGCGGGCTCCATGCCAGCATGATAAGCGCGAACGGCGCGACCGGTGCTGGCCAGTAGCACCGCGAGCTTTTCGGTGCCTGCGCGTGACTGGACATAGACAATGCCCGGCCCTGGATGCGCGGCAACCACGTCGGCCACTTGTTGTGTCGTGCCAGCACGCGGGGCCATATGATAACGGATGTTGGGCCGGTCGAAGCCTGCGACAATCAGCCCTTCGCGCGGGATGCCGAGCTGATCGCAGATGTCCTCGCGCGTGTGCGCGTCGGCTGTGGCTGTCAGCGCAAGACGCGGGACCCGCTCGAAATCATCGAGCATCGGGCGCAACAGGCGATAGTCAGGGCGGAAATCATGCCCCCATTCGCTGACGCAATGCGCTTCGTCGATCGCGAACAGGCAGATCGGACTTTCGCGCAAAAGGCCCCGAAAACTGGCCTGCGACGCGCGTTCGGGGGCAGCATAGAGCAGATCGAGTTTCCCGGCACGGAACCGCGATATGGTTTCGTCGCGGTTCTCGTCCGCCGACGTCAGCGTTGCGGCACGAATGCCCACCGCTTCCGCCGCGCGGAGCTGGTCGTGCATCAGCGCAATCAGCGGCGAAATAACAATGCACGTGCCCGGCAAGGCCACGGCAGGCAGCTGATAACACAGCGACTTGCCCGCGCCCGTCGGCATGATCGCCGCCGTCCGCTGCCCCGCCATAACGCGCGCCACGACGTCGGCCTGCACCCCGCGAAAAGCGGGGAAACCGAAGGTGCTTTGCAGGATATCGAGCGTTGGTTGCATCATTTGTCCGCTAGGGTGGTTAAGGTGCGCATAGCAAGCCATCGCATCACCGGAGACCGAATATGAGCCGCCTCGACCGAAAAATTGCGCTCGTTACGGGCGCGGCGCGCGGCATCGGCGCGGCAATCGTGCGTATGTTCTGCGCTGAAGGCGCAATCGTCTGGCTGACCGATATCGATGCCGCTGCAGGTCAGGACCTCGCCAACGAAGTCGGCGATCAGGTTCACTTTGCCGCGCTCGATGTGGGGGAGGAAGCCGATTGGGAAGCCGTGATGGCTGCCGTTCTCGCGCGTGACAATCGCCTCGACATTCTGGTCAACAATGCCGGCATTACCGGTTTCGGGGATGGCGCCGTTGCGCACGACCCCGAACATGCGAGCCTTGCCGAGTGGCACGCCGTTCACCGCGTCAATCTCGATGGGGTCTTTCTCGGCTGCAAACACGGCATCCGCGCCATGCGTGCCACGGGCACCGGTTCGATCATCAATATGTCGTCGCGTTCAGGGCTTGTCGGCATTCCGGGGGCCGCCGCCTATGCCTCGTCGAAGGCAGCTGTCCGCAACCACAGCAAAACCGTCGCCCTGTGGTGCGCACAGCAGGGCATGCAAATCCGCTGCAATTCGGTCCACCCCGCTGCGATCCTCACGCCGATCTGGGAAGCGATGATCGGGGAAGGCGGCGACCGCGAGGCCAAAATGGCGGCCCTCGTAAAGGATACGCCGTTGAAACGTTTCGGAACGGTTGACGAAGTTGCCGCGCTGTGCGTTTTCCTTGCGTCGGACGAAGCGCCCTACATCACGGGATCGGAATTCGATATCGACGGTGGCTTGCTTGCCGGGTCGGCAGCCTCGCCGGGGTCTTGACTATTCGGCGGCCGCCACCGCCTCATCCTGTTCGGCGGCCTGGCGCGCCCACATTTCGGCATAAAGCCCGTTTTGCAGCAGCAGCGCCGCATGCGTTCCGCGCTCCGAGACTTGCCCCACATCGAGCACCACGATTTCGTCGGCATCGACAATCGTCGACAGGCGATGCGCAATGACGATCGTTGTGCGTCGCGCAGCAATGGCCGAAAGCGTCGTCTGAATTTCGGCTTCGGTCCGGCTGTCGAGCGCGCTCGTCGCTTCGTCGAGGATCAGGATCGGCGGATTTTTGAGCAAGGTCCGCGCAATCGCCACGCGCTGCTTTTCCCCGCCTGACAGTTTCAGACCGCGTTCGCCGACCTTGGTTTCATATTGATCCGGCGTCGATGCTATGAACGCGTGGATTGCAGCACCGCGTGCGGCTTCTTCGACGTCTGCCTGATCCGCGCCTTCGCGACCATAAGCGATGTTGTAGCCGATCGTATCGTTGAACAGGACGGTATCCTGCGGCACGATGCCGATCTGGGCGCGCAGCGACGATTGCGTCACGTCGCGGATATCCTGCCCGTCGATCGTGATCCGCCCGCCCGTCACGTCGTAAAACCGATACATCAGCCGCGCGAGCGTCGATTTCCCCGCGCCTGACGGCCCGACGACAGCCAACGTCCCGCCTGCCGGAATTTCGAAACTGACGCCTTTGAGGATCGCGCGCTCGGGGTCGTACGAAAAACTGACATCCTCGAACCGGACCACACCGGCGCCGACATCAAGCGCCGCCGCATCGGGCGCATCGACGATCTCGGCCGGCGTATCGGTCAGTGCAAACATCGCGGCCATGTCGATCAGCCCCTGCCGGATCGTGCGATAGACCATGCCGAGCATGTCGAGCGGGCGGAACAGTTGTGCCAGATAGGTGCTGACGAACACGACATCACCGGTCGTGAAGCGCCCGCCCGACCAGCCCCAGACGATATAGGCCATTGCGCCGGCCATCATCAGATTGGTGATCAGCGAATGGCCGACGTTCAGCGTCGCCAGCGAATTTTCGGATTTGACCGCGGCATCGGCATAGTTCCGCGCAATCGCTTCATAGCGACCGACTTCGCGCTTTTCGGCGTTGAAATATTTTACGGTCTCGTAATTCAGCAGCGAATCGACCGCGCGCGACACCGTGCGCGTATCGTAATCGTTCATTTCCTCGCGCAGTTTGGCGCGCCAGTTCGTCACCGCCCAGGTAAACCAGGTGTAGACGACGACCATAACGAGCGTTGCCGCGACCAGCGAAAACCCGAACTTGATCCAGAACGTCACCGTGACGACAATCAGTTCGATCACCGTCGGCGCGATGTTGAACAGCAGGAAATAGAGCATCGTGTCGATGCTCTTTGTGCCGCGCTCGATCACTTTGGTAACGGCACCCGTGCGCCGCGCGAGATGAAAGCGCAGCGACAGGCCGTGGAGATGCTGAAACACATTGACCGCCAGATGTCGCGTCGCGTCCTGCCCGACGCGCTCGAAGACCATGTTGCGGATATTATCGAAGATAACGCCGGCAAAACGCGCGCCGGCATAGGCCGCGACCAGCGCCATCACGAGGCCGACGGCTGCGCTCTGGTTTGCCGACATCGCGTCGATTGCCCATTTATAGGGGTAGGGGCCAAAAAGCGTGATCGCTTTGGCGAGCAGCACGAGCAGAACGGCGCCGACGACGCGCATCCGGAGCGCGCGGTCGTCACGCGGCCAAAGATACGGCAAAAAGCGCTTCAGCGTGGCAAAGCCTGCGGGCGCGGCATCGGACGTTTCGGGGATTGGCGGCATTGGTGGCCGATATGGCGGCGGTTACGCGCCGGTGCAACGCACGATCACGGCATGTCGACGACAATCAGGCGACACAGGTCGCTATCGGCCTCGGGGCAGGGGCGCTCGCGCGGCTTGGGCAAACGGGTGGTGCGCGACGGCGTATCGTTTTCAACGATCACATGGTCGCGCGTCATACGAACCCCCGAAACGATCCGGGCGCGCGCCGTCACGACGGCGGTAACATGGGACGCGGTCGATTCGGTGCGTCCCGAATGCGGCAACACGACGAGCGCAACAAGGATGGTAAACATCATGCTAACCATAAAAGCGCGGCTTTTACGGGATGCGCCAGCCGTTGCAGACGCGCCGTCTGTCTCGTTCGGGGACTGTGCCGTAGCGATACGACGAGGCGGCGGTCGTGCATCCATGCAGTGATCAACGGCTGCAGCGGTTCGACCTTAAGCAAAAGATGACGCAGCGGGCGAAAGACGCTAAGGTTTCCGAAATTTCGGTCAGGAGAATTGTTCGATGCGTGCTTTGATGGCGGCTGTTGCTTTGTCGGTCCCCGCGCTTGCGCAAGCGGCCTTGCCCGTGGGTGCGCTGGCGCCTGATTTTACAACGCCAGGCGCAATCGGTGGCAAGCAATTCAGTTTCTCACTGGCCAAAGCGCTGAAAAAGGGGCCGGTCGTGCTCTACTTCTTTCCCGCAGCCTTTACAGCGGGCTGCACGATCGAAGCGCGGCAGTTTGCGATGGCGAGCGGCGATTTCGCCAAAGCCGGCGCAACGCTTGTCGGGGTGGCAGCAGATCCGATCGACAAGCTTGCCAAATTCTCGGTCGAGGAATGCCGCAGCAAATTTGCCGTTGCGGTGGCCAGTCCTGCAATGATCGCAGGCTATGATGTCACGCTCCCGCAAATGACAACACGGTCAAACCGGACGTCATTTGTGATCGGCAAAAACGGCCGCATTGCCTTTGCCTATTCCGCGATGGCACCCGATGGTCATGTGACGGGGACATTGGCGGCGGTAAAAGCGCTCAAATCGAAAAAGTAATGCCGGGTGCGTTAACGCGACTGAAACCCGTTGCATCTTAACGAAACCGGATCGCGATCGTGCGATCTGGATTTCGGGAACGACCATGGCCAGTTACGCTTTGCCGAGCGAACATCGTCGGACGGTGCGCCTTGATGTGCGCTTCAGCGCGTGCTTACGCGAACCCGGTTCTTCGCAAAAATTCGAAGTCGAAGTTATTGATCTCTCGATGACCGGATTTCGTTTCGAAACGAGTTTTACGATCCGTCCCGGCAGCAAGGTCTTCGTGACGATCCCGGGGATGAGCACGCTTGACGCCACCGTCCAGTGGGCGCGGGGCTTTATCTATGGCGCAGAGTTCGATCAGCCACTTTATGGCAGCGTATTCGATATGATTGCCGCTCGCCACAAAAAGGTCGAAGGTCCAAAAGCCTGAGCGAATAACGGGCGCGATCCACGTCGAACGCGCCCGTCGGGATCGATCTACTTCAGGTGCTTCGAAAGATACTTGTTCATTTCGAACATCGTGCATTTGTCGACGCCAAACACAGCTTTCAGCTTCTCGTCGGCAATAATCTCGCGCTTGTTCGCCGGATTCTGAAGGTCGTGCTTCTTGATATAGACCCAGATCTTGCTGACCATATCGCCACGCGTCACCGTGCCGGCACCGATAACGGCCGCCAGTTCGGGTGATGGCGTCAATGGTTGTTGCAGTGCGTTGGGTTTCTTGACGTCGGCCATGAATGTCCTCCCTTTAAGTTCGGCGCGCCGATTGTGCGCTGCGCGCGGGGATGTTCCGCCTTTGTCGCCGCGTCAAGCCATCGGCCACCATCTTGCGGCATTTTTGCGACAAATTGGTAAATAAGACGCTGTTTTCGCATCGCGCCGCCCTAGAATGACGCCGATTAGCCGCCTAAGGGCGCGGTCATGGCCGCACCGATCCTCAGCTTTGAAGACCTTGGACTCATTCAGGGGAGTGGCTGGCTTTTTCGCCATCTCGATATTTTCGTGGCCCCGCGCGACCGGCTGGCACTGATCGGGCGCAATGGCGCGGGCAAGACGACGCTGCTGCGCTTGCTTGCAGGGCACGTCGATTGCGACGAAGGGCGGCGGACGATCGTTCCCGGATCGCGGGTGATCCTGCTCGAACAGGAACCGGCGATGACGGGCCATGCCACGCTGCGTGACTTCGCGCTGTCGGGGCCAACGCCGCCCGCGATCCACGAC
>JBGSMP010000229.1:0-3552 GCA_041740105.1 Sphingomonadaceae bacterium
CAAGCTGCCCGCCTCGACCCCGGCAAAATGCGAGACCAGCGGCCCCGGCGCGCCGACCGATGCCGCGCCCAGCACAAGCGCGGCGATATTGGGATCCTCGGCAAGGATTTCGCGGATCAGGGCAATCGCCTTGCCGGTGCGGACAAGGATCGAGGGTTGCACGCCGGTCTCCTCGACAATGGCACCGGCGGCACTCTGGACGAGTTCTTCGGCATGTTCGCGCGCTTCGATTTCCATCGTTGCCTGAATGCCGCCGAACGCCACAAATTCTACCGGCTCGACGATGGCGAGAATTTGCACCGTCCCGCCGGTTTTGGCGGCGCGGCGCGTGGCGAAACGGAGCGCGACGCCCGCCTCGATCGTTTCGTCGACGACGACGAGATATGTGCGCATAGTTTATGGCGTCCCCTGCTCGGGCGCGAAGCTGCGCTTGTCCCGCGATTTCTGCAAGCCCCCCGCTTGACCGGATCGCCTGCCTGTCCGATTGGAGCGGTCAACGACGCTACGGCACTCGCCTGATAAGGACGCTTGAATGGCCATCGAACTGAAAATGCCCGCGCTCTCCCCGACGATGGAAGAAGGCACGCTGGCCAAATGGATGGTCAAGGTCGGCGATGTCGTGAAATCGGGCGATTTGCTGGCGGAGATCGAGACCGACAAGGCGACAATGGAATTCGAAGCAGTCGACGAGGGGACGGTGTCGGAGATACTGGTCAGCGAGGGGACCGACGGGGTGAAGGTCGGGACGGTCATTGCGCTGATTGCGGGGGAGGGAGAGGCTTCCTCTAAACCCTCTCCCTCCAGGGGAGAGGGCGACTCGCCACCGGCGAGCGGGGTGAGGGGTTCAAGCGAACCCGCTGCGGTGACGGACGACCCCTCACCCCGCTCAGCTGCTGCTGAGTCACCCTCTCCCCTAAAAAGAGAGGGTAGAATCACTGCCTCCCCGCTCGCCAAACGGCTTGCCGAGCAAAAGGGTGTCGATCTGGCGGCGATCAAGGGGTCGGGTCCGGGCGGGCGGATCGTAAAGGCGGATGTCGAAGGGGCAAGTGGCAACCAGTTTCCCCGCAAAGGCGGGGACCCAGTCCCGGTCGAAGAGTCTGGACCCCCGCCTGCGGGGGGGAACGTGGAAGTTCGGGCACCGCTTGCGACCGATATTCCGCACGACGTCATCAAGCTGTCGAACATGCGCAAAACGATCGCGCGGCGGCTCACGGAGTCGAAGCAGCAGGTGCCGCATATCTATCTGACAGTGGACATTCGCCTCGATGCGCTGCTGAAACTGCGCGGCGAGTTGAACGCGGCGCTGGAGCCGCGCACGATCAAGCTCAGCGTCAACGATATGCTGATCAAGGCGCTCGGCGCGGCGCTGATCGAAGTGCCCGCGTGCAACGTGTCGTTCGCGGGCGATACGCTGATCCAGTACAGCCGCGCCGACATATCGGTGGCGGTATCGATCGACGGCGGGCTGATCACGCCGATCGTCGCGGACGCGGCGAACAAGTCGATCAGCGCGATTTCGACCGAAATGAAATCGCTCGCCGACAAGGCCAAGGCGGGCAAGCTGCAGCCGCACGAATATCAGGGCGGCACCGCGAGCCTGTCGAACATGGGCATGTTCGGCATCAAGGCGTTCGACGCGGTCATCAACCCGCCGCAAGCGATGATCATGGCGATCGGCGCGGGCGAAAAGCGGCCTTATGTGGTCGACGGGGCACTAAGTGTCGCGACCGTGATGAGCGCGACGGGATCGTTCGACCACCGCGCGATCGACGGGTCGGATGGCGCGAAGCTGATGGCGGCGTTCAAGCGGCTTTGTGAAGCGCCGTTGGGGTTGGTGGCTTGACCTTAGCAAAACTCTTCATGTCGGTTGTTCTCGCTTGTCTTATCTCCCATCCTGTTAGTTTGGTTATTGCGGGCACATATCTTTCCATATTTCAGGGACAGTCCGGTGCGATGATGGGAATCTACGCGGCCCCAGTAACTGCAATCGTTTTCGGGATTCCCCAAATATTTTACTCATCCGTAATTATAATATTGTCCTATCTTTTACTTCTCAAAAGTGGTCATATCAAATATTTAACGGCACTTATTGCAGCTATAGGATTTTCGATAATCCTTTACTTGATCATTGTTCAGCCCATGCCTTCAGGCAGCATTTCGGGATATGACCAAGCTGCCCAAGCCTTTACGGCATGTGGCCTTATTATGTGGTCAATCTACGGGCAGTTTTGGCTGAAGGGAAAATTTTCAGATGGCTGACCAATACGACCTCATCATCCTTGGTTCCGGTCCCGGTGGCTATGTCGCCGCCATTCGCGCGTCGCAGCTTGGCCTGAAGGTTGCCATTGTCGAGCGCGAGCGGCTGGGGGGGATTTGCCTCAACTGGGGGTGCATTCCGACCAAGGCGTTGCTGCGGACGTCGGAGATTTATCACTACATGCAAAACGCCGATGCGTACGGGCTGTCAGCCAAGGACGTGTCGTTCGACCTCGCCAAAGTGACCGAGCGCAGCCGCAAGGTCGCGGGGCAGCTGAACGCCGGCGTCAAGGGATTGATGAAGAAGAACAAGGTGACCGTGGTCGAGGGCGTCGGCAAGCTGACCGCGGTGGGGAAGCTGTCGGTCACGACCGGCGACCAGACACGCGACCTCGAAGCCAAGAACATCATCATCGCGACGGGCGCCCGCGCGCGCGGCTTGCCGTTTGCCAAGGCCGACGGGAAGCGCATCTGGACATACCGGCACGCAATGGTGCCGCCCGAAATGCCGACGAAGCTGCTCGTCGTCGGATCGGGCGCGATCGGCATCGAGTTTGCGAGCTTTTATTCGGACATGGGCGCGAAGGTGACCATCGTCGAAATGCTCGACCGCGTGTTGCCGGTCGAAGATGCCGAAGTCAGCGAGTTCATGGCCAAGGCACTCGCGCGGCAAGGGATGACACTGCACACTTCGACGGGCGTGCAGAAGCTCGAAGCCGGCGCGGACGGCGTGACGGCCGAACTGAAACTGCCCGATGGCAAGATCGTCTCCGAAACCTTCAGCCACGCCATCGTTGCGATCGGCATCGTGCCGAATACCGAGGACATCGGCCTCGAAGCGCTGGGCATAAAGACCGAGCGCGGGCATATCGTTGTCGATGGCTATGCCGCGACCAATGTGCCCGGGATCTACGCGATCGGCGACGTCACCGGCCCGCCATGGCTGGCGCACAAGGCGAGCCATGAAGGGATGGTCTGCGTCGAAAAGATTGCGGGGCTAAACGCGCATCCGTTCTCGACGTGGAACATCCCGGGCTGCACTTATTCACGGCCGCAGGTGGCAAGTGTCGGCATGACCGAAGCAACAGCGCGCGAAGCCGGACATTCGGTCAAGGTCGGCAAATTCCCCTTCATCGGCAACGGCAAGGCGATTGCACTCGGCGAGGCCGAAGGGTTTGTCAAAACGGTATTCGACGCAATGACCGGCGAACTGCTCGGCGCGCATATGGTGGGAGCCGAAGTCACCGAACTGATCCAGGGCTATGTCATCGCGCGCCAGCTCGAGACGACCGAAGC
>JBGSMP010000230.1:0-7894 GCA_041740105.1 Sphingomonadaceae bacterium
GCGCTGCTCCCTGAAGCCTTCGCCACGGTCCGCGAGGCTGCGCAGCGGACGCTCGGCCAGCGCCATTACGACGTGCAGATGATCGGCGGGATCGTTCTCCACCGCGGCGAGATCGCCGAAATGCGCACGGGCGAAGGCAAGACGCTGGTCGCGACACTGGCCTGTTATCTCAACGCGCTGCCGGGGACAGGCGTGCATGTCGTTACCGTCAACGACTATCTGGCGCGGCGCGATGCCGACTGGATGGGGCAGGTCTACAAGTTTCTGGGCTTAAGCGTCGGCGTCATCGTGCCGAACATTTCGGATCAGGAGCGGCGCGCGGCTTATCATGCCGACATCACATATGGCACCAACAACGAATTCGGGTTCGATTATCTGCGCGACAATATGAAATATGAGCGCGGGCAAATGGTCCAGCGCCCGTTCGGCTTTGCAATCGTCGATGAGGTGGATTCGATCCTGATCGACGAAGCGCGGACGCCGCTGATCATTTCGGGCCCGACCGACGACAAATCCGAACTGTATAAACAGGTCCATGCCGTGGTCAGCCAGCTTGTCCCGTTCGATTACGAAATGGACGAAAAGCAAAAGACGATCATCCTGACCGAAGACGGCACCGAGAAAGTCGAGCGGATGCTCGAAACGGCGGGCTTGCTCGAAGGCGCAAATCTGTACGACTTTGAAAACACACAGGTCGTGCATCACTTGAACCAGGCCTTGCGTGCCAACGTCATGTTCAAGCGCGACACCGATTACATCGTCAAGGAAGGCAAGGTCATCATCATCGATGAGTTTACCGGCCGGATGATGGACGGGCGGCGCTGGTCGGATGGGTTGCACCAAGCGGTCGAAGCCAAGGAAGGCGTCGAGATCGAGCCCGAGAACCAGACGATGGCCTCGATTACGTTCCAGAATTATTTCCGCATGTATCCCAAACTTTCGGGGATGACGGGCACGGCCGCGACCGAAGCCGCCGAATTTTTCGACATCTACAAGATGAATGTCGTGTCGATCCCCACGAACGTGCCCGTGTTGCGCGTCGACGAACAGGACGAATTTTACAAGAATACGCAGGACAAGTTCGGCGCGATTGCCAAATCGGTGCGCGAAAAGGCGGAGCGGGGGCAACCCGTGCTTGTCGGCACGGTTTCGATCGAAAAGTCCGAATTGCTGAGCGAATTTCTCGATGCGGAGGGCGTCGAGCATAGCGTGCTCAACGCGCGCTTCCATGAACAGGAAGCGCATATCGTTTCGCAGGCGGGGCGCAAAAGCCGTGTGACCATCGCCACCAACATGGCGGGACGCGGGACCGACATCCAGCTTGGCGGCAATCTCGAATTCCGGATGCAGGACGAGTTTCCCGATCTCGCCGATGGTCCCGAAAAGGATGCGGTTATTTCACGCCTGAAGGAAGAGATTGCCACAGAAAAGGCCGAAGTGCTCGCCGCGGGCGGGCTTTATGTTCTCGGCACCGAGCGCCACGAGAGCCGCCGCATCGACAATCAGTTGCGCGGACGCACCGGGCGGCAGGGCGATCCCGGCCTGTCGCGTTTCTACTTGAGCCTCGACGACGATTTGCTGCGCATTTTCGGCGACAACACGATGTTTGCACGGATGATGAAAAGCAGCCTCGACGACGGCGAAGCGATCGGCTCGAAATGGCTGTCGAAAGCCATCGAGACGGCGCAGAAGAAAGTCGAAGCGCGTAATTACGACATCCGCAAACAGGTCGTCGAATATGATGACGTGATGAACGACCAGCGCAAGGTCATTTACGAACAGCGCAGCGACATCATGGATGCGGCGACGGTCGATGATGTCGTTGTCGATATGCGGGCGGAAACCGTAAACGCGCTGGTCGGGGAAGCGTGCCCCGTGGGCAGCTATCCCGAACAGTGGGACAAGGCGGGCCTCGCCGAACGGTCGCGCGACATCCTTGGTCTTGAACTGCCGATTGCCGATTGGACGTCCGAGGAAGGCATCGAGCCTGAGGAGATCGAAAACCGCATCCGGGCCGCAGCCAACGCCGCGATCGATGCCAAGGCCGCCGACCTGCCCGAAGGCGCATGGGCGCAGGTCGAAAAGAGCGTGATGCTGCAGAACCTCGACCATCACTGGAAAGAGCATCTCTCGACGCTTGATGCCCTGCGGCAGGTGATCCACTTGCGGGCCTATGCGCAGAAAACGCCGATCAACGAGTATAAGCAAGAAGCCTTTGCCCTGTTCGAGCGGATGCTGACGCTGATCCGTGAAGACGTGACAAAGGTGCTGGCGCATGCGCAGTTCATGCCAGAACCCATGAGCGACCTCCCGCAAATGCCCGATATTTTTACGACGCATATCGATCCGCTAACGGGCGATGACGACACCTATGACGATTATGCGGGGATGGGGCTGATCACCACGCGGCTGCCCCCATTGCAGATCGTTCAGCCCGATCCGCAGGAAATGCTTGGCGAAGACCCCGATAGCTGGGTCGGCGTCGTCAGCCGCAATGCGCCGTGTCCTTGTGGATCGGGCAGCAAATACAAGCATTGCCACGGATCGATTGCGTAACGCCGCTTGATGCTGGTCGCTGCCTTCTTCGTTACGGCGCTGCTCTATGCCAGCGTCGGCTTTGGAGGCGGGTCGACTTACACGGCGCTGCTGGCGCTTGGCGGGATCGATTACCGCATCCTGCCGTTTGTTTCGCTGGTCTGTAATGTCATTGTCGTCACGGGCGGAACCATACGCTTTGCGCGCGCGGGGCTGATTCCGTGGCGTCGGGTCGCGCCACTCGTCGTTGCATCGGCGCCGTTGGCGTTGCTCGGCGGGCTGACACCGATCAGGCAGCCCGTTTTTATGGCATTACTTGGGATCAGCCTGCTCGTTGCCGGTCTTCTCTTGCTGCTTCAGCGCGAACCGGTGGCTGGAGCTGCAAACTGTCCTGCCAAACCTGTGAGAGATTCAGTGTTGGGCGCTGGCATAGGCTACCTGTCCGGCGTCGTTGGCATCGGCGGCGGCATTTTCCTCGCACCGCTTCTGCACCTGACGCGGTGGGACACGGCGCGCGCAATTGCGGCAACATCGAGCGCGTTCATTCTCGTCAATTCGGTCGCGGGGCTGATCGGGCAGAGCATCAAGCTTGGCAATACCGGTGAGCTTGCGGCTGTCGTCGATTACTGGCCGCTGGCCATTGCTGTCCTGGTCGGCGGCCAGATCGGCAGTTGGGCCGGAATTGCGATCCTCAGTCAAACGCTCGTCCGCCGCGCGACGGGGGTGCTGATCCTTTACGTCGCTGGTCAGTTGCTGTGGAAAACGCTTTATAATTGACGTGAACGTCAATCACGCGGAAACTGAGCAGCATGGAACATTTCGACGTGATCATTGTCGGCGCGGGGCTCTCCGGCATCGGCGCCGCATGGCATTTGCAAAAGCGCTGCCCCGGCAAATCCTTTGCAATCCTCGAGGGTCGTGCGGCGATGGGCGGCACATGGGATCTGTTTCGCTATCCCGGCATCCGTTCGGACAGCGACATGTATACGCTCGGCTATAATTTCAAACCGTGGCTCGGTGAAAAGTCGATTGCCGATGGTGCCTCGATCCGCAGCTATATCGAGGAAACGGCGCGCGAAAACGGGATCGATAAACACATCCGCTATGGCCACAAAGTCGTGAGCGCCGACTGGTCGACAGCCGAAGCGTGCTGGACGGTGACGCTGGCGAATGGCGGGCGGCTGACCGCGAACTGGGTCATGATGTGCAGCGGCTATTACCGCTACGACACCGGCCATGCGCCCGAATTTCCCGGCATGGCGCAGTTCGGGGGGACAGTGGTCCACCCGCAATTCTGGCCTGACGACCTCGATTACGCGGGAAAGAATATCGTCGTCATCGGCAGCGGCGCCACGGCGATGACGCTGGTCCCCGCAATGGCGCAAACGACAGCGCACGTGACGATGCTGCAGCGCTCCCCGACTTACGTCGCGTCAGTGCCGTCAAAGGATCCGTTCGCGAGCCGGATGCGCAAGCTCCTCCCGGCGGGCCTCGCCTACCGAGCCGTCCGCCTCAAAAACGTCCTCGTCAGTATGACGTTGTTCTCTCTCGTGCGGCGCAACCCTGGTGCCGCGAAAAAGCGGCTCATGGGTCTCGTCCGCGATGCGCTTGGCCCGACTTATGATGTCGATACGCATTTTGCGCCGCGCTATGACGTTTGGGACCAGCGCGTGTGTGCGGTGCCAGACGCCGATCTGTTTGAAGCGATCAACGCGGGCAAAGTCTCGGTGGTCACCGATACGATCGACACGTGGACCGAGGACGGTATCCGATTAACCTCGGGCAAGTCGCTGGCCGCCGATATCATCGTGACGGCCACGGGTATCGAAATGCAGCTGCTGGGCGGCGCAGAACTTTTTGTCGACGGGGCGAAAGTCGCGATGTCCGATACGATGATCTACAAAGGCATGATGATCGGCGGCGTGCCCAATCTCAGCTATGTGATCGGGTACAACAATGCGTCGTGGACGCTCAAAGCCGATCTCAGCAGCGCGCATGCGTGTCGCATCATCAATCACATGGACCGGCGCGGTTATGTCCAAGCGTTGCCGCGCCTCGACCCTGCCGAAATGTCGCAAGGCAATTTCTTCGGGCTGACTTCGGGCTATCTCGCGCGGGCGCAGGATACAGTGCCCAAACAAGGCGTGCGCCACCCGTGGAAAGTGCATCATAATTATGCGCGCGATTATGCATCGCTGAAGCTTGGCAAAGTCGATGACGGGGTTTTGAAGTTCTCCCGCCCCGCTAAAGCCAGCCGCGCCGCCTGAAATAAAGATAGGGCAGGATCGACGAGGCGATCATCAGCGCCAGCGCCAGCGGATAGCCGAACAGCCATTTCAGCTCGGGCATGTGATCGAAATTCATGCCGTAAATCGCCCCCACGAGCGTCGGCGGCAGAAGCATGACCGACGCGACCGAGAAAATCTTGAGGATCGCATTCTGTTCGATGTTGATCAGGCCGAGCGAGGCATCGAGCAGAAACGTTACATTCTGCGCGAGAAATCCCGAATGGTCGATCAGCGAATCGACATCTTCTGCCATGCTTCTCAGCTCTTCGCGCTTGTCGGCGTCGCCAAGGAATTGCTGACGGTTCGATACAAACGTCAGCAGTCGCGCGGTGCTGCCTGCGGTTTCGCGCGCTTTGGCCAGCATGTCCTGCGTGTTGCCGATCCGCACGAGCAGTGCTTCGAGCTTCAGCGCCGGGATCCGCCGCCCGCGCTCGCTTGCCGAACGGCGAAAGATGTGTTTCGAAATTGTTTCGAGTTCGAGCGCAATCTGTTCGAGCGAGTCCGCCATGCGATCGATGATCGCATCGAGAAGGCGGACGAACGTCTGCATTGGTGTGGTTAGCAGTCCGGGTTGTCGAGTCACATGATCGATGAATGTCAGAAACGGTTTGGGATCGGTGTAGCGTACCGTGATCAACTGCTTCGGCGTGAGCACGAACGAGATCGGCGACGCGATCGGATCATTGCTCGCCAGTCCCGTCAGGACTGTCGCGGTCAGATACAGAACGCCGCCTTCTTCATAAAGTCGGCTGGATGGCTCGATTTCCGCCATTTCCTCGCGCGTCGGGATCGTGTGACCGATAATCCGCTCGACGAATTGCTCTTCGGCATGCGTTGGCTCGAACAGATCGATCCACACGGTATCGGAAGGGAGTGCCACGCTGGCTTCCGGATCGACCACAGTCGAAACGGGAGCAGACGGATGAAAAACACGGAGCATGCGATGGGGGCTAGCGCAAAGCGACAAGACACGGCAATCCCCAGCGGATCATGGCCAGCTATTCGTTTTTCGACGCGGCACGCGCGATTGTTGCCGCAGGGCGTTGGCTCGACGGCAAGGGCTGGGCGCCGGCAACGTCGGGCAATTATTCGTGTCGCTTGGACGATGGCAGCTTTGCGGTCACGGTTTCGGGCCGGCACAAGGGGCGCCTGTCCGACGACGACGTGATGCGCGTCGACGCGGCGGGGGCGTCGCTCGACGGAAAGCGGCCGTCAGCAGAAACGGCACTGCATCTTGCCGTATATGCGAGCTATCCGGACGCAGGTGCGGTGTTGCATACGCATTCGCCGACAGCGGTTGCTCTGACGCGTGCATTTCCGGCGCTGACAAGCTGGCAATTTGCGGGTCATGAAATGCTGAAAGCAATTCCCGGGATCACGACGCACGAAACGCAAATCACACTGCCGATTGTCGACAACAGCCAGGATATGCGCATGATCTGGGATGCCGTGTCGCCCGCACTCGGGACAGTGCCGGCTTTTCTCATCCGCAACCACGGGCTTTATGGCTGGGGCGTGGACATGGCGGAAGCAGAGCGGGTGGTCGAGGCCATCGAATGGTTGATCATGGCCGAGCTTGCCGAAGGACAGTTCAGGAGGATCGCATGAGCCGACTGCAGGTGTTTCATGAGGACGATGCGCAAGCGCCGATCCTCGCGACAGAAGATCCTGACGTCATTGCGTCGAGCTTGGCCGAGATTGGCGTGCGTTTCGAACGCTGGCCGCTGCGGGCGCACGGCGATGACATCCTTGCTGCTTATGCGCCGGAAATAGGGGCACTGAAACAGCAGGGCGGTTTTCAGACCATCGATGTCGTCCACGTCACGCCCGACCATCCCGATCGCGCGACGATGCGCACAATATTCCTTTCCGAACACACCCATGCGGAGGATGAAGTACGCTTTTTCGTCGGCGGTGAAGGACTGTTCACGCTGCACCACGACAATCGCGTGTTCGACATATTGTGCACCGGGGGCGACCTGATGTCGGTGCCCGCCGGTATGCGCCACTGGTTCGATATGGGCGCCGCGCCGCAATTCATTGCGATACGTCTGTTCGTCAATCCCGACGGCTGGGTCGCGTCCTTTACCGGCGACGATATCGCGAATCGTTTTCCGCGCCATGAACCCGCCTGAATGCCCGTCCGCGCCATCCTGACCGATATCGAGGGGACGACGTCAAGCATCAGCTTTGTGGCTGAAACGCTGTTTCCCTATGCTCGCGCTCGGCTGCCAGCCTATGTTGCGGCGCACCCTGAAACAATGGTCGACGTGCCCGGCGATGATCCGGTGGCGACGCTCCTTGGCTGGATGGATGTCGATGCCAAGGAAGCGGCGCTCAAGGCATTGCAAGGGTCTATCTGGGCCGAAGGCTATGCCGATGGCACGTTGCAGGGTCACGTCTATCCTGATGCGGTGACAGTGCTGCGACGCTGGCACGACAAGGGACTTGGCTTATATGTGTTTTCATCAGGATCCGTTGCCGCGCAAAAGCTCATATTTCGGCATAGCCTTGCTGGTGATCTGACCCCGTTATTTTCGGGCTATTTCGACACGACCACGGGCGCAAAGCGCGAGGCGGCATCCTATGCGCGTATCGCCCACAAAATCGATCTGCCGCCTGGTGACATCATGTTCTTGTCTGACACAGCGGCAGAGGTCGCAGCAGCGCGCGCTACCGGAATGCAGGCGCTATTGATCGACCGCGCAGGCAACGCGGGGGATATCGCGAGTTTCGACGAGGTTATCCTTTGAAGCTGGCCGGTCTCCAGACACGTTCAATCATGCGCACCGATGACGGGGCGGGCGTTCGCATTCTCGATCAGCGGTGTCTGCCGTGGGTCATCGAGTGGGTTGAACTGCGCTCAGCAGATGCAGCGGCGATGGCAATCCGAGAGATGTGGACGCGTGGTGCGCCGCTGCTTGCGATGACCGGCGCGTATGGGCTGGCGATGGCCGTAGCGCAGGACGCATCGGACTCGTCGCTCGCCCGCAATCATGCCATGCTACTCGCGACGCGGCCGACGGCTGTGAATTTGAGCTGGGCGCTTGATTCCGTGCGGGAAGCGGTTC
>JBGSMP010000252.1:0-5107 GCA_041740105.1 Sphingomonadaceae bacterium
GAGTTCGCCGAGTTGCGCGGCGACTGACAAGCAGCGCAGCCGCTCGGCAAGGTGCCTGTTGTCGAGCCAGCGACGATGCCACCCCGCCCGATTGCCCGCGCGCGTCACGATCAGGATCGTCGCAATCACCATGAATTCGAGGATGATAAGAACCGGCTTGAACGCATCCGGCAGCGCCAGCCCGAGCAGCGACAGCACGACGGCAAGCGCGGCAAACGTGAAATTGGTGACATACCCGCTGCGAAATATCTGGGCGACGTGCGTGGCAAGACTATCTGCGCGCGCGAAACGGGGACTCAGGATCGATGCCATTTTGCCGCCGAAGGCGTTGTTGCTCGGCAAGCCAAGACTGGCCGTGATCGTCCGCGTCGGCTTCCAATCGCTCCACCGCATCCGGCGAACGCCTACCATCGCAAGGAGCAATGGATAGGCCAGCGCCCAGTTGCGTCGCGGCATGACGGGGGCCTCGAACACGCCGAGCATTTTGCGTTCCGTGGCATCGACCGGCGCATCGAGCAGCGCGCCCACGAGCGCGGGCAAGGCGCTCAAGTCACCGGTCGGCACGGTTTCGTGCGTTTGCTGACCCAGATCATGCTCTTCCAAACCGTCCCACAGCAGACGCGGCGCATCGGGATCCGCAGGGTCGATCACAACGACGGGAATGCCCGCCAGAACAGCTTCGGCGACAATCTGTGCCGCCCCGCCGCGGCCACGCGCGGGAAGCCCGTCCCACACCGCAATCAATATATCGCTTTGCGCCAGCACCACGCGCCCGGCGCGTTCATAGGCAATCGCGCCGCCGCCATCGATCGACCGGTCGCCATCGAGTTCGAAAACGGCGTGCGCAAGACCGAGCAGGGCCTCATGCTCAGTCCGGGCATTGGCTTCGGCGAAGTCCGAAAGATAGTCCGCGCGTGGAAATGGCAAGACCGCATCGAGTGCCCAGCCCAGTGCCACCGCTTCGTGCGCTGCAATCGTATCGGCACCGTCGGCAAGGCTCGTGATCAGCCGCATCGGGCGCATCGATCCTTCGCCTGCGATCACAATCATGACGTCGCGCAATGCGTGTTGTAACGCGCATTGATCGAACGGCTGCAAACGTTCGAGCCGATGGCCAGTAATGCCGATGCCAAGCGGAGTCGTTATTGTCCCCAAACCAGTCGCATCAGGGGCAAGGTCTTGGCTTGGCATCGCAGGCCGTAATGCGACGTTCGTTTTCGCCGGTCAATTCACCCGAGTGAAAGCCAGTATGCGCTGCATAGCCGAATCGCGGGACTCAGTTATACGGCGACAGCCAAAGCAGGACGATCATCTTGAAGAGAACAATCAACGGACGCACCGTCAACCCCGTCGGCCTTGGCTGCATGAACATCTGCTGGGCCTATGGTCCTGCCGTGCCCGACGATTATGCGCGGCGATTGCTCAATACAGCGCTCGACAAAGGCTATGACCATCTCGACACCGCGCGGATTTATGGTGACGGCCAGTCGGAGACGCTGATCGGCGAGGCGCTCAAAGGGCGGCGACACGAGTTTTTTCTCGCATCCAAAACCGGCATTTTCGTTGATGGCAAATCCCGGCGCATCGATTGCCGGCCCGAAGCGATCAAGGCCGCCTGCGAAATCAGCCTGAAGCTGCTGCAGACAGATCATATCGACCTCTATTATCTCCACCGCCGCGACTTCGATACGCCGATCGAGGACTCCGTCGGCGCGCTTGCCGACCTGGTCAGGGAAGGCAAGATCGGCAGCTATGGCTTGTCCGAGATGTCGGCCGAAACGCTGCGCCGCGCGCATGCCGTCCATCCCTGTGCCGCGATGCAGACCGAATATTCGCCGATGACGCGCAATGCCGAGATCGCCGTGCTCGATGCCTGCAAGGAACTTGGTGTTACGTTTGTCGCGTTTTCACCGGTCGGGCGCGGATTCTTAACCGGCGGGTTCCGCGCGGACCAGCAATGGCACAAGGACGACCTGCGCGGCGCATGGCCCCGTTTCCGAGAGCCCAACTTCACCGCAAACATGACGTTGGTTGCAGGATTTCAAACGATCGCCGAAAATGTCGGGGTTACGACATCGCAGCTGGCCATCGGTTGGGTGCACGCCAGGGGCGATCACGTCGTTTCGATCCCCGGCACGCAGAATATTGCCCATGTCGAGGAAAATATCGCGCGCTGGGACTGGATGCCCGACGCCGAAACAATCGCGCAGATCGACGCTCTGATCAACGAAAAGACCGTTGCCGGCCCGCGCTATACGCCGGGGATGCAGGCCGCGATCGACACCGAGGAATTCGCCTGATCAGATCGGGAACTGCACAGGCTGCGTCTCTATGGTGATCCAGCGCAATTCGGTAAAGCTATCGATCCCGGCCTTGCCGCCGAACCGGCCATAGCCCGACGCGCCGACGCCGCCGAACGGCATCTGTGCCTCGTCGTGCACAGTCGGCCCGTTGATATGACAGATTCCGGACCGGATTTGCCGGGCGACTCGCAAGCCGCGCGCGGTGTCGCGGGTGAATACTGCCGCCGACAACCCATAGTCACTGTCATTCGCTAGGCGGATCGCGTCCTCCTCGTCTTTGGCGCGAATGAGCGCCACGACCGGGCCGAAACTTTCGTCATGATAAAGCGCCATGCTATCAATCACGCCATCGACCACTGTTGCCGGCATCAGAAGCCCGTCTGCCTTGCCGCCGGCCAGCACCTGCGCGCCCTTTCCCTCGGCATCATCGATCATGGCATTGACGCGCGACGCGGCCTGCAGACTGACCAATGCGCCCAACGGCATCGAGCCTGTGCGCGGATCGCCTGCCGTCAGGGTTTTTGCCTTGGCAGCAAATTTCGCCGCGAATGCATCAGCGACGCTTTCGACAACGATGATCCGCTCGGTCGACATGCAAATCTGCCCCTGATTCATGAAGGCACCAAACGCAGCGGCTGCAGCCGCCTCGTCAAGATCGGCATCGTCGAGCACGATCAAAGGCGCCTTGCCGCCCAATTCGAGCAGGCACGGTTTCAGGTGCTCAGCCGCGCGTTTGGCAATGATGCGGCCGACCGCAGTCGACCCCGTAAAGTTGATTCGCTTGACCGCGGGATGATCGATCAGCGCACCAACCACATCATTGGCATCGCCCGGCGCGTTGGTCACGATGTTGACCGTGCCCTCGGGGAAGCCGGCTTCGGCAAAGGCTTCGACGATCAGTCCGTGCGTGCGCGGGCAGGTTTCCGACGCTTTCAGGATGACACTGTTCCCACAGGCGAGCGGCACAGCAATCGCGCGGACGCCAAGGACAATCGGCCCATTCCACGGGGCAACACCGAGGATCACGCCGACGGGCTCGCGCAATGTCATCGCGAGACATCCCGGCTTGTCCGATGGGATCACTTCGCCGCTGATCTGGGTGGTCATCGCAGCCGCTTCGCGAACGACGCTGGCGGCAAGGCTCAGGTTGAACATCGCCCAGCCCGTCGTCGCACCGATCTCGGATATCATCGCATCGACAAAGGCGTCCGCTTTTGATTCCAGTGCATCCGCCGCTTTCATCAAGATCGCGCGACGGGCATTCGGCCCCATGGCGGCCCATACCGGAAACGCAGCCGCCGCGCGCTCGGCAATCGGCGCCATATCACTGGCTTTCATCGCTTTTGCCGTCGACGCAACCGCGCCGGTCATCGGGTTGATCCGTTCGAACATCATTGTGGCCCCGCTCCCTCTCGATCCGGCAAAGGTCTACAGATTGTGGCACAGTTGGCAATTTGCGTAGCACCCTTGTAACGGCATTAACCATGCAGATTGCCGACCTCCGCATTGCGCTGACCAGCGGAAACTATAATTATGTCCGCGACGGGGCAAATCGTGCACTTAACAATCTTGTCGGCTGGCTGCTGGACAAGGGCGCGGCGGTGCGGATTTACGCACCCGTTGTCGAACATCCCGCCTTCCCGCCGACGGGCGATCTTGTCGGCGTTCGCTCGGTCGCGGTCCCCTTCCGTCCCGAATATCGTGTGCCGCTGGGGCTCAATGCAGCCCGCGCCGATATTGACGCATTCAAGCCGAACATCGTCCACGTATCGTCGCCCGAAATCCTTGGCCACAGTGCGGTTCGCTACGCCAAATCGCGTGGCCTGCCAGTCATCGCATCGGTCCACACGCGCTTCGAGACCTATTTCCATTATTATCACCTCGGCTTTCTCGAAGCGGGCGTGACAGCGCTTCAGCGGCGCTTTTACCGCAAGTGCGACGCGATCGTCGCGCCGTCACCATCGATGGCCGACGTCCTGCGCAACGAACGGATGAATGCCGACATCGGTATCTGGGGTCGCGGCATCGACCGCATCGTATTCAACCCGGGACGGCGCAGCCTCGACTGGCGGCGTTCGCGGGGCATTGCCGATGACGATTTCACGATATTGTTCTTTGGTCGCGTCGTGCTCGAAAAGGGGATCGATGTTTTTGCCGAAACAATCGCCGCCCTCAAAGAACGCGGTGTCGCGCACAAGGTTCTCGTGCTCGGCGACGGACCGGCGCGCGATACGTTTGCAGCGCAAGTCCCTCATGCCATTTTCGCCGGGCACCAGAACGGGACCGATCTCGGCCGCGCCGTTGCGTCGGCTGATTTGTTGTTGCAACCAAGCGTGACCGAAACCTTCGGCAATGTAACCTCCGAAGCCATGGCCTGCGCGCTCCCCGTCGTCGGTGCCAATGCGACGGGCACACGCAGTCTCGTCGTCGACGGCGTCACGGGCCAGCTAATCGGACCGCGCGACATTGCGGGCTATGCCGACGCGATCGAGCATTATGTGCGCAATCCTGCTGTTGCGCGGGCCGCAGGCGTCGCTGGCGAGCTTGCAGCAGGGGCTTATACGTGGGACGCAGTCAACGGTGCGCTGGCGGAGACCTATCTGCGTGTAATCGCAAAACACGGCAGACAGAACCGCTGACGCGATGACAGACCTGTTCGCTGCCCCGGCGCCACCAGCACCGCTCGCTGACCGGCTGCGACCCGCCACGCTGGCCGATGTTGTGGGTCAGAATCATCTGACAGGCGCCGACGGTGCGATCGGCCGCATGGTCGCTGCAAACAAGCTGGCGTCGATGATCCTCTG
>JBGSMP010000256.1:0-1947 GCA_041740105.1 Sphingomonadaceae bacterium
TTGCCGAAGCGATCGTCGCCGCGGGCGTGACCATCATCGAAGTGCCGCTGAATTCGCCTGATCCATTTTCCTCGATCGAACGCATGGCGCTGCGCTTCGCCGGGCGCGCGATCATCGGTGCGGGGACGGTGCTGTCGGTCGTTGATGTGCAGCGCTGCAAGGATGCCGGTGCGCAGATCATCGTCTCACCGAACATGCGGCCCGACGTTATTGCGGCAACGGTCGCTGCGGGCATGCTGTCCGCGCCCGGATGCCTCACACCGACCGAAGCGTTTGCGGCGCTCGAGGCGGGCGCACATGCCGTGAAGCTGTTTCCCGGCGAAATGGTCACGCCTGCTGCTGTCAAATCAATGCGGGCAGTGCTGCCGAGGGCCGCAACCCTGCTGGTCGTTGGCGGTGTAACGATCGACAATGTCGACGCTTTTCGAAAAGCAGGCGCGGATGGGTTTGGCGTTGGTGGTTCAGTCTACCGCACCGGAATGTCGGCCGATACGGCCGGACGGAACGCGGCGGCCTTTGTTCAGGCACTGGCCAGATAGTTTATTCGGCCAGAATCTTCGCCGCGTTTTCTTCCATCGTGCCTGCGACCAATATCGAATCGCCGCCGACGAGGCCGACTTTGGTCTGGCCATTTTCATCATTGCGCAGGTAGGCGATGTTGGCCGCGACGATCATATAATCGCCGCCCCATGATTTGAGCAGAACAAACTTCATGCCGGTCACTCCCTGATACCGGTAGCCGTAGCCGCGGAAGCTGTTCGTTCGGTTAACAGCGCGTGCAAATAGTCTCCGGCAAGCCGGTCACGTCGATTTCGAACACGAACAGCGCGCCCGCCAGCGGTTGTTCGACAAGTGCCTCGGCGCTCAACGTCTGGCGCGCGGTCGTGACCAGCAGCAAGTTCAGATCGGGCCCGCCGAAGGAGACACAGCTCGGCTGGCTGACGGGGAGAGCGATGCGTCGTTCGATGCTGCCGTCTGGGCGATAACGGACGACTTCGCCCGACCCCCACTGTGCATTCCACAGGTGATCTTCGGCATCGATACAGCTGCCATCGGGGTAACGCTGTCCGGTTGTCGTCGCAAAGATTTCGGGTTCGCCAATGGAGCCGTGTTCGGCGTCGAACGCAAAACGGCTGATCGTCTGCGTCATGGTGTCGGTGAAATACATCTGGCTGCCGTCGCGGCTCCAGCACAAGCTGTTCGGGATGATGATGTCGTCGAAGAATGGCGTTGCCTGACCGCCGCCGTCATAACGCCAGAGGCTGCCGAGCGGCTGGCCCTTGGCTTCGACCATGCTCCCGGCCCAAAACGTCCCGCGCCGGTCGACGCGGCCATCGTTCAGGCGGAGATGCGCATGGTCGGCCGTCACGGGGGCGAGCATTTCGAACGCGCCGGTTGCGGGCGTGAAGCGCGCAAAGCCATCTTCGAAGCCACCGAGATATGTGCCGGGGATTTCGGTCAGCGCGATGCTGCCAAGGCGTTGCGATAGGGGAAAGTTCTCCGGCTCACCGCCCGGCTGCCACTGCCAGAAGCGTGACGACTGGATGTCGGTCCAGACCACGCTGCCGCTGCGCGCATCCCACAGGACGCCTTCACCGAGGATATTCTTGACGTCGAGAACAGCAACTGGAGTCATCCGAAAATCTCCTGATAGGCGCGTGTCAGTCCCGACAGCACGGCGGCGCGCCCGTCAATCTGGCGGGTGGGCATCCCGAATGCCGTCAGCGCTTTTGCATAAAGAGCCATGAGGGCCGCCGATCCGACGATCGTCACCGAGCGCGCATCGGGATTGAGCGACAGTGCCGACCGCACATCGCCGCCGATGCACAGGCCGGTCAGATAGTCGTCGGCATCAGCGGGGGGCATCAGGCCGGTTACTTGCCGTGTCCGCGTCGTGAACAGCAGGGCTTCGATCCCGGCTGCACTGTCGCGGATCGCAGCGACGGC
>JBGSMP010000263.1:0-2086 GCA_041740105.1 Sphingomonadaceae bacterium
GGAAGCCGATCCCGGCGTCGCTCAGGCCCCAGCCATGCCGATTGGGCCGCCCGTCGAGCGCGTGACGGTCCCGCCTGTTGCATTCGAAGTTGCTTCGCCCGCCGCGGCTCCCGTCAGCCGCCTTGCCTCTATTCTTGCCGGGATCGAGCCCGAACCGGAGTCCGCACCCGTCGCGTTGCCGACGGCTGCCGAAATACGTGCGAACCAGCGGGTTGCCGCGCGTAAAGCGGCGGCAGCAACCGAAGCGGCGGCTGCCGCGCAGCTTGCAAAGGACGAAAAAGCAAAAGCTGCAGCCGCTGCAAAAGCCAGTCCCGCGCGGATTTGGGTGCAGGTTGCGACGGGAAGTAATGCGCGCGGACTTGGGCCGACCTGGCGCAAAATCCGGGACGCGAACGAGAAGCTTTTGAAAGCCTATGGTGGTTTCAGCATGCCGTATCGCGCAACCAATCGCATCCTTGCCGGGCCTTTGCGATCGGTGGCGGATGCGCGCGCGCTGGTGACTGCTTTGGGCAAGGCCGGCGTCTCTGCATCGAGTTTCAGTAGCGAGGCGGGGCAGGAGGTCATGAAGCTCGGCGTGAAATGACGACGCGGGCCGTTTACGCCTGCGATCCTGCGCTGAGCCGGGGGCGACTGCACTTCGAAACACTCGGCGCATTGCGCGGGCCGCGCACCGCGTTCCAGCGCGACCGCGACCGGATCATCCATTCGATCAGTTTCCGGCGGTTGCGCCACAAGACGCAAGTGTTCGTCGCGCCCGACGGCGATCATTTCCGTGTTCGCCTGACGCACAGCCTCGAAGTCGCACAGATCGCGCGGACGATGGCGCGATCACTGGGGCTCGACGAAGACCTGACCGAAGCGCTGGCGCTGGCGCATGACATCGGCCACCCGCCGTTCGGTCATGCGGGCGAACATGCGCTGAGGGTGGCGATGGCGGACGTCGGCGGCTTCGATCACAACGCACAGACGATGCGCGCGCTGATGGTGATCGATGCACCATATCCGCGCTGGTCAGGATTGAACTTGAGCTGGGAGATGCTCGAAGGCCTCGCCAAGCATAATGGGCCGGTGCTGGCGCCGGGCTGGGCGATGGCGGCGGCGGACGCGATGTTCCCGCTCGATCTGACGAGCCATGCCTCGCTCGAGGCGCAGATCGCCGCGGTGTCCGACGATATTGCCTACGACAATCACGATATCGACGATGGTTTGCGTTCAGGCATACTCGACCGCGACGCATTGCTGGATTTGCCGTTCGTAGCAGCGCGTTGGGACGCGGTAAAACGGCGCTATCCCGATGTCAGCGAAGCGCGGCTGTTGCCTGAACTAATCCGCGTGCAGATCGGCGTGATGGTCAACGATGTGCTGGTCGAAACGCGCGCGCGGATCGCCGAAGCTGGCGTATCGCGTGTCGAGGAGGTGCGTGCCGCCGGAGAGCCCTTGGCCGGTTTCTCGCCCGCGATGCAGGCCGACGAGCGTGCGCTGAAAGCATTCATGTATGCCAATCTTTATCACCATCCGCGGCAGTTGGCCGTTGCCGAACTGGCGACCATGATCATCAGCGGGCTTTATGCGGCCTATGTTGCCGACCCCGCCGCACTTCCCGAAAGCTGGCGCAGGTCGCTGCCGGACGCAAACCCTGCCCGCGCACGCCATATCGGCGATTTTATTGCCGGTATGACAGACCGCTATGCCGCTGCGCGTTACCGCGAAATCGTCGGCCCGATCGACCTGCCCGACGGTTTCTAAACAGCGGGCCCAGCTTACGCACTGCGGAATAAGGGACGGAATTCGACAGTCATCGGCGAACATTTTGTCGGCATGACACGGCATTATTTGCGGGCAACATATTGTCCGGACTGGCTTGCATGGGCGCAGAACTTGCCGGTATCGGAGAGACCATGGCCGACCAGACTCCGCTCGAAGCTTTCAAGGCCGTGCTCACCGGCACCGCGCGGGCGATTGCGCATGAGCCCGAGGTCGAACTGGCATTCACCGCCGACGCGCCGACGCAGGTGGGCAAGAACATCAAGGTGCCGATGCCGGGCCGCGCGCTGCCGCCTGAACAGGTTGCCGAAGCGCGCGGTTT
>JBGSMP010000041.1:0-1815 GCA_041740105.1 Sphingomonadaceae bacterium
CCGAACCAGCCATCGTCGAGAACGAAACGCTCGACGCCGAGAGCAGCGGCATGGCTGGCAAGCTCCTTCAGCTTGTCGACGTCATGCGCAAACCACACGGCTTCCCACGTATTGTAATGCACCGGGCGCGGCTTGGCGCGGGTTGTGGGGCGCAGGATGTTGGTCCGCACATGCGCATGAAAATGGCGGCTCAACTGCGCGAGACCGTTTGCAGAATAGGCAGCGATGATGTCGGGACTGACATGGCTTTCGCCGGGCGCCAGCCGCACTTCGCCCGGCAGGAGCAGCGCGCCGAGCGATGCCAGCACACGCCCGTCATTCAGCGTATCGACCCGAATGCGGTGATTGCCGCTCCACGCCAGCGTCAGCCCGTAGGCATCACCCGCGTTTTCGCTCGTCGATGGCGCACAGAGGATCACCGCCGGGAAGCTGTCGTGCGACGTCCGCCCGCGCCGGTTCTCGCGGACATAGCCACCCGAAAAACGTGTGATCCGCTCGCGACAGAATTCGTCGGCCCAGCGGCCCGAAAAACCTATGATCTCCGTCATCGGCTGGGGCACTGGCAGAAATGCTGTCGCCACGTCGTTCAGATCGAGCATATCTGCGCCATAGTTGGTCAGCGTCGAGCCGATCGTCAGGACCCCGGTCGCGGCATCGACGCGGAGGCGGTATTCGAGGCCCAGCTTTGTGCGGACGTCCGAACAGGTAATCACGGCACGATCGTCGTGGGCGACAACTTTGACGACATCGAACCGGCTGCCCCAATCCTTGCCGGCGCGATGCGCCGCAAAGCCGCACGGTCCCATCAGCCCGAGGCCGGGTTCCATGGCAAACGACGCAGCAATCGGCACATCGGCCATGCCGGGCCCGACTTGCTGCGCGGTGAGAGCGGTAAGTTCCGCAATGGAAACTTTGGCGCTCAGCTGCCTGCCCCAGTGCACAACATGCGGCGGCGCGCCTTTGGCACAAGCGATGATCAGCGTCGTTTCCCCCGCGTCGAAGCGGATATGGGTCATGTGGACAAAATCGCTGGCATCAGCGATGGCCGCTAACGCGAAACAGCGGGCGGTGGAAGCATGGGCGACCATATTCTTGTCATTGACGAAGGCACGACGTCGACGCGGGCAATGCTGTTTGCCATCGACGGCACGTGTCTGGGCAGTTGCCAGCAAGCCATCACGCAGCATTATCCCGCGCCCGGCTTGGTCGAACATGACGCCGCCGAAATCTGGACGCTGACGCTCGATTGCGCGCGCGAAATGGTGGACAAAGCGGGCGGTGCGGATCGGATCGCGGGGATCGGCATCACCAACCAGCGCGAGACGATCGTATTCTGGGACCGTCGGACGGGCGAGCCATTGGCCCCTGCGATCGTCTGGCAGGACCGGCGCACGGCGGACATTTGCGAAGCGCTGAAAGCCGACGGGCAGGAATTGACGCTGCAGGCGAAGACCGGACTGCTGCTCGATCCCTATTTTTCAGGCTCGAAGATCGGCTGGGCGCTCGCCAACTGGCCGCAACTGAACGACGCGGGCGACAATCTCGCCGTCGGCACGATCGAAAGTTATCTCGTGTTCCGGCTGACCGGCGGCGCGCATATCAGCGACGCAACCAATGCCGCGCGCACCGCGCTGATGGCGATCGGCAGTGCCGGTTGGGACGACGGCTTGTGCGATCTTTTCGGTGTGCCGCGCGGAATTCTGCCCGAAGTCGTCGATTGTGCAGGGCCGCTTGGCACCACACTGCCCGATCTTTTCGGCGGCGCAATCCCGATTTGCGGCATGGCCGGGGACCAGCAGGCGGCATTGATCGGGC
>JBGSMP010000287.1:0-2402 GCA_041740105.1 Sphingomonadaceae bacterium
GGATCAGCGGGGTTGCCGAGACGACAAGCGCGACGGCGGCGGGCAGCGCGAGCAACAGGGCAAGTTCCATCGCGCGGTTCTGGGTATGCGCCGCCGCCGCTGAATTCCCGCCGCTGATCTGGCGTGACAGGCTGGGCAGGATCGCCGTGCCGACTCCGATGCCGATGAGGCCGAGCGGGAGCTGATTGAGGCGATCGGCATAATAGAGATAGCTGACCGCGCCTTGCTCGAGGAAGCGCGCGGCAAGCGAAGTCGAGACCAACAGATTGAACTGGATCGCCCCCTGACCGATGGCAGCCGGTCCGATCAGCCAGAGCATTTTTTTCACGTCGGGCGACAGTTTCGGGAGCCGGAGCTTCAGGACGACGCCTGCGCGGCGGCACGACCAGATCAGCCAGATGAGTTGCAGCGCGCCCGCGACTGTCACCGCTATTGCTTGGGTTTCGGCGGTTTCGGCGGGTGTGCTGCCGCGAAACAACACGATTGCAACGATCATCGCCACATTGAGCAAAACTGGTGCGGCGGCATTGACCCAGAAGCGGTTCAGCGAATTGAGGATGCCGCCCAACAGCGAAACGAGCGAGATCAGCCCCAGATAGGGAAAGGTGATCTGGGTCAAATGCGTGGCCAGCGCGAATTTTTCAGGACCGCCATCCGGAAAGCCGCCGGTCATCGCGTGAACGATCGGCGCGGCGGCGACCATCATTGCGACTGTGAATATCACGAGAAAAGGAAATAGCACGGACAGAACCTGCCCTGCGAAGTCGTTGGCCGCTGCCAGCCCCGCATCGGCCTTTTCCTGCTCGGCCTCGGTCATCCGGCGGTTGAACATCGGCACAAAAGCGGCCGCAAACGCGCCTTCGGCAAAGAGTGCGCGAAACAAATTGGGTAATCGCCACGCGATCAGGAAAGCGTCCGACGCCATGCCGGCACCCACGAACCGCGCCATCAGCATGTCGCGGACCATGCCGAGCACGCGGCTGAGGAGTGTGAGGCTCCCGATCGAAGCCATGGCGCGGACGAGGTTCATTGCGTCCGCGCGAACGCTTACGCCTGGCCCACGGGCGAACCCATTTGTACGGCCTGCGCCGCTTGCGCCAGATACAGCTGCCCGAAATCGATCGGTTCGAGCATCAGCGGCGGAAAGCCGCCATCACGCACCACGTCGGCCAGCGTGCGGCGGGCGAAGGGAAACAGGATGCGCGGGGCTTCGGCAAGCAGGAAGGGCTGAAGCTGATCTTCAGGAATGTTGCGGAGCGCGAACAGGCCGGCATAGGACAGCTCGACCTGAAACGCGGTCTTTTCCGCCGCCGACGCCTTCACGTCGATTTTCAGGATGACTTCATACATGTCGTCGCCGACCTGACCCGACGCGATGTTGAACTGCACGTCGATCTGCGGCTGCCCCTGCCACTGATAGACAGCGGGTGCGTTGGGATTCTCGAACGAAAGGTCTTTGACATATTGCGAAACGACGCCGGCCTGCGGGCTGGTGTCTTCGCCATTGGCAAGTGGTTCGGTGCCCTGTTCGTCGGCCATGTCGTCTCGATCCTGTAAAATATATTGGAATATCGAAGCCGCGCGCCTAGCAGGATGAAACCCATAAGAGCAATGCCAGTTTGAAGTGTTGCGGGATGGGCCCTATGTAGGGTCCAGAATAACCGGAGGTTTTGTGGTCGGTATTGTCCTTCTTGCTATGGTTGCCGTGTTTCTCGGCCTTCGCCTCTATGCGGTGCTGGGCAAACGCACGGGCCATGAGCGGCCCTATGTCGCACCGCTCGACACGCCCGCACCGGGCGCGCCGGTTGCGATCGACGATGCACGCGGTCACACGCCTGCTGCCGTCGATACCGTATTCGAACCGACGGCGGCCGCGGGTGTTCGCGCGATCATCAGTGCGGACAACAGCTTCGATGTGGCGCGTTTCCTCGAAGGATCGAAAGCGGCCTACCGTATGATCCTCGAAGCTTACTGGCGCGGCGACGAAGATGCCCTAGCGCCCTATGTCGGCGATGACGTGCGCGAGGCGTTTGCGGCGTCGATCACCGAGCGGACTGCTGCCGGACATGTCCTCGAAAACCGGTTGATGAACATCGAAAACGCCACGATTGCGTCGGCGCAACTCGACAACAAAGTGGCGACGGTGACTGTCCGTTTCGATGCCGATATCTCGGCGGTAACGCGCGACGCCGAGGGTAGCATGATCGCCGGTTCGCTGAGCGATGCCGTGCCGACGCACGATGTCTGGACATTCACGCGGACGATCCGCGCCGAAGATCCCAACTGGATACTGACAGATACCGACGAATCGGTATGATCTCACGGCTGTGGGTTGGGTTGGCGGCGCTCGGCCTCTCCGCCTGTGCGGACGCCATCGTGCCCCGCTCGGCGGCGCAAGTTAG
>JBGSMP010000307.1:0-1816 GCA_041740105.1 Sphingomonadaceae bacterium
GCGGCGGTTGCGTCGGGCTTTATCGGCGACAGCGCAGTCGTCCATCACCGCGCGCGCCTCGACAGCATGATTGACATCGTCATCGCCCAGATGACGCAGACCGGCCCCTTCGATTTCGGCGACCGCTCGTTCGTCGGCGTGCTGCGCGAACAAGGCATGGACATGGCCGTCGACCGCGCGACATGGCACATCCCGCCGGTCGATACCCTGTTCGTCCAGCGCAAAATCAGCGGGACTGCCTTGATCGCAGCGCGGTTGAAGGCGCGGGTCGATGTGCGGGGGTTGTTATCGGGGATGGCAGGGTTTTAGCGATCTACTTGCTTTCTTCCCCCACATCTGCCACATCATGCCGCAGCGCAGCGTAACGAACCTCGTTTACGCATGGTCGGCCAGCGTGAGTGCCTGCATCAGCAGGACAGGCCAGACCCCCATGACGCTCCAGCCAAACGGCTTCCCTTTTCACGCGGGTTGTCACCAACCTCGCTTTGTCGGCCGTGCATTTCCGCGCGCGCCGAACGCGCAGATCTGAAAGTTACACTATGACTAAATTTACCGATCTCGGCCTCTCGCCGCAGATTCTCGAAGCGCTTGCTGCCAAGGGCTATGACACGCCGACGCCGATTCAGGCGCAGGCCATCCCCTCGCTGATCGAAGGCCGCGACCTGTGCGGCATTGCGCAGACCGGCACCGGCAAGACGGCAGCCTTCGCGCTCCCTTCGCTGATGCGCCTCGCCGCTTCGGGCAAGATGCGCCCGCCGGGAAGTTGCCGGATGCTAGTGCTTTCGCCCACGCGCGAATTGGCCGCGCAGATCGCCCAGTCGTTTACCGATTATGGCAAGGGCATGCGCCTGACCGTCGGTTGCGTCTTCGGCGGCATGCCGATCGGTCGCCAGATCAAGATGTGCGGCGCGGGGCTCGACATTCTCGTCGCCACGCCGGGCCGCCTGATGGACCTCATCGAACAGCGCGCACTGAACCTGCGCCATGTCGAGATTTTCGTCCTCGACGAGGCCGACCAGATGCTCGACTTGGGCTTTATCCACGCGCTGAAAGCGATCGACCGCTTGCTCCCCAAAGAGCGCCAGTCGCTGTTTTTCTCGGCGACGATGCCGAAGTCGATTTCGGAATTGGGCGACCGCTTCCTGACCGACCCGATCAAAGTCTCGGTCACGCCAATCGCCTCGACCGCCGAACGCGTCGAGCAATATGTGACCTTCGTGAATGCCGCCGAGAAAATGGCGCTACTGACGATCGTTTGCCAGAACGAGCCGATCGACCGCGCGCTGGTCTTCAGCCGCACCAAACATGGTGCCGACAAGATCGTGAAGTTTTTGGCGGCCTCGAACATCCGTTCGGCCGCGATCCACGGCAACAAATCACAGAATGCGCGGATGGATGCTCTCGATGCTTTCAAGAAAGGCGACATCCGCATCCTGATCGCGACTGATATTGCCGCGCGCGGGATCGACGTTTCGGGCGTCAGCCATGTCTTCAATTTCGATCTGCCCAACGTTCCCGAACAATATGTGCACCGCATCGGGCGCACGGCGCGCGCGGGCGCGACCGGAATTGCCGTGAGCTTTGTCGATGGCGAGGAAAAGGGCTGGCTGAAGCAGATCGAGCGTCTGACGAAAATTCCGCTGACGCCCGCACCACTGCCACCGGGCTTTGCCGAATTGAAAGCGGCACTGCCCAAGCCAGTGGCCACGAAAGCACCCCCGAGCCGTGGCGGCGGTCGCCTTGATGCGCCCCGCAGCGACGAACCCAAGCGCCATTTCCCGCGTCGTCCGGGGGGCGTTGGCGCACACAAGTCGGC
>JBGSMP010000321.1:0-9372 GCA_041740105.1 Sphingomonadaceae bacterium
CAGGATGAGCGGCGATCATGCCGCAGCGATGCGGATTCTGGGTGGCTTGCTGGAAGCGCGGACCGGGCAGCAGCTTGTCGCGGGACGTCAATGGCGCATCGAGACGGCATTGAAGCCCATTGTCAAGCAGCTTGGCCTCACGGGTATCGATGCATTGGTTGGCACGATGGTTTCGGCAACCGACGATGCGCTCGCTCGCCAGGTTGTCGAAGCCTTGCTCAATAACGAGACTTCGTTCTTTCGCGATCCGGGCGTCTTCGATCTGCTGGGCAGCACCGGCTTCGACCGCCTTCGCGCTGCACGGAAGAACAGCAGGCGTTTGCGTCTTTGGTCGGCTGGATGTTCGACAGGGCAGGAAGCTTATTCACTTGCAATGATATTGCAGGAAACCGAACCGCGCTGGGCCGGGTGGAGCGTCGATATCGCCGCAACCGACGTCAGCGAGGACGCTGTGAATCGCGCACGCCGCGGGCGATATACGCAGTTCGAAATACAGCGCGGACTGCCCGTGCGCACAATGCTCAAATGGTTTGAACAGGATGGCGATGAATGGGTTGTCGATGCGCGGCTGCGTCGCAAGATCCGGTTTGCTGTCCATAATTTGTTGACGCCGCCGCCGGGGCAATTCGATGTCATCCTGTGCCGCAACGTGCTCATGTACTTCGCACCGGCCGTGCGCCGCGCCGTCTTTGACCGGCTGCACCAGGCACTGGCGCCCGACGGGGTCCTGATGCTGGGGGCGGGTGAAACCGTGATCGGGCAGACCGAACATTTTGCTGCAGATGCTAGCTTGCGTGGACTATATGCCGTCGCGGCAAAGAAAGCGCCGACCGTGCGACGGGTCGCCTAGCGCATCGCATTGCCATGCACGGCGCGTGGGGTATGATTGCACGATGATCGAGACGCCATCACCGAATTTCGACGATCGCACCAGCGCCATCACGATCATCGTGCTCCATTATACCGGCATGCAGGATGCAGCGAGCGCAATTGCGCGACTGAGCGATCCCGAGGCCAAAGTGTCGTGCCATTATCTGGTTGCCGAAGACGGTCAGATTGTCCGGATGGTCGCGGAGGAAAAACGCGCCTGGCACGCGGGCAAATCGCATTGGCGCGGGATCGACGGTCTGAATTCGTGCAGCATCGGCATCGAGATCGTCAACCCTGGGCACGAAATCGGATACCGCCCGTTTCCCGAAGCGCAAATCGATGCGCTGATCCCGCTCGTTGGCGACATCGTTGAGCGCTACGGCATCACGCGCGGCAATGTCGTCGGGCATTCGGATATTGCGCCGGCGCGCAAGCAGGACCCCGGCGAGCTTTTCCCCTGGTACCGGCTTGCCAAATTGCGGCTGGCGCTGCCGCGTCCCACCAAGAATCTGATGGATCCGCACTGGAGCGATGCCGGTTTCCTCCTCGCGCTCGGCCGGTTTGGCTACGACGTGACCGATCCGTTTGCCGCGACGGTTGCATTTCAGCGGCGGTTTCGCCCCGAACTGATCGACGGGACGATCGATGGCGAGTGCCGCGCGATCCTTCTTGCGCTCCTGCTTCCCAAACCGACCGGAGACGATTAGAGCGATCGGGCCAGAGGGTCGGGCGACCGCTGCGCAGCGATGCGGGGAGGAAAGTCCGGGCTCCATAGAGTGACGGTGCCGGATAACATCCGGCCAGGGTGACTTGAGGGAAAGTGCCACAGAAAACAAACCGCCGCACTTCGGCGCGGTAAGGGCGAAACGGTGCGGTAAAAGCGCACCGCGGTTCCGGCAACGGAACCGGCAGGGCAAACCCCACCGGGAGCAAGACCGAATAGGGACGGCAAATGGCGCTGCTCGCGTCCGTCGTCCGGGTTGGTTGCTGGAGAGCGTCGGCAACGGCGTTCGTAGAGGAATGGTCGCACATCGCGCCACGAGTAATCGGGGCGTGAGGACAGAACCCGGCTTACAGACCCTCTGGCGTTTTTGCGAGGCAGATAGCGCTCGCTATCTGCCGGTGGGCGGAGCGCCACGCAAAAGCGCGGCCAGCCTCGCATCGCGAGGACTGACGACGCGAATTTACTTCGCGACGGCTGGCACTTTGCTCGCCGCACCCTTAGATAACAGTCATGGCTCGACCTTCATCACGTTCGCTCGACTGGGGTTTTCCGCGCTGGCGCGGCTATGGCAGCGAGACGGCGGCAACGACGGTCCGCATCTGCGACCGGTTCAACTGTGACGAGAAAGGTGATCGCCCGGCGCCGAAATCGCCCAATTCGCCCGATCGCTGGTATTTCTGCGAAAAGCATGCCGCCGAGTATAATCAGGGCTATAATTATTTCGAAGGACTGAGCGCCGAAGACACCGCCGCGCGCGAGGCCGAAATGGGGCGGACGGCGTCAGCTTATACCGCTGCATCGCATTATGGCTGGGGCGCGGCGGGCGACGGCACGCGGTCGCGCGATGAAATGCGTGCGCTGGCCGTGCTCGAATGCGAAACCTACGCGACGTTCGAGGATGCCCGCGGCGCATGGCGGCGGCTAGCAAAGGCCAACCATCCCGATATCAAGCCCAATGATGCGAAAGCCGCCGAACATTTCCGCGCGATCCAGGCGGCATGGGAAGTCCTGCGCACTGCCGAGGAGCGCCGCACGGCGACCTGATGTTCAAGATTGCCAAGTCGAACTGGGACCGCACGGTTCTGGTCTGCACAAAATGTTCGAAAAAAATCGACCGTGGTTTCGGGCCGAAAGGCAAGACGCCGTTGTTGAAATTGTTGCGCGCAACTTTCGGCAAAGGTCGCAAGGCATCGGTTGGCGTGCTGCCGGTAAAATGTCTCGGTGTCTGCCCGAAAAACGCCGTGACGATGATCGACAGCCGGCGACCGCGTGAATGGATCATCGTGCCGCGCACGATGCCAGTAGCGGATGTCCTCGCCGCGCTAGACGAGCATCCGGTCAGCAGTCGCGCGGATGAGCGCGATCATGTTCGGAATACCCTGCGTCCGGTTTGAGCTGAGCTGCGTTTTCAATGCGAACGGCGCGAGTTTGGCATCGATGTCGGTGGCCATGATCTCGTTCGCCGTGCGGTCCTGCACTGTGGCGAGAACCAGCGCGATGATCCCTTTGGTAATGGCGGCATTCGAATCGGCGAGAAAATGAAGGCGGTCATCGTCGGTCTTCGTGGGATAGACCCAGACGCTGGCGGAGCAGCCGCGCACCAGCGTGGCATCGGTTTTGAGTGGATCGGGCATCACCTCGAGAGCGCGACCCAGATCGATCAGCAGGCGATAGCGATCATCGGGATCAAGCATTTCGTAATCGGCAAATATATTGGCAAGCGAAGGCATCGTCATGCGCTGCGCTCTATTCCAATCGGCTCAAATATCCACCCCCGAAGCAATCGCTTCGAGCTTGCGGATGCGTTCCTTCAGGTCGGCAACGTCGATGCGCTGCGACGTCGATGGTGAAGACGGCATGCGCTGGTTGAGTTCGAGCTGCTTCAGCGCGATCCAGGCGTTGAACGCCTTGAGGCTGGTCAGCGCGAGTACGGTCAGTCCGACGACGGTTGTCAGCGACAGGGCAAGATAAAGCGGTAGCGTTTCCACGATCGTCCTTTCGGTTTAGCGGAGTTTTTCGATCTCGCGGTCCAGTGCCCGTGCACCGTTGTCATCGGTGGCGAGGCGTTCGAGGACAGCGATACGTTCTTTGAGGCCTTTGACTTCCTCGCGAAGGCGGGTGGCATCGGGATCGATGGCGAGGCGCTCGTTCCCGTCCTCGTCTTCAATGATGCCGTGCCGGGCCTTGTATCGTGCTTTGAAGATACTGGCGATCATCACGATTGTGACGATGGCAATGACCATGATGTGCGAACTTTGCATTGATCCTACTCCCCTGATTCGGTCAGCCTAGTTTAGCGGTGTGGTGCGCAGGCTCTCGATCTCGTCGGAAAGATCGACGCCTTTGTCGGTCGCGATCCGTTCGAGAACGCGGACCCGCGCTTCCAGCCGTTCGGTGTGGGCGGCATATTGCGCGGACTTTTCCGCAGTCAGGCTGGTCTGCACTTCGAGTTGCTTTTCCTTCAGCGCGATCATCTTGCTGACGGTTCGCGAAAGGATGGCGACGATCGGGATCATCAGCGCAAGGATGGGAATGAGAGCAAAAATGGCGTCTTCGTTCATGTTCGTGATCCTTATCTAAGCGCGTCGATTTCCTCGAACAGCCGTGTCGGTTTGTCGGTGGCGATCCGTTCGAGGACGGCGATGCGATCCTGCAGGCGGCCGATTTTGCCAAGCTGCTGCTCGTTCTCCTTTGCCAGCAGCTCGACCGCGCGTTCGGTCGTGGGGCCACCGGCCAGCGCAAGCTTTGCTTTGCGCGCGCCCAATCGCTGGATGAGCCAGAGCGCGAGCACGCCAATGAACAATCCCATCGTGAACGCGAGCATGGGTGGCATTTGTTCTCCCCCTGTGGGGAGCGATCCGTCCGCGAGTGTCGAAGTTGTAACCGTCCCGTCGGGTGCGATAATCTTCATTTCGGTGGCCATGATCTGTTCCTTGTTTTTTGCTTAGCGCAGGCCGTCGATTTCGGCGGAAAGTCGTGCTGGTTTATCGGTGACGATCCGTTCAAGCACCGCAATCCGGTCTTCGAGCCGCGTCACTTTGCCGGTCAGCTGTTCGTTCTCGTTGCTGAGCAGTTCGATCTTTCGCGCGGCCTTTGGGTCATCCTTGTTTATCGTGCCGCCCCATTCGCCCTCGAGCGGATAACCATGTTTGGCGCGTATCCAGCTCGTGACCAGCCATGCCGCATAGCTCATAGCGATGATGGCAAGAACGAAGGTCGGTCCTTGAAAACTCATCGTACGTCTCCCCATTCGGTGATTTACTTGAGATTGTCGATCTCGTTGGCGAGGCTCGAGTTGCGGCTGGTATAGTAGGTTTCGACTTCGGCGAGGCGGCGGTCGATATCGCGGAACTTGGCTTTGACATCACGGGTGCTGCGTGTCGGCGACTGGCGGACGCCTTGCCAGAACTTTGCATCCTCGGGACTGTCGTAGAGGCCGAGCGGCTTTGGATTGGCGACCCATGCCGTGACCCAGTAAGCGATCAGCGTCCAGGGAAAGCCCCCCATGACAGTGAGCACGACAGCGGCAACGCGAACCCAGGTCCGGTCGATCCCAGTATAGTCAGCGATCCCAGAGCAGACGCCAAGCCATTTGGCATTTTGTTTGTCGAGGTAAAAATCAGTGCGACGAGCGGTCATTGCAGGTCTCCTTACGTAAATGGTTTAGTGGCCGGATTTCCAGTTGGGATTGTCGGCGGCCATGATGCGTTCGATGGTAACGAGACGGTCCTCGAGGCGGCGCGCGGTATCGTGCACATCATCGAGCAGGCGTTCGTCATCGACGGTCAGCGTCTTGGCCTGCTTCCATTTCGTGATGTAGTGGAACACCAGCCAGGGCAGCCCGATGAAGAGCATCCCGACAACCATGATGGGAACGAGAACATCTTCCATTGGGTTACCCTTTCTTTCCTGCGGCCTTGATCTTGGCCTTCATGGCCTCGAGCTCGGCATCGATTTTTTTGTCTGTGCGTAGTTCGGCGATTTCCTCGTCGAGCGTCTTGACGTTGCCCATGCCCATCGCATCGGCGCGACCCTCAGCCAGATCGGCTTCGCGTTCAAGAATATCGAAGCGCGAGAATGCGTCCTTGGTGCGTTCGCCGGCATAGGCTTCGCGCATCTTGAAGCGCTGGTTGGCGCTGTCGATGCGGGTTTCGATGCCGCTCTGGCGGGTGCGCGCTTCGCGCAGCTTGGTCTGCAGCTTGGCGATATCGGCTTCCGACGCGCGCAGGGCATCGTCGAGCACCTTGATCTGGTTGGACATCTGCTCGGCCATGTCGGTCGCTTTGGCCTTTTCGACGAGTGCCGCCTTGGCGAGATCCTCGCGGCCTTTTGACAGCGCGAGTTCGGCTTTCTCCTGCCAGTTGCTCTCAAGGTTAGCGAGCTTGTCGATATGACGCCGCATTTCCTTTTGATCGGCAATCGTGCGCGCGGCCCCGGCACGAACCTCGACCAGCGTTTCCTCCATTTCGAGGATGATAATGCGGATCATCTTGGCCGGGTCTTCCGCGCGATCGAGCATGTCGGTCATGTTGGCGGCGATAATATCGCGGGTGCGCGAGAAAATACCCATAATCAAAACTCCTGAGTGAAACCTTAGATCGTTTGCCGGGGCTGGCCTAGCAAGGGGGCGGCCAGCCCCGGTCACGATGCGCACGGGCTTCAGGCCTGTGCGGTCGTATTTGTTGTCGCCGTGGCGAAAGCAGTTGGCTTCAGCGTCGAGTCGAGGCCCGTGAGGCTGAAGAGGACGACGCCGAGAGCCAGTGTGGCGACGACTGTTTTGCGTGCTGTGTTTACATTCGACATTGTGAGTCTCCCTATTGGAACTTGGTAATCTGGTCTCCCATCGGACCATCCGGCGGGAACATGAACAGTTTTGCAGGAAGCGTGCCAATTGTGAAAATGGCGGAAAATCAGGATTGTCGTTGGTAACCTGCAGCTTGGTCTTGCTAAGGTTTAGCAAAATACGCTAATAAACAGGAATGGATCGATCACAACAGGTCGTCGGGCAGTCCTATGCCTTTCTCGATAGCATGGACCGCGCGAGCAGTGCGGCCGCGCTGAACCGCCCGGTATTGGTTATCGGCGAACGCGGGACGGGCAAGGAGCTGATTGCCGAGCGCTTGCACCGCCTCAGCCCGCGATGGGCCGGGCCACTCATCACGATGAATTGTGCGGCGCTGGCCGAGACACTGATCGAGGCTGAATTGTTCGGTCATGAGGCCGGTGCGTTTACCGGTGCGACCAAGGCGCGGATGGGACGGTTCGAGGAAGCCGATGGCGGGACATTGTTTCTCGACGAGCTGGCAACGCTCTCGGCGGGCGCGCAGGAGCGGCTTTTGCGCGCGGTCGAATATGGCGAAGTGACACGGATCGGCGCGAACAAAGCTGTTCGTGTCGACGTTCGCATTGTCGCGGCAACGAACGAGCATCTGCCGGGGCTTGTCGACAAGGGGCGGTTTCGCGCTGATTTGCTTGACCGGCTGGCGTTCGAAGTCGTGACCCTGCCCCCGCTGCGCGCGCGCGAAGGCGACGTGCCGGTGCTGGCCGATCATTTCGGGCGCCGGATGGCGTCGGAGATCGGCTGGCGCGAATGGCCGGGCTTTTCGCCCGAAGCGAGCGCGGCGATGCTGCGGTACGAGTGGCCGGGCAACGTGCGCGAACTAAAGAATATCGTCGAGCGCGCCGTTTATCGCTGGGCCGACGAAATGCGGCCGATCGGTGCGATCGAATTCGATCCGTTTGCTTCGCCGTGGCGACCGGCGGGCGCAGTGGCCGTAACGCCAGCTAGCCGTCATCCCAGCGAAAGCGGGGATCCCTCACGTCAAGAGATCCCAGCTTCCGCTGGGCTGACGGCGGTTACCAATGTCACCGACCTTCGTGCGTCGGTCGATGCGCATGAGCGCGCGATTCTTGAATCGACACTAACGCGGTGCCGGTTCAACCAGCGTGAGGCCGCAAAAGCGCTGGCGCTGTCATACGATCAGTTGCGCCATTGCCTGCGCAAACACGGCATGCTGGAAAAGAAAGCGGCTTAGTCATTCGGCTTTTCGACGCTGAAGCCGTGCTTGGTGAGCACGGGCAAATTGGCGAGCGCAAAGATGAACGTCACCGCAATGAAGCCCCATACCTTCACGTTGACATAGGTATCGTCGGAAACACGCAGGTAGATCAGCATCTGGTTCGCAGCCGCGAGCGCGAGGAAGAAAAATGCCCAGTTGCGCGACAGGATCATCCAGCCACGATCGGTCAGCCCGTCATAGCCGGCTTCGAGGACATATTTCAGATAGGGCTGACCGCGCGCCAGACCGATGAACAGCAGACTGGCAAGCAGGATGTAGACTGCTGTTGCCTTATAACGGATCAGCACGGGATCATTCAACCAGAGCGTCAGGCCGCCGAACCCGAGTACGAGCACCGCCGAAAGCCAGAGCATCGGCGAGACGCGATTGAGCCGCCAGCGCGAGACGATGATAGCGGCAACGATCGCGACCATGAAAGCGCCGGTCGCTGCAAAAATGCCTGCGAATTTGAAGCTGAGAAAAAACACCAGCAACGGTCCGTAATCGATCGCCAGGCTCCAGCCGGGATGCGGTTTGGCGGCAGGTTCGGTCAACGGTCTACTCCTGAGATGGCGCGCGCCAGTTCATCGGCGTCAAACGGACGAAGGTCGGCCAAGGTTTCACCAACCCCGACCGCATGGATGGGCAGCCCGAATTGCTTTGCCGCCGCGACAAGAACACCGCCGCGTGCGCTGCCATCGAGCTTGGTCATGACAAGGCCGGTGACACCCGCCACGTCCTTGAACACTTCGATCTGGTTGAGCGCATTCTGCCCGGTCGTGGCATCAAGAACGAGCACGACATCATGTGGCGACGCGGGATTGATGCGGCCGAGGACCCGACGAACTTTGGCAAGCTCATCCATAAGCTCGCGCTTGTTCTGGAGACGGCCGGCTGTGTCGACGATAAGGACGTCGATGCCGGTCGCCGTCGCTTGCTTGACCGCGTCGAATACAATGCCTGCTGCGTCGCCGCCTTCAGGGCCGCTGACGATCGGCACGCCGAGGCGATCGGCCCAAACTTTCAGCTGGCCGATGGCAGCCGCGCGGAAGGTGTCACCGGCTGCCAGCATGACGCCATAATCCTGCTCGAGGAAATAATGCGCGAGCTTGGCGATGGTCGTGGTCTTGCCCGAGCCGTTGACGCCGATGACGAGAATGACTTGCGGGCGCGGGAAAGCGTCGATCTCCAATGGCTTTGCGACCGGGCGCAATATCTGCGCGATTTCATCGGCCATGACGGCGCGCACGCCTTGCGCATCGACGCCGCGTTCGAATTTCGTTTCGGCCAAACGGTCGCGGATGATCTTTGCCGTGGCGGGGCCGAGGTCGGAGGCAACGAGTGCATCCTCGACGTCATCGAGCGTTTGCGCATCGAGCGTGGTGCTGCCGCTGGTCAAGCTGCCGAGATTTTCGCCCAGCTTTTCCGACGTCCGGCGCATCCCGCCGAACAGGCGCTGGGTCCACGATGTTTCAGTCATATCGATGTTTCAGCGATCAGTGTGTCGTCGGCGAGACCGCCGATGCGGACCGATTGGATGCTGCCGGGAATGCAGGGAGGCAGGGTCACTTGCGCAAAACTCTCGGCATGGCCGCTGGTGCCGCTGCGTTCGACGAGGACGACCGCCGTCGTTCCGATCTGATTGTGAAGCCATGCCGATTTGCGTGCACCGCTGGCGGCGCGCAGTTCCGCAGCGCGGGCCCTGGCAGTGGCGACGGG
>JBGSMP010000111.1:0-16042 GCA_041740105.1 Sphingomonadaceae bacterium
GCCAACCAGCGCCGGCTGGCCTTTGACTTTGGGCAGGCAAGGTTGGTGACCGCAACATCCGATGTCGAATGCCTCGTCGCGCACGTAAGGGCCGACGTCTGCCGGCTCAGTCAGTAGACGTGGTGCCGGAAGGACAGTCCATGGGCATCTATCTGTTGTTGCCTGTCGTGATCGCCCAGGTCGCGATGGCCGTCTTGGTGTTTCGGGAATTCCTTCGGGTGGCCAGCATGCGCCGCATCCCGGCCAGCACTGTACCAGCGCCATTTTCCGTTTCAGTAATCGTGCCAGTGCTTAACGAGGAGCGGCGCCTGCCTGCCATGTTGCAGGCGCTGATCGCCGAAGCGAAAACAGTCCCGGAAATGATCGAGATATTGATTGTCGACGGCGGCTCTAAGGATGACACACGCGGAGTTGTGATGGCGGCCGTGGCGCTTGATTCACGGGTGCGGTTCATAGACGCTTCCCCGGTACCGATCACGGCCGTTGGAAAGGCTTGGGGTTTGCAGCAGGGCGCTGCCGTGGCCCGCGGAGACTGGTTGCTTACTCTCGATGCCGATACGATCGTAGCGCCAGGGTTAACGCGCGCTCTTGCTGCCTTCGCGCACAGCGAAAAGATCGATGCGCTGTCGGTTGCCACGCGGCAACTGTGCTCGGGGTGGTTGCAATCAATGCTTCACCCCGCGTTCTTGACGACGCTGGTCTACCGCTTTGGTCCGCCCGGTTATGCCACGCGTGATGCCCGGCGGGTCATGGCCAACGGCCAATGTTTTTTCGCAGCCAAAGCCGCGCTTGCTGAATCCGACGCGATTGGATCGGCGCTCTCGTCGCTGTGCGAAGACATCACCATGGCCCGCACGCTGGCCAAGGCGGGCTACACCGTGGGGTTTTACGAAACAGACGTGGCCGTCGTTGTGCAGATGTATAGCTCCGCGCGCGAGGTTTGGGCAAACTGGCCGCGTTCGCTGGTCATGCGCGATCGCCACGCCGGCTTCGCGGCGGCCTTGCCTTTGGCCAAAGTGGTCCTGTTGCAGGCCGCGCCCTTGCCCTTGCTGGCCTTTGCGCTGATCGGCGGGTTGCCGCTGTGGTTCCTCCTTGTGCAAGGAATAATGCTCGTTTGCCGATTAGGGGTGCTAATCGGGATCAATGGCTCTTATGCGGGTCGTGCCTCCAGCTTTTGGCTTTCACCATTACTTGATGCGCCGGTCGCGCTGCGCTTGCTGATAGCGCAATTTCAGCGGCGGCTGGCTTGGCGAGGGCGGGTGTATATTCGCAGCCGCGACGGTACGATCACGGCGGTTACGGGGTCTGAGTAGTAGTCGGACAGCCAGAGACCGGGTTGCGTTGCACTGACAGCACGTTTGTTTTTGCCGCCGATATCCATGTTCAAGGTTTTTTCGGCGCGCGAAATTTGCGAGCTTGGGCTTTACAATGGCTTGTTGTCGAAGCCGGTGATCGGCTAAAGGTCGAGGGTGCAAAAACTTAAGCTTCAAAACACCGCAGGTTTGACCCTCGCTGCATTGATATTTTGCGTATGGTTTTCCGTGCATCTTTGGGCCATGTTCAGCTTTCGCATCGATAGCGTCAATTGGTGGCTGGTCCCCGCAATTTTCGCGCTACAATGTTGGTTGTCAGTCGGCATGTTTATTGTTGCGCATGATGCGATGCACGGATCGTTGTGCCCAGCCAACGTCCGGTTGGGTGGGTCCGTTGGTGCGATATTGCTGTTCCTTTATGCCGGCTTCGGGTGGCGGCGCATGCGCAATGCCCATTTCGATCACCACCGATATGCTGGCACAGATCGCGATCCGGATTTTAATCATGAGAATTCGGTTGATTTTTGGCCCTGGTATTTTCTTTTTCTGAAGCGATATTTTGGGATCGGTTCGATTGTCTGGGTTTGGACTGTTGTACTCACCTATTATTTTGTGATGGATGTGCCACCGCAAAACATTGCGTTGCTTTATGGATTTCCGGCGATAGCATCATCGTTACAGCTATTCTATTTCGGCACTTATCGTCCGCACCGGACGGAGGCGTTGACCTTCGTCGATCGTCATCAGGCGCGATCCAATAATTATGGCACTATGAGGTCGCTTTTGACTTGTTTTCACTTCGGTTATCATCACGTGCATCATCTTGCACCTGCGACACCTTGGTGGGCATTGCCAGCTCTTCATCGTGACCAAGTTTCAAGTCAGAAATTGATATGACAATGTTTGATAAGTTACTGATTGTCGTCGTGACCGTTATCGTCATGGAATGCGTCGCATGGTCGGCACACAAGTACATCATGCATGGATTTGGTTGGAACTGGCACCGCGATCATCACGAGCCACATGAAAATCTATTGGAACGTAACGACTTGTTCGGGGTTATTGGTGCTGCAGTCGCAATCACATTGTTCACATATGGATATTTTTACTCAACACCATTGTGGTGGGTTGCAATGGGCATCACAGCCTATGGCGCAATATATACAATCATTCACGATGGTTTAGTTCATCAGCGTTTTTTTCGTTGGGTACCCAAACGCGGCTATGCCAAGCGATTGGTACAGGCGCACAAACTGCACCATGCCACGGTCGGGAAACAAGGCGGCGTTAGTTTCGGCTTTGTTTTTGCGCGGGATCCGCTGGTGTTGAAACAAGAACTGAAAGCACAGCGGGAAGCAGGGATTGCGATCGTCCGCGATGCTGCGCTTTAGCTCAAGAATTGGTGCTGTCAGTCTAATGCGAACCCGTCTCTGGTTGACGCACTGATCCTGAAATCGGCGAACGCCTAGGCCATGAGGGTTTGCCACTCGGCCAGTGCGGCCGAGCGTCGTGATTTGTATTCTTGGCGGCTGACGAGATGGCGTTCCTGGTTGAAGGGATTGTGGACGTTGGCATGGACCGAAGCGAACTTCTGCAGGGTCTTCATTTGCCTAGAACGCAGCATTGCTCGCTCTCGTCGTCGGAGAGGCAGATGGCTGTTCTCGGCTCTGTTGTTGGCATGGCGACCGACCTCCTGCTTATCGACTTTGCCGAGTTCGGTCATCGCTGCACGGTAGGAGCGCAAGCCGTCCGTAACGATGGCCTCGGGTGATCCATGGCGCTTCAGCGCCTTCTTCATGAAGGTCAGCGCTGCGTTTTTATCCCGTGTTTTCGTGACATAGCTCTCGAGGGTCGCGCCTTCGTGATCGACGGCACGCCAGCGGTAAACCATCTCCTTATTGATGTTGGCTTCGCCGCCCTTCGGGTCAAGTACATCTCATCAAGATGCCATCTCCAGTGCCGAACCTGTTCCACCATAGGCGCACGGTCTCATGGCATACGTCGTAACCCGGTTCGAACAGCAAATCCTCCACGTTGCGCAGCGACAGCGGAAACCGGATATACAGCATCACCACCTGGCGGATCAGCTCGGGTGATGAATGAAAATAGCGAAAAGGGCTGGCAGGCCTGGGTTTGTAATGGCGCATACAGCCGCGCTAGCAGTTCGCGATGAGCGCGGGAAACTTCCCCTTACAGAACCTGTTGATACAGCCCTGCCCCATCAGAGGTTTTGAACCTAACGCATAGGCGCTCGTTGGTAGCACTGACACGACCGTCGATAATGTCACTGTTGTAGAATTTACCCGTCACCTGCCGATCGGCTGCAACCTTAATAATCATCGGCTGGGTGTAGGGCTTATCCGTCTTCGCGTTCACCCGCAGGTCCACGACCCACTTCCCTTCGATATCTGTGTAGACTGCCGCAGAAACAGGACCAGCAATTAAAATCGACGCGACAACAATCCAACTCTTCATACATAGCCCTCAACAAAAAAGCGCAATACACAGCTGTATAGAACGGGTTAGCGGCGGCGGCTGATGTCGACAATCGGCCAATGCCCGCCATTCGATCGCGAGTTGAACGAACGGCGGCTACCGGCGCAACCAAGGACCGGGCAAAACGACCGGAATGTTGGCGAAATTGGCCGTGTAATGAGAATAGACGGCGATCTGTTTTTCCGAATTGCCCGGAACCGCTCTCCTAGCGGGTACAACAGCGTGCCCCACCCAACAAACGTATTGCTGCGATTATGAGGCGCAGCTGTGCTGATAGTGCGTCTCCAATATACGGGCGTCGGTAATCGAAATGCCTGGCGTCTTAATCAAAGCAAAGAACACAGTTTGCCCAGTATAGATGTCGATCTGGTCTTGATCGGCTTTACCGTCAGAAATCATCACGACCTTCCCATTTGACAGGGTTTCGCGCCACTTTTTCATGTCCGATTCGTCTTGGCAGTTAGGGTCTCGCACGCGAACCACACCTGAAAGGCTGCTTCCGAACGCATCGCGCCAGTGATAGTCGCCTGCTCTACCGAATGCATGACTGAAGCCGCACTCGTTGACCATACGGTGGCTATTGAAGAAGTCTTGATCGCCGACCACCGCGAACGGTATCTCGCCACCGCCATTCCACACAACCATATCGCCGACAGCGATCGTGAGCGCAGTTCGGTCAGGCGCAAACCCCTTACCGCTCGGCCCGATGCTTAAATCGTGCTGCGCCATTTTCGCGCCCGTCTTCTCGTCGCCTGACACATGGATGGTGAAAGGAAAGTCGGTCGAAAGCGCTTGCGCATAGCCCGGCACGACATTGTAGCAATAATCGCCGGAACGCATGAAGCGTTGCGCATAGCAATCTGCACGACCAAGGGCGCGGCTATCGAGTTCGTTGTACATCGGTTCTCTCCTCAATCAGGCGGAAATGTCGGCGGTCAGGATCAATTCGTCCTCGCCGCTATTTTCAATGCGGGCCGCAATAGCGTCGATCTTGATATTGACCGCCGGATCGACAGGCCCCTCGACCGGAAGAACCTGAAACAACTGCGGTTGTTGATAGATCGGGATCTTAAGCCCGCTGACGAAGGGTGTAATGATTGGTCCCAACAATCCCGTGACGCCTGCAATGCCAATGATCGCAAGGATTGCATTGACAGCAATCGCCAAGAACGGACCAATGAACGGGATGGCAAGCAGGATCGGCGTTACTGCTGCACCAATAGCAACGAGCGATAGCGCGCTGGTTGCTCCGAATTGCAAGTTCGGAATGCCCACGATCACGGCCTGCACATTCCAGACGCCACCAGACAGCGAAATGTCGAGCCGGAAATCGCCCGTCGCCTTTACGAAGTCGGCAAATGAAACCGGAACGGTAATCGTGGGCCAATCGATGCAGATGCGCGGGGTGCAAACGCGGCCTACGCACGGAATATCGACGCAGACCCGCGGCAAACAAAAGTCCGGTAAAATCGAGCTGAGATCGAGACCAAAACTGAGATTGACAGACCAGTTCACGCGCAAATCAACGACACGGACGATATCGGGCGGTACGAGGTCGATGTCACCATTTGTGAGGGTCGCCATAACGGCATAGCTTGCGACAAATGGCCCCAGATTGCCGGAACCGCTCGCCGATTGCGCGGGTATCAGCGCAATGGCCGTATCGATGAGTGTGTTGGCCGCAGTTTCATCAACGGCTGCAATAATTTCCGCCATAGCAGGTTCTCCTTGGATTTGGATCAAACGATGCCGCGAGCCTTGATTTGATCATCTTCGATCAGTGGGCCCACAGTCGGGACAAGCTGGAACGCGCCGGCACGAAGCGCACGAAGCGGCAAGCGGATGCCCGCGAGTACCGTTTGCAGGATCAGGAACAGGAGGCACTCGAGGAAACTCTCAAGCTCGTCAGGTTTTATATCGACGATCTCGACGGCATCGACGGCAAAAGCGATGCTATCTTCCCCCGTCGACGCGACCACATGCTCGAGATGGCCGAGCGCAAACAGGCGCAGCTTGAAACACGTGAGTTCGCTGAGCGGATGATTGTCGTGATTTGCAGTGTCTTTGGGCCAGGTCGGATCCTTCCCGTCGTTCCCGTCCCGGCTCGTGTCGGGGCGCGGCGGCTTGGGATCGATCCTGAGCTTGCGGCACTCGATGCACAGTTCAACATCGATTGCCGCGCTAAACTGCCCCGGTCCCATCGCAAGTTCTGGTGGCAGCGCGCGGGTTTGCTTGAACAGGTCGATCGTCGGGATCGACATGCGCAGACGCCACTGAATACCGCCGGGGATGCCGGGAAACGGGATCGCATCCATTCGGGTCTCGGCAACGGTGGTCACCGGCGTGAAGGCCGGCGACCCGTAAGCGAGATGGTGCGGTCGCGCCGTGCAGAACGCAGTCAGCACATCGTTTATCGCGTCCTCGTGGACGCTCGCAAAAACTGTCTCGGCTTGCGTGAGGCTCATTGCTTTTCTCCTTTCCTCGGGTTCAGGCTGGCGTGATGGCGAAGGCGCGAAGGCCGATCTGGCCAGAGGGGTCGGCATTTGGGGCATCGAGATAGGTCAGCGTGCCGTAGCCGTTGGTTGCCAAGGCGCGGACGTGTAGGCTTTCGCCAAACGCCGCGCGGGTGCACGGTATTTCTCCCGCCAGCAGTGCATTGTTGAGCAAGTCGAACACGGTGACGGTTTTGCTGAATTGGTCTCCAGCACGCACGAAGCCGTTTGCCTCGGCAGCGGCGGCATCTACTAATCCGCCCGCACTTGCCACTGGTAGCAACGTGGCGACGCGCGACACGTCGAACCGGAAGGTGGCATAATTTCCCGGGTGGCTCGCTCGAAATACGATTATTGCAGCCGCACCGGGTTCATATTCGAGGAAGCCACATTTCGTGTCGTTGGCACCCGGCGCGACAGAGACAGACTCGATCGTGCCGAAGCACGGCCGATTATCGACGTGAACGACCAGCCGGTACCCAACAGTCGCACCGCTTTCGACGACAAGCCGGTCATCGGTCGCAGGCGCTGTGACATAGACGCCGCCAGTGAGCGGTGCCGGATCGACGATCTCGCTGACGCCGACCCCGGCTGCTCCGAGGTCTACACGCTGCATTGCCCCACCGATATTCTTGAACAGCTCTAGCTTGAGTTCATATTTGCCGGAGGTAGGATGCGGCGGATCAAGCGGTGTGGTTGCCCAGTATGCGCTGGCGAGATCATAGCTTTCGTCGAGTATTTCCCAGTCGTCGCCGTCAGCGGGCAGCGCGGGTTCGATCTCGACATAATAGTCGGTCGCCGATCCCGTACTGATCAGAATATAGCCATATTCTGGTGGCGCGGGCGGCACAGTGTTCTTCAGGTAGTGACGGCTGACCGGGGCATCGATCACAGTCCAAGAACCAACACTGCCCAGCCGCCGGTACGACCATCGATAATGGGTGATGCCAGCAGCCTTCAATCCGTTGCCGAAATCCACGCGTGGCTCGAGCGTCGCGCCAAAGGGCGCTTCGCGGGTGAAGCCGGCAGGCGGCTTGATCGTTCCCGCTTTTGTTGCGTCGGCCAGCGGATTGATGACGGACGGCTCGCGATTGATTTCGCCCATGCTTACGTTGCGACCGATGGTCTTGATCACCACAGCCTTACCCTGAACTGTCGGCGGAACTTCGCCGCAGCCGGGGACACGTGGATCTGTGACCGTGATGATCACGTCCGTTCCGCACGCGTAATCCCACCAGACATTGCACGGGATCGGTGGGTGATAAACCGGCGTCCAAACGCCTCCGATCGAATATTCCACCCAGAAATAAAGGTCGGGCTTGTCGCCGCCGCACGGATACCAGATCGTCGTGTCGAAACGGCCCTGATCGTCGGTTGTGACGACGCGAAGTTCGTCGCAATTGTATAACCAGCGGTGCAGCCACGGCCAGTGACAGATCCACGGCCGGACGAAATCAAGATGATCAATCAGTGCACGGCGTACAATCGATGGAGAATGCGAGCGCAGTGCGAATTGCATCGCATGCGGCAGTATGTGGAAGGGATCGCCTGGAGGATCGGGCTGCGGATTAAAAGCAAGCCGGTCGACGGATGGCAAGGGTTGCGCATTCAGCGCCACGCGTTCGATGCCATTGCCGATGACGCGTGTTGCCAGCGACGCCGTTTCGTCAAACATCAAGCCACCAGGCAAGACGACAGGCTCACGCAACGGGCCGGTTCCGCGTTCGGGCGGCCACGGAAACGGGCGTCGGATGATGTCGATTAAATCATCGCGGATGCGAAAAATGTCGGGGTCCGGCAAACGTTCGATCAGCCAAGGTAAGCGATCGACTTCGCAGATGTGAACACGGGCATTGCAAACCGGCGCTTCGACAATCACGCTGCCCGGCGAAGTCCTGCGCACAAGGACGCGGCCTTGAACGCGACAGTGACACTGCGGCCAGTGCGGCCAAAACAGTTCGGCCACAATTCCGGCGTCGTAAATGTCAGTCGCAGGTTGCAGTCGAATGGGCACCTCGAACGCCGAGATGCGTTTCATCGTAGAGAGCGAGGGCGAACTGGCACGCTCAGTCTGGTCAAGCGCCGGACCGATAAAAAGCTTGCCACTTCGAGGTACGCTGTCAATTGTCAGCTTGGCTTCGTTTTTGGCGATCGGTGCGCTTGCAATCAGCGTCCCGCCGCGATCAAACAGAAAGGCGAATGCCTGGGCATCAGGATCGCGTGCGCCTTCGAAACCGACTTTGATCGTCAGTGTGCGGGGTTTTCCAGTCGGGGCTTCCATATTGTCCTCCAATCTTGGCTGTTCAAAAGTCAGATAGCCGCACGAAGTCATCCGCCGGGACAGATGTCGCCAGCGGGGAACGCAGAGCGCAGAAAGCCAACGGCAAAAGCCGGAAGCTCGAGTTCAGTGATGGTCTTCGGTAAGCTGTCAATTAAACCAGGATAATGCGCACGACCGGTACGTCTGTCTCTCTAATGGAACAGAAGCCCGCAGCTCCAACAATGTTATTGCAAACCCTATTTGCGGCTTAACTATCCGCTTAACTACAATGCTCTTGAGAAGCATTGGTTCCATGCGTAATTAAACTATTTTCGATCTTGGGATCGATCGCTTTTATCGGACCGGTAGATTACCGAAATGTTTACGATCCTGGTTAACAAGGGGTTTCGCCAAGCAGCGCAGCAAAAGCTACTAATTTTCTGCAAAGAGATTGCTACCAGCCTCGGCCCATTCGCGACAGCTTGGAACAGCTCGTCCTAGGGTTCGCATTCTAGCCTTCAACGAATGGAAGCTCTCAAGCGCGCCGAAGTATGATTTTCACGTCCGCATTGTTGGCGGACGATGGCAAACGAATTGACCTACACCGCACTCGGCGCTTATCTGGAACCGACCGGGCCAACGGCAGTCGCCCGGTATCGACGGCTTGCCGTCCAAGTGCTGCCTTGTCCGCTCAGGGGATCTCTGCGCGAAGCAAGGTGACAATTCTCATGAGTGATTTCGGTCGACGCCTCTTTCTCGCTAGAGCAATCGTGCTTGTCATCCCCGGCGTGGCAATTGCGCGGACCATAGTGCCTTCGGTGCTATTCGTCTGTCAGGCAGGTACTGCCAAAAGCGCTATTGCCCGCGAGTTGCTTCGGAGGCGCGCGCGAGAACGTGGGATCGCGGTCACCGTGTTCTCGCGGGGGCTGGCTATCGAAGACCACGTTTCCGCGTCGCTCAAAAAGCGTCTCGACGCAGACGCAATAGACACGCGGAGCGACGGTTTCAGAGTGCTAAGCGCTTCTGATTTGCGCAATGCCGATATCGTCGTGTCCTTCACGACGCTGCCGCCGAGCTACGGTTTTTCGCGAGCGAAGGACTGGTCGGCAGTGCCGTCAGTGAACGATGCCTATGTGCTGGCGCGCGCGGAAATGGATCGTCGCATTGAGCAATTGCTCGACGCCGCCGAGGCCGACCAAGAGGCAAAGCGATAGCCCAAGCGGTTGCCAGCACGAATGCTGGCCAAGTTCGGTCGAGGCGCCAGCGATAAACGCCTGAATGAATGTCTGGAGCTATCGAGCGGGTGGGACATGCGTAGCGTCCGCATGGTTCGCGGCTGCAGACACAACGCGATCCCCGCGCCATTGTCCGCTCACGACTAGGTTTCAGTCGGTTCAAATCCGTGACCCATCACTTGAAAGCTGACGTCTGCATACTTGGATGTGCTTGGCTAAATGGGGCTACTTTAGTATTATGGGGGTATTCGCGTGACTGGCGAGAAAGGTGGAGCACCGTCGTGAAGCGCGAACCTAGATGCCGCTCGCATGGGCATCCTTTCGCAAGAGGTGCCGCATGTCTGATCCCATTGAAATCTATAACTGGCGGCGTCTTGACGCACGCGTAACGACCTCCGGCCAACCCACAGAGGCTCAACTGGCCGATCTGCAAAGACTCGGAATTGGCCGAATTATCAATCTAGGACTTAGTACGCATGAGAAGGCGTTGCCCGACGAAGCAGGTTATCTCGCTGCATTGGGCGTAGAGTATATCCACCTTCCCGTAGATTTTGATCGTCCGACTGATGAGGATTTCGCTCGATTTTGTGATGCAATGGCAACATGGGTCGACCAGCCCGTGCATGTGCATTGCATTGCCAATTTACGGGTTACTGCCTTCCTTTACCGTTGGCAGCGGGATGCGTGTGGTGTCGAAGACGAGCATGCAAGAGCCCTGATGGACTCGGTTTGGCAGCCTGGCGGTGCATGGGCGGCCTTCATTGGCGATGAGCCATCCGTGGCCCTCGACCATCGTCCTGCGAAATAGCTGTCGTGTATCTGTTTCGCGGGCAGCGAGGCTCAACATCGCTGGCCCGTAACGCCGGTGAGCGAGAATTCGCAAAATTGGCATACCAAAGCCGTGTGCTTTGCCATCCAAAATCGCTTCGGCACGGTTGAAAAGTCGATCCATTTGCTTGCTCATCGGTTTAACCTGCCAAGAAATGGAATGTCCGCAATGTTCTCATTAACAGTCTGTCCGGTTTCAGTGTTTGCTTTTCACGGCTCCTACGACTGGAATGTTGTGGGAAACAGACATTTCCGTCTTCAACAAATTTGTTTAGCTTCCGCCCGTGCAGATACTTGAATCGTCCATGTTCGGGCTTCGAACCGCTAGAATGGTTTTCCGAATGATTGGCTCTCCTGTGTCCGTCACGCTTTATCCGATGGTCCACATCGGCGATGCGGGGTTCTACCAACAGACTTACGACGAAGCATTCTCACACGACCTGGTTCTCATAGAGGGTGTTCAATCGCCGGTCAGCCGCAACCTGACGCGATCATACAGTGGCTGAACTTCAAAGCTCTCGGCCTAGTGAGTCAACCGAAGGCACCGTCTCAGGAAGACGTTATTGCGCGCATCGTGAACGCAGATTTGAACTCGGATGAATTTCACCGTGAATGGCGTAAGGTACCGATACTCGATCGGGCGGCTTTTTTCATTGGCGCTCCGCTATTCGGGTTATTTAGAAGGATCTCTGCCTCTCGGGACGGGCTAGCACGGGACATGTCTCTCGAGGACCTTCAGTCGGAAGACGAGATACTTGACTGGACCCCGAGAAACGAGCCGTTCAACCGCGCCTGCCGGAATAGATCAATCGCACTGGGATCAAGCCGATGAGCGCGAGAGGAAGCGTCTTGTCACGAAATTGCGAAGTTAGGTGCGCCGGCCTTGTTGTCTCAGTGCGTCCAGCTTGCCCGCAATGGTCCTCCACGTTTCGACGCCCTCGAAATCCCCGGCCAATGCCAGCGCACCGATTCGCTCGGCAACAAACTTTGGTGCATCGTTACCGTGCTGGCGCTCGACTTGCAGGGCGCATGCCCAAAGCTCTTTGTCGTCAATCCGCATTCGCCGTCGTTCGCACAAGAACGCAACAAGGTGAAGCGTTGTGTGGTATCATATGTGGTAACAGATCGAAAGCTGCTTCATAAAACTATTTGCAGTCAATATGTTACAGCCAACCAATGGAAGCTTGTGGGGCATCCAGCGATATGCCGCCGTATTTAATCGCGCGGCAGGTTGCGCATCGCTTCTTCAAGATCGCGACCCATCCGCTCACCCATCTGTCGGATTTCGGGGACCATATCGGCCATACTGCCAGCCACAGCAGCCATCGTGCCGACGGCGGTGCGGCTGTCATCTTTGAGCCGGTCGCGAAAATTAGGGTCGTTACGTGCGATTACATCGCCCAGCGTTCGCGCGCTGCCCCGATCGCTATCGTCGCGCGCTTGCGGATCGATCCGCGCGATCGCCGCACGAAGCTTATCGACGCGCAAATCCATGACCATGTCGGCCATCGCGATCACCATGCCCGACACCGCCGATTGCGTGAGTGGATCATTGAGCTTGTCAGCCATGCGCGCCATTTCGGCGTCTTCCGAACTGCGTGACGCAGCCATCGCGGGCGATGTGTGGACAAGGAGCAGGGCCGCAGCGGCAATAACGTGGCGCATGGTCGAATCTCCGTCTTGGGCTAGAAAAAATAGTGATTGTGGTCGCGGTGTGCTTTCGCCAAGCTGAATGCGTATCGGCAAATCGCTATTCTGCGGCGATCAGCGCGTGCGTGTCATCGAGCGGCGCGACGAGGCGCGACAGCATTTCCTTGGGACAAACCTGCCAGAATTTTCCCCGCCACCGGTCCCAGTCGTCGAGGACAGCGTTCGACCATTTGCTGTCGGTCGCAACGGCATGTTCGGCGATCAGCGCGCGGGCTTTGGTTTCCCAATGGCTTGACGCCAGTCGCTGCCAGACGATGCTGTCCGGGTTCGCACGCCGTGTGAAATTATCCTCCGTGTCGAGCACGAAGGCCATGCCGCCCGACATCCCCGCGCCGAAATTGTCGCCAACTTCGCCGAGGATGATTGCGGTGCCGCCGGTCATATATTCGCAACCGTTCGCGCCGCAGCCTTCGACGACGACATCGGCACCCGAATTGCGCACGGCAAAGCGTTCGCCTGCGCGGCCGGCGGCGAACAGTTTGCCCGACGTCGCACCGTAAAGCACGGTGTTGCCGATGATCGTGTTGTGCTGACTTTCGAGCGGCGACGACACCATCGGGCGCACGGCAATGATGCCACCCGAAAGCCCCTTGCCGACATAATCGTTCGAATCGCCGAAGACTTCGAGCGTGATCCCCTTGCACAGGAAAGCACCCAACGACTGCCCCGCCGAGCCGCGCAGGCGGACATGCACATGGCCATCGTTGAGCGCGCTCATGCCATATTTCGCAGTGATCTCCGCAGAGAGTCGCGTGCCGACCGCACGATGCGTGTTGCGCACGGTATAAGTCAGCTGCATTTTCTCGCGCCGCTCGAACACCGGTTTGGCGTCGTGGAGGATTTGCGCGTCGAGACTATCGGGGACGGGATTCCGCCCGCCCTCGACGTTGAATCTGCGTTTATCGTCATCCGCGTCGACCTTGGCGAGGATCGGGTTGAGGTCGAGATCGTCGAGATGTTCGGCGCCGCGGCTGACCTGGCGGAGGAGCTCGGTGCGGCCGATGACGTCGTCCAATGATTTGCACCCGAGCCGCGCACGAATTTCGCGGACTTCCTCGGCAATGAACGTCATCAGGTTGATGACTTTTTCGGGTGTGCCACCGAACTTCTCGCGCAGACGGTCGTCCTGCGTGCAGACGCCGACAGGGCAGGTGTTCGAATGGCACTGGCGAACCATGATGCAGCCCATCGCCACGAGCGAAAGCGTGCCGATGCCGAATTCTTCCGCCCCGAGGATCGCGGCAATCACGATGTCGCGCCCGGTCTTCAGGCCGCCGTCGGTGCGCAGTTTCACTTTGTGGCGCAGGCCGTTGAGCGTCAGCACCTGATTGACTTCGGATAGGCCCATTTCCCACGGCGTTCCGGCATATTTGATGCTCGTCTGGGGCGATGCGCCTGTCCCGCCGGTGTTGCCCGCGATCAGGATGACGTCGGCATGTGCCTTGGCGACGCCCGCTGCGACGGTGCCAATGCCCGCCGAGCTGACGAGTTTGACGCAGACGCGGGCGCGCGGATTGATCTGTTTCAGGTCATAAATGAGCTGCGCGAGATCCTCGATCGAGTAAATGTCATGATGCGGCGGTGGCGAAATCAGCGAGACGCCCGGTGTCGCGTGGCGCAGCTTGGCAATGAATTCGGTGACTTTGAAACCGGGCAGCTGCCCGCCCTCGCCGGGCTTTGCGCCTTGTGCGACCTTGATCTCGATTTCCTCGGCCGCGCCCAGATATTCCGCCGTCACGCCGAAACGCCCGCTCGCGATTTGCTTGATCGACGAATTGGCATTGTCGCCGTTCGCATAGGGCTTGAAACGCAGCGAATCCTCGCCGCCTTCCCCCGATACGGCTTTTGCGCCAATCCGGTTCATCGCGATGGCGAGCGTTTCGTGTGCTTCGGGGCTGAGCGCGCCCAATGACATGCCCGGTGTCACGAAACGCTTGCGGATTTCGGTGATCGCTTCGACGCTGTCGATGCTGACCGCGTCCTTGGCATAGTTGAATTCGAGCAGATCGCGCAGATAGACCGGCGGCAGATCGCGGACGCCGCGCGCAAATTGCAGATAGGTCGAATAGCTGTCGGTGCCGACCGCCGTTTGCAGCAGATGCATCAGCTGCGCCGAATAGGCATGCGGTTCGCCGCCCGCGCGCTGGCGATAGAAGCCGCCGATGGGCAGCGTCGCGACCGCCTTGTCGAACGCCGCTTCATGGCGCTCGGATGCATTCTGATAGAGCGAGACATAGCCTTCACCTGAAATCTTGGCGGGCATGCCGGGGAACAGATCGTTGACCAGCGCGCGGCTGAGGCCAACTGCTTCGAAATTATAGCCGCCGCGATAACTGGAAATGACCGCGATCCCCATTTTCGACATGATCTTGAGCAAACCGTCGCCGATGGCGGTCTTGTGGCGGGCGATGCACTGATCGAGCGACATCGCACCGAACAGCCCGCGCGACTGGCGATCGGCGATGGCCGCTTCGGACAGATAAGCATTCACGGTCGTTGCGCCGATCCCGATCAGCACCGCATAATAATGCGTGTCGAGGCACTCGGCCGCGCGGACGTTGACGCTCGCGTATGAGCGCAGTCCTTTGCGCACGAGATGCGTGTGGACCGCCGCTGCCGCGAGGACCATGGGAATCGCGATCCGGTTTTCGGCAACATGCTCGTCGGTCAGGAACAGCTCGCTGCGCCCTTCGCGGATTGCCTGTTCGGCCTCGGCGCGGATGTTTGCGATCGCCGCGCGCAAGCCGTCTGCGCCCGAGCCCATTTCGAATGTGCAGTCGATTTCGGCGGCGGCAGCCCCGAAATGCGCTTTCAAACGATGCCAGTCGCTGTTCGTCAACACCGGCGTATCGAGCACGAGCACGCGGTCGCGCCCCGAATCCTGATCGAGGATGTTGGCGAGATTGCCGAAGCGCGTTTTGAGCGACATCACCTGCCGCTCCCGCAACGAATCGATCGGCGGGTTGGTGACCTGGCTGAAATTCTGGCGGAAAAACTGGCTGATCAGGCGCGGATTGTCCGACACCACGGCAAGCGGCGTATCGTCGCCCATGCTGCCGATGGCTTCCTTGCCCTCTTCGACCATCGGCGACAGGATCAGTTCCATGTCCTCCATCGTCTGCCCCGCCGCAACCTGACGTCGGATGAGTTCGGCGCGCGGGAAATAGGCTGGCGCATTTTCTGTGTAAGGCAGGTCTTCGAGCGTCAGGAAGTCACCGACCATGTCGCGATAGGGCGCTTCGGCAGCAAGCCGGTCCTTGATCGCGCGATCCTGATAGAGTTTGCCTTCGTGCAGATCGACTGCGATCATCTGCCCCGGCCCAAGCGCGCCCTTTTTGAGGACGGTGGCTTCGGGCACCACAACCATGCCGGTTTCGGAACCCACGATCAGAAGATCGTCGTTGGTCAGCGTGTAGCGCAACGGGCGCAGCGCATTTCGGTCCATGCCCGCCACGGCCCAGCGGCCATCGGTCATGGCAAGCGCAGCAGGGCCGTCCCACGGCTCCATGACGCTGGCGAGATAGGCATACATGGCGCTGTGTTCGGGCGGCATGTCGGGCTTTTCCTGCCACGCTTCGGGCACCAGCATGGTCTTGGCGGTCGGCGCGTCGCGGCCGCTGCGCGCGATGACTTCGAATACGGCATCGAGTGCCGCCGTGTCGCTTGCACCCGCCGGGATGACGGGTTTGATGTCGTCCGAGGCATCGC
>JBGSMP010000117.1:0-3048 GCA_041740105.1 Sphingomonadaceae bacterium
GCGATGCCGTCGGCGACGCGACGGGCCGCGCTGCCTGCTTTGGCAATCAGCGCATCGGCCATGACCTGATTGCGCATATCGTTCAATGGCTTGGCCGCAGACGGGATAATGCGGTCCATATGGTACAGCACATAGGCCCTGCCATTGCCGATCGAGGAAATCTGGGGATCATCGGCACTGTCGGCCTGAAAGGCGTCGCGAAGGATGGGCTGTAGTTCAGGCGGAAGCGTAAAGCCCTGCACGTCGGGCGCGACCCCGCTGGCCGTAATCGCGGGCGTCGATGTCGTGGAAAGCGCATATTTTTTGGCAACATCATCGAATGTCGCACCGCCGCTGATATCTTCTTCGACTTTGGTCACAAAATCGGCGAGCGCTTCGTCGGTCTTCACTTTCGACAGCTCGGCAACTAGTTCACCGCGCACCGCAGCCAGCGGTTGCGCAGCGATCAAAGTAAGGGTGTCAACGCGCACGATATGAAAACCGAGACCAGATTGTGCCAGTGCTGCAAAGCCCCCCTTGGGCGCAGCGAACGCAGCGTCGGCGACACGCGGACCGGTGAGTTTTGCCAAAGCGGCTTTATCGCTCGCTTGGACGGCCAACGCTTCGAGACCGAGTGCTTTCGCGGCTTCGTCCATTGGCGTTCCGCTTCGAACCTTGGCAAGGACGGCTTCGGCATCACTCTGTTTCTGGGCAATAATTTGCGTGAAGCCGCGAATTTCGCGTCCAGCATATTTCGCTGCCGCCGCTTTATATGCGGCGGCTATTTCAGCGTCGGACGGCGCTGCACTTGCCGCAAAGCGCGTACGGTCGAACTGCGCAAGTTTGATCGTCCGCCGTTCGGGCGCCGTGTAACGAGCGATGTTACGCTTGTAGAAATCGCTCACTTCGGTTTCGGGGAGCGGTGCGTTCGATGCAAAAGCGGCTGTGGGGACAACGCCGATTTGTCCCTGACGCGTCTCGAGCAACATACTTGCATAGGGCTGAACCAATGTCGTCGGCGCGCGCGCCCCACCCGCGACCGGGATCAAGAGCATCTTGGTGAGCGCTTCGCGCCCGAAATCCTCGCGTAGTTGCGTTTCGGGGATGCGGCGTTGCGACAATATGTTGAGAAACGTCGTGCGGTCGAACTGCCCGTTCGGGCCGTTGAACGCGGGAATGCTGGCGATCGCGCCGTCGACGAGCTTGCGGCTGGCGATGAGGCCATTATTTACAGCAAACAGTTCGAATGCGCGACCGTTGATCATCTGTTCGATCGTCCGGTCGGCACCACCCTCCTTCACGAAGGCGGCCATATCGAGCTCGGGCTTCTCCTGCCGCGCGCCTTCGAGTTGGGATTGCGTCCGCCGCAGCGCTTCGGTTTCCCCAACAGTCATATCGCCGACCTTGGCGATCGCGCCACCGGTGCCACCGCCGCCGCCGAACATCGTGTTGCTGTCATAAAGCGTGACGATGAATGCGATGATGACGAGTGCGAAAACTCCCAATCCCAGCGGGCTTTTCGCAAAATTCCGAAAGAAAGTAAGCATGGGTTCGGCGATCCGGCCTTGAGCAATGACTGTGGCCCCCATAGAGCGGGGGCATGACGACACGCAAGCTCATCGCCGGTAACTGGAAAATGAACGGCAGTGTCGCTGCTCTCGGCGAAATCGACGTGATCGCGGCGGCGTCGATGCCGCTCGCCGTCGACGTGGTTATCTGCCCACCGTTCACGCTGATCGCTGCGGCATGTGGCCGTGGCGTGCCAATCGGTGCGCAGGATTGCCACGCCAAGCCATCGGGCGCGCACACCGGCTGTATCGCGGCGGACATGCTCGTCGAGGCGGGCGCGACCTATTGCATTGTCGGGCATAGCGAGCGGCGCATCGACAATGGCGAAACCGACGCCGATGTGCGCGCCAAAGCCGAAGCCGCGATTGCCGCCGGTATGACAGCCATCGTCTGTGTCGGCGAAACATTGATTGAGCGCGACACCGGCGACGCTGTGGCTGTCGTCAAACGGCAGTTGGCTGGATCGTTGCCGGGCATGCTCGACAAGATGGTGGTTGCCTATGAACCGGTTTGGGCGATCGGCACGGGCCGGACGCCGACTGCCAGCGATATCGCCGAAATTCACGCGGCGATCCGCGACATTGTGGGCAAAGGTGTGCGCATCCTTTACGGTGGCTCGGTGAAGGGCTCGAACGCAGCCGAACTGCTTCACGTTGAAAATGTCGACGGTGCATTGGTCGGTGGCGCAAGCCTGACCGCAGCCGATTTCGTGCCGATCATCGAAGCGGCCTGAAGGCGTGACGTCAGGGAGCGGTGCGAGTCCGGTAAAGGCTTCGCCACCGGGCATGTTCGGCGCAATGGGTTTCGCCGCATGGCTTGGCGTAGCGGCCGTGGCGTCTACTAACCCTATCGAGATGATCGTGGCTGGTCTGCTGGTCGCGCTCGGCCTGTTGACGGCGTGGCGATTTCACACGAACCGGGGGTGGATTGCGGGGCCTGTCCTGATGATCGCCCTGATCGTCGAAGTCGCCAAGCGGGTCATTTTGGCGATGGAGGGAACAGGCAATTTCGGTCTGATCGACACGATCATTGTTGTCGCGATCTCGATCGGTCTGCTGATGGGTATCCGCACGGCGCGCGCGATGCGCGATGCGGCGCTGTTGTAAATTTGCGATTTCGGCGCTACTCGCCCCAGCAATCCTGCAAATCGAATGATTGTCCGCCACCATGTTTACGTTTCTGCTCGTCGTCCAGGCCTTGATTGCCGCCAGCCTCGTCGGGGTGATCCTGATGCAGCAATCCGAAGGTGGCGGGCTCGGCATGGGAGGCAGCCCGACCGGCCTCATGTCGGCGCGTGGCGCCGCAAATTTTCTGACGCGCGCGACCGGCATATTGGCGGTTACATTCGTTTCATTATCGATCGCGCTTGCCGTCCTCGCCACGCAAAATGCAGCGCCGACGACGATCGACACATCGCTTGCGAAAAAGCCTGTGCCGGTTGCGCCTGTGGTGCCTCTTTCCGGTGATCCGGCGGCACCGTCGGCCCCCGCTGGCGCGGTG
>JBGSMP010000169.1:0-6640 GCA_041740105.1 Sphingomonadaceae bacterium
GCGACATAATAAATGCCGACAGCCGCGGGCGACACAAACAGGCCAAGAATTGCGAGATCGATCCGCCGCGATCCCCATTCGATGGCGTCAGCCGCCGCCAGCGGCAGATTGCGGCGCGCCAGCGGGATGAGGTTTACGCGGGCCGGCCGCCAAACGCCCGGCCACTTATACATGCGGACAAAGGGGATCAGCGCGGCGACAAAGGCAGCACCCATCGACAGCGCATAGGCCGTCAAAAGCCCGTCGCGGATCGACCACCAAGACAGGGCAAGCGCGGCAATGCTGATCGTCCACGGCTCGACAATGGCCCGCGCGGTCACGCTTGCCGCGACATTGAAGCGATAGGCAAGCGCGGCCAGCATCACATCGGTTGCGGCAACCATGAAGATGACCAGCGGCAACAGATTGTCGAACCCGGTCGGGCTGCTGTTCGGGAACATTGCTTGCGGAAACAGCAACAGCGGCACGGTCAACAATACCGATGCGCCGAGAACGAGCAGCAGCGCATCCCACACGACATGCCCCGCGCCGCGCGGATCATTCGTCAGCTGGAGCGCCAGCCCGCGCTTCAGCCCGAGCGTCGCCAGTTGTGCCGCAAATTCAATGACGAGAACCGCATAGGCCATCCGCCCCAGCGCTTCGGGCCCGTAAATCCGTCCAGCAATAAAAAGGAACGGCACACGTGCGGCGAGGCGCAGCATGAAACCGAACACATTGGTCCGCCCGCCCTTTGCCAATGCCGCAAGGTCGGACGCTGAACTGCTCAATGCGCTGTGCCCCAGCTCAGCCCCGTGCCGATCTCGACATCGAGCGGCACGTCGAGCTTGACCAGCGGCTCGGCAGCTGTCGCCATGACATGCCGGATGACGGCACTCGCGGCGTCGACGTCGGGCTCGGGCAGTTCAAAGACGAGTTCATCGTGCACTTGCAGCAGCATGCGGACCTTCGGCAACCCAGCAGCGTCGAGCGCAGGCAGCATCCGCACCATCGCGCGCTTGATGATGTCGGCGCACGTTCCCTGGATTGGCGCATTGATCGCGGCGCGCTCGCTGCCTTGCCGTTCAGACTGATTGGGCGACTTGATCCGCGTGAAATGCACTTTGCGCCCGAACAACGTGCGCGTGAAACCGGTTTCGCGAACCTGTTCGAGCGTTTCGGCGATGTAGCGGTTGATGCCGGGAAAGCGCTCGAAATAACGGTCGATCAGCGCTTGTGCCTCGTCGGCAGTCGTCCCCATCCGGCCGGCAAGGCCCCAGCGCGAAATGCCGTAGAGGATCGAGAAGTTGATCGTCTTGGCGCGGCCGCGCGTGTCGCGATTGACCTCGCCGAACAGCTCCATGGCGGTCAGGCTGTGAATGTCGTCGCCATTGGCAAACGCGGCCTTCAGCGCAGGCACATCGGCCATATGGGCAGCAAGGCGCAGTTCGATCTGCGAATAGTCGGCACTCAGCAGGACATTGCCCGGCTCAGCGATGAAGGCTTCGCGGATGCGGCGGCCGTTTTCCGTGCGGATCGGGATATTCTGCAAATTGGGATCGTTCGATGACAGTCGCCCGGTCTGCGCGCCGATCAAGCTGTAACTTGTATGGACGCGGCCTGTTTCCGGATTGATCTGCTGCTGCAGCGCATCGGTATAGGTCGATTTAAGCTTGGCGACCTGCCGCCAGTCGAGCACCTTTTGTGCAATCGGCACACCTTGCCCGGCGAGCTTTTCGAGTTCGGCGGCGTCAGTCGAATAGGCACCGGTCTTGCCCTTGCGCCCGCCTTTCAGCCCCATTTTGTCGAACAGGATCGCGCCGAGTTGCTGCGGGCTGCCGATGGCGAACGGCTGTCCGGCCATGTCGTGCAGCTCGGCCTCGAGCGCGCCCATCTGATGGGCAAATTCGGACGACAATCGCGCAAGGTGTTCGCGATCGACCTTCACGCCTTCGCGCTCCATCGCGGCAATGACGGGGACCAGCGGGCGATCGACTCGCTCATAGACGCTGGTCACAGCTTCGGGCGACAGCCGCGGTTTCAGCTTTTGCCACAGCCGCAGCGTGACGTCGGCGTCTTCGGCGGCATAGCGCGTGGCATCGCGCAGCGGGACTTGCGCGAACGTCAGCTGGTTTTTGCCCGATCCGCAGACATCCTTGTAGGCAATGCAGCTGTGACCGAGGTGGAGCTGCGCCAGTTCGTCCATGCCGTGGTTGTTGCGCCCCGCATCGAGCGCGAAGCTTAGCACCAGCGTGTCATCGAACGGCGTAATGACGACGTCGTGGCGCGCCAGTATCGTCATGTCATATTTGAGGTTCTGACCGATTTTGAGCACCGACGGATCGGCCATCAGGGCGCGCAACCGGTCGAGCGCGGCACCAGCGTCAATCTGTTCGGGCTTCTCGGCCAGCAAATCGGTCCCGCCGTGCGCCAGTGGGACATAGCAGGCTTTGCCGGGGGCAGTGGAGAGGCTGAACCCGATGATCCGCGCTTGCGTCGCGTCGAGGCCATCGGTCTCGGTATCGACAGCAACGACGCCCGCCGCTGTCGCCTCGGCAATCCAGCGGTCGAGCGCTGCGAGCGTGGTCACGCATTCATAGGCATCGAGATCGAAGGGGATGTCGGGGACAGCGGCCGTCGGCACGGGCGTGGCTGAAGGGTTTGCAGTCGCAGGACCCCCGCCCAATTTGGTCAGCAGCGAACGAAAGCCGTGATATTCGAGAAACGCACGCAGGGGCGCTTCGGGAATGCCTTGCAGGAGCATGCTGTCGAGCGGCTCGGGCAAATCGCAGTCGTCTTTCAGTGTGACCAGCACGCGCGACAGCCGCGCCATGTCGGCATGTTCGATCAGATTGTCCCGCAACTTGCCGGGCTTCATGGCAGGCGCAGCGCCAAGCACGGCTTCGAGATCGCCATGCTCGATAATCAGCTTGGCTGCAGTCTTGGGACCGACGCCGGGAACGCCGGGCACATTGTCGACCGTGTCACCCATCAGCGCGAGGACATCGCCGAGCTGGGTTGGTTCGACACCGAATTTTTCGAACACTTCGGGCGCATTCAGCCGCCGGTTGTTCATCGTGTCATACAGATCGAGACCCGGCTGGATCAGTTGCATCAAATCCTTGTCGGACGACACGATCGTGACCTGCCAGCCTTGCGCCAGCGCTGCCTTGGCATAACAGGCAATGATGTCATCGGCCTCCAGCCCTTCGGTCTCGATGCAGGGCAGCGAAAACGCGCGCGTGGCATCGCGGATCATCGGGAATTGGGGAACCAGATCTTCGGGCGGCGGCGGTCGCTGGGCCTTATATTTGTCGTAAAGATCGTTGCGGAACGTCTTCGATGATTTGTCGAGGATGACCGCCATATGCGTCGGGCCGTCCGCCTTGTGTAGCGCTTCGGCCAGTTTCCACAACATGGTCGTATAGCCATATACGGCGCCGACAGGGTCACCATGGATATTGGTCAGCGGTGGCAAGCGGTGGTACGCGCGGAAAATATAACCGGAGCCATCGACGAGATAGAGGTGGTTGCTGGACATACTGGGCAGGGGATAGCCGACGCGGTGGTGCGCTACCAGAGCGTCTTGACGGGGTATCGCTGGATGTTTGCGTCGGCCGATACCAATATATGGTCATCATGAATCGCATGAGCGACGACCATGCGGTCCACCGGATCTTTATGGATATCGGGCAGACCCGCGGCCAGCGTCCACGCCCTCGCTGGAAAATCGACAATCTGTAATGCGAAGCTCGAAACCAGATCATCTAGATTGACGCCATCGGGAAAGCGCCCGCGAAGTTGAAGATCGATGAATTCCCACGCAACAACAGCGCTAACGATCAGGTTTTCGCCCTGCGTTTGCATTGCTGAGCGCGCACGCTGGGACAGGCGCGGGTCTCCGCTTCCCATCCAAACCAGAATCTGGGTATCAAGCAGCAGGGCCAAATTTGCGTTGCCAGCGTTCTTCGACTTCGTCGTCGGTCATTGATGGGCCGATGTTAGTATCCCACCCCTCGAACTTGTCTTTCCACATGCCAAAAGCAGCCGCGCGTTTCGCTGCGATCTTTTCCGCCTCTTCGCTAAGCGCGGCCTCGGTCGGAACCAGCCGGACGCGCGGTTTTCCGGCATGATCGATTACCACGTCCTCGCCGCGCACAGCAGCGTCGATCAACTTTGACAGCTGCGCCTTTGCTTCGCCCACGTTGAAGTGTTTGGTCATTTGTGCAAATTAGCTTGACCAAGTAACTTGGTCAAGGAATGCGGAAATGTCCGAACGCTTTGAACGCCATCGCCAGCCGTGGACGTCGGACGAAATTCAGAAGCTTCACCGGCTTGCCGCCAAATCCATGTCGTTGAAAGCAATCGCCAAAGCGATGACGCGAAGCGAGGAATCGGTGCAGGCGCGCGCCAAGCTCGACGGGCTGAAAGTCAGCAAACTGCGTTAAATCTTGTCGGCAAACAGCATCCGGTTGGGGCCCAGCATACCCAGAACCTGCGGGATCATATGGCGCGCCACCGCAAAACAGCCCTCGCTGCGGCCGGCCTTGCCCCATTTTGCGATATGGTCTTCGCTGACATAATCCGCGCCGTGGACGACGATCGCGCGAGGCTCGGCATTGCTGTTTGCGGGGTCGAGGCCGAGCAGGCGCATCGACTGGCCATGCATCCCTTCGTAAATCTGGCCGGTGAGATAAGCACCGTCCGACGTCGCCAGCGAGTTCGGTTCGTTTGAAAAACGCTGCAGCCAGCCCGAATGTTCGGGGTCCGACCCGCGGCCATGCGCGACGAGGTAGGAATTTACCTGCCCGCTGATCAGATCAACGATATGAAAGCGAAGGCCGCTCGACGCCACGCTGAAATCGGCAAGCGCGACACGGTCGCGTAACGGAATGAACGCTTTGTGGCGGTCGAGCGCTGCCTTGGCACGCGCAAGCATGTCGCTGTTGGCGAGCTTCGGTGCGACCGGCGCAATTGCCTTGGCAACGCCACTGGGCAGCGCGGCGAGGCCAAAGCCAGCAACGGCCAGTGTCGAAAAGGTGCGTCGATCCATTATCATTGTGTAGCGTTTCGTCCTGAACGTTCCTCTAACACAGACTTATTGCGCCGGTTGCGTTTCGTTGGCCGGTTCTTCGCTCGGCAAGCGCGCAGTCAGGCCTGTTGCATCCGCGTCGTCGCGCATCTGCTCGGTATCGGAAAATTCAGGCGGGGCAACGGTATTTGTCATATTGAGCATCGCATTATCGACGGATGGAACGTCAGCGCTGTTGACGGGAGCCATATCGTCGATCGGCACTTCGGTCACCAGATTGTCAGCAAGCGGGTCCGCGATCGGTTCCGGCGATCGGTTGCACGCGGCGAGGCCGAGCATTGCGGCGATCACGATAGCGCCCGTAACCCGAACTTGAATGCGCATGGGTCTCATTGTCCTTTCGAAGCGGTTACGACGGCCGCGGCACGGCGCGAGGCCGCATCAATCTTGCCCGCCAGCAATTTATCCCAGCGATAGGGATCGTCGCGGAAGTTCACCGTGCCATTGGCACTGGCAAACGCCGTCCAGTAAAGCAGGTAAACCGCCACGCGCTCGGGAAGAGCGACGCGCTGCGTTTTGCCGGTATCGATTGCGGTTTGCACGGCGGCCCCTGCCCAGACGGGATTTTTGCCGAGCATCATGGCGGCCAGCGGCACCGGCTTTTCGAGGCGGACGCAGCCGTGGCTCGCCAGCCGGTCGAAGCTCGTGAACTTTGCGCGCAACGGCGTGTCATGCAGATACACTGCAAACGGATTGTCGAAATCGAATTTCAGCCGCCCCAGCGCGCTTTTGGGACCCGCAGGCTGGACAATGCGTTCGCCGGTCTCAGGCGTGCCGACGATTTTATAGCCTTGTGCCAGCAGCGCCGCGCGACCCTTTGGCCACAACTCTTTCTTGGCGATCGATGACGGTACGTTCCACGGTGGATTGATGACGATGCTGTGGATACTCGACGTCAGCATCGGCGTCTCGTTGCCGCCGGGGCTGCCGGTTACTGCGCGCATCGATGCGACTGGTGCATCGCCCTCGAATGCCGTCAGCACGGCGGCGGCGATATTCACCTGAACGCGATTGACCGGCAGTTCGCGCGGCAGCCAGCGCCAGCGCTCCATATTCGCCATGATCGCACCGATCCGGTCCCCGACAGGGACGTTCAGCGACGCAAGCGTCCGCGTATCCAACACGCCGGTCGGGTTGAGGCCATAGCGGCGCTGGGCACGTTGAATAATGACGGCCAGTGTCTCTGCGCGGGTCACGCTTTTGTCTTCGAGCGACAGGCGCGCACGGACGAGATCGGACGGTGATTTAGCCGTCAGTGTCGGCCAGCCGCCAGCATCGCGCAGCGCTTCGTAAGTGGCGAGGCCTTTGCGCAATGCTTCATATCCCGCATAGGGTGGCGTCAGCGCCGTCGCCCATTGCGCCAATCGATCGGCGGCAACCGCTTGGGCAAAAGCGGGCAGCGGATCATAGGCAGCGGGCCGCAACGCCCAGACCTCCAGAAAATCTGCCGTGTCGATCCGCCCCGAATGGAGCGCGCGCGCGCGGTCAAGTGCTGCGCGAACAAGCGCATCGCCTTCCACCGGTGCCGCTGTTTCGCTGCCCGCACCCAATCCCTGATCGGCTCCGGCCTGC
>JBGSMP010000206.1:0-7703 GCA_041740105.1 Sphingomonadaceae bacterium
GACGCCGCCGCCGATAAGCGATCCGGCGAGACGGCTCCCAGCGCCGGCAATGACATTGCCTGCCACTGCGCCAACCGCCGCGCCTGCAACACCGCCCGTCAGTCCGTCCGTGTCGCGATCGCGATAGCCGTCTCCGCGATCATAGCCGCCTGCGACGTCATAAACGCGGCCCCACTGATCGGTCAGAACGATGTCGTCATAATAGCGCGACCAGCCAAAGCCGCGCGCCGGGCGATCAAGCCGATATTGCCGGTAGTCGACAGCATATTCGTCCGACATCCATTCGTGCGGCAATTGAAATCCATAAGACGGGCGCAAATGTGTCAGGCGCCGGACCGCGCGACGTGGTGCTGAGCCCATCATCGGCGCTATCTCTTCGGACATTACGGTCGAGCGCTGATCGGCGGTGCCGGTCGATCCCGAGCTGGGCATTATCGCCGATCGGCGCTGGTCGGCGGTGCCCGTCGATCCGGAGTCGGGCTCTAAAATCGCGCTGCGTTGATCGGCTGTGCCGGTCGATCCCACGATTGGCGGCGGGTTCAATGGGGGTGCGCCGATCCTCGAGTCGGGCTGCGCAAAAGCAGGCTGTGCAATGATCAGGGTGGCCAGCGCAACGCTCGTTAATCCAATGCTCCGCATGGTAAATATTCCCCGATGGCAATCCGAACACAGCCCCGTTGAGAGCACTGTTTCTAGGCGGTTTTTAGCATTACTGCGGCATTAAGACTAGTTTGGTTGATTTAGCCCGCGTCCCGAATTGGAACCCACCAATGCAGCGAGGGTCTCGCATCCGGTGGCATCTTCGCGATCGAAGCGCGCGGGCGTCGGGCTGTCCAGATCGATGACGCCGATGATGCGGCCCTCGACGATGATCGGCACCACCAGTTCAGACCGTGAATCAGCGTCGCACGCAATATGTCCGGCAAAGGCATGGACATCCTCGACAAGCTGCGTCTCGCCGATCGCGGCCGCCGTCCCGCAAACGCCTTTGCCCAGCGGTATCCGGATACACGCGGCTTTCCCTTGAAACGGCCCCAGCACCAATTCGCTGTCCACCATGCGATAAAATCCGGCCCAGTTCAGATCGGGCAGCCCGTGAAACAGGATCGCGGCGACATTGGCCATGTTGGCGACCGCATCGCGTTCGCCCGCCATGACGGCTCCCGCCGCCGAAAGAACATCAGCCCATTGGTCGGCCTTGGTCGTTGCACTCGATTTGAAATCGAACATCAGTCGAAGCTCACTTTCCCTCGCCCCTTTTTAACGTCCGAACGGACGGCTTTTCCGACCATCCGCTTTTCACGCGCGCTTTTGGTCGGTCGCGTTTTCACGCGACGCACTGGCGCCAGATGCGCCTTGCCGACCAGTTCGGCGAGCCGTGCGCGGGCTTCCTCGCGATTGGCTTCGCGGCTGCGATATTCGCGTGCCGTGATCACGATCTCGCCATCATTTGTCCAGCGGCTTCCCGCCAGTTCCTTCAGCCGCATATAAACCGATGGCGCCAGCCGCAAGGCGTAAACGTCGAGGCGCATCTGCACTGCGGTTGCTACCTTGTTCACATTCTGCCCGCCCGGCCCCGTGCCAGCCAGAAACCGCTCTTCCAGCGCGTCTTCGGGCAAAGCAGGCCACTCAGCCGATGGCATTGCGCGCCCATTCAGGGAAATGCGCGGGCAGTGGCGCGGTGGCCATCGCCGGACCCTTGCCCTCGCGCGGCACCGACAATGTCTCGGCATGGAGCAGCATATTCGCGCCCTTCACGCCGTAAACCGGATCACCCGCAATCGCGATGCCGATCCCGCTCGCGGCATGGACACGCAACTGGTGCGTCCGCCCCGTTTCCGGCCGAAAGCGCACCAGCGCTTTGCCCTCCCCGATGGTCACGGTTTCCCAATGCGTGACCGCGCGTTGCCCCTTGGGCTCAGCGATCATCCGCCAGCCCGCCTCACGCGTGGAGACTTTGTTCAGCGCCATATCGATCGTCCCGCCGGGTGCCGACGGCACGCCCGCGAGCACAGCAAGATAGGTTTTTTCGACCGTCCCTGCTTCGAACGTCTGCGAAAACTTCTTCTGCGCCTTCGGATTGCGCGCCAACAGCAGGCACCCCGACGTGTCCCGATCCAGCCGGTGCACGATTGCTGGCAAGCGCTCGAAGCCGAAGCGCAACGAATCGAGATGGTTCATCACGCTCAAAGACCCATCGCGCGGCGCATCGACCGCCAGCCCCGCCGGCTTGTCGAGGATCATCGCTTCGGCATCGATAAAGAGCACACAGTCGGCAAGCAGCATAAGGTGCGCTATAGGCGCAGGCGCTAAACCGCGTCCACCATCACGATTTCGCTGTCGGCCAGCGCCGTTATCGTCACGGCCCCGCCGCCGAGTGCGACGCCGTCGCGTGCTTCGGCAACCGTGCCGCTGACGTCGATCCGCCCGATCGCGGGCACAAGGTAGGCATGCCGCCCCGCGCCGATGTCATAAGTCAGTGTCTCGCCTGCCTTCAACACTGCACCATAAATGCGCGCATCCGTCCGTATCTCAAGCGCGTCGGGTTCGCCAAAGCCACTCGCCAGCAATTGCCACGCGCCCGATCGATCATCCTTGGCAAACGGCTTCATGTCCCATCGCGGCGCGCCACCGCCACTGCGTGGTTCGATCCAGATCTGGAACAGCGTCGTTGCTTCGTCCTCGCGGTTATATTCGGCATGTTGCACGCCCGTTCCCGCGCTCATCACCTGCACGTCGCCCGCGCCGGTCCGCCCCTCGTTGCCCAGCGAATCCTCATGCGTGATCGCGCCGTTGCGCACATAAGTGATGATTTCCATGTCGCGGTGCCCGTGCGGCGGAAAGCCCGACCGCGCCGCAATCAGGTCGTCGTTCCACACGCGGATGCTCCCCCAGCCCATCCGCGCCGGATCATAGTAATTGCCGAAAGAAAAATGATGGTGCGCATCGAGCCAGCCATGATTGGCGGCCCCCAGCGTTGCGAAAGGTCGAATGTCGGTCATGTCGTTATTCCACATCGGCAGGGTGTGACCGCCGGAATGACGCAAATGTGGGGCGGGCGGGCTCGTGGTCAAGAGGGCTTGGCGATCATGACCCAAACCGCCGCAAGAAGCGGCACTGTCGAAATGATCCCGACGATAAACCATGTCCGACTTGCCGCAACATAGGCTGGCGGGATCGGGGCACCGTTTTCGAACTGCCGAGACATTCTGGCCATACGCAACTGGAGTGGCACCAATATGCCGAGCCACAAGGCACCGGACAGCACAAACAGGAGCTGACCGATTACCAGCCACCTATCCGAGAACAGATAGAGGCCGCCGATCGCGGCCGCGGCGTAGCCGCCCCAGATGGTCAGAACGACGCCCCAAAAGGTCAGGCTCCAGTCGGTTAAGGTGATCAGGCGTTGAGCAAAGCTCACGATTTTGGGATCACCGGTTCGATCTGCGAATAGCTTCCAGATCGCCGTGGCGGTCACGTTGCCAAGTAACATCACCACGCCCATGACATGGATGAATTTTGCCGCCTCGTACGTCATGCAACAATCAATCTTCCGATATTGCCGATCACCAGTGCCACGTCGTAACACGGTTCGCCACCACCGATCGGCGGTGCGAGAGGCTCGCTGATGAAACGCCGCTTGGGGCTTGGCCGGCGGCTAAGCCATCATTACTAGCGGACAGGCGGCAAACGACAACATTGCAGACATTCACCCACATTCTATGGCGTCAGTAATTCGTCGAGGCCCTTCGTGGCGAAGTCGATCGGCGCGCGTTTCAAGACACAGGAGGTTTCGGGGGGTGCAGCCGGATTGGCGAGAAAGGCCGTAGCTATGCCTCGAGTGCAATCGTCGACCGACATTGGTCCATGCGCCGTGCCCGGCACCTCAACGAGTGTCGCCCGTGTCAAGAAGCGCAGCGCCTGATACGCGTCGACCACTGGTGTGGCAGGGTCCAGGGATCCAGCGAATATCAAGGTCGGAATATCGCTCGCAACGGGCGCAAAGAACGATGGGTCGGCAAAGCCAGGGCGGTAGCTCGCACACATTTGGTCCCAACTGTCGGCGGGTGCGTCGGACACTAGTGCAGGGTAGAGCGCGCGGGCACGCTTGTACCATTCAGTCGTTATGCCCGACTCGTGGCAGCTAATAGCAAACGCTTGAGCAGGAGAATAATCACCGAAGCTGTCTCCCCCCGCGAACTTGGCCACCATTTTCTTGATCATTGCACCGTCGCCAGTGTGGGCGCGATCGATCGCGAGCGGGACGAAACGGACAGAGCTAGAACGCACGGCCATCGGCCAGAGCGCCGAGGCGAACTGCCGACCGGTGATCCGCTTGTCACCGTCTTGCAATGGCAATTTATCGAGCCGGGCAAGCGTCGACTCGAGCTTTGGTATGATGGCGCCAAAACGCTGTTTACAAAGCGGCTGGGTCGCACATTCCCGGTCGATCGAAACATAGGCAGCGGCGGCAGCCGACGCTTGCTCGGCCCAAGTGACACTATTGGGCGGGTACGGTGAATTGAGAATTACTGAACGAATAGGCCCGGGGGTCGTTCGCATGGCATGGAGCGCCACCAGGCTGCCGTAAGAGATCGATGCAAGGTTCCAGCGAGTGACCTGGAAAGCGGCGCGAAGTACTTCCATATCGCCGACGGTTGCTGCGGTCGTATAAGCGCTATGATCTTGGCCCTTCCGCTCCATTTCCGCTCTGCACTTAACAAACTCAGCACGACTTCTTTCTTCTTCTTCGACCACATTAAGTCCCGCCGCTTCGATCGCGTTGAGGCTTTTGCCCAGCGACGGACAGAGCGCTTCCTCTGATCTGCCAGACCCTCGCTGATCAAAGAGGATGACATCCCGCCCCTGGCGAAGCAGTCCGATTGTCTTACTCTCAGTCAGGTAGGGAAGTATGGCGTCTACTGTTGCGATGCCTGGGCCCCCGTTGATATAAAGAACGGGGTCGCTCACCATTGGGCCCTCGCCGCGAATGCGCGCAGTCCACAAGCGGATGGACCTGCCATTCGGCTCGCTAACTCGCAGCGGCACTGATACCCAGCCGCATTGAACGCCTTGCTCCTGTTCAAAACTGGCAGGAACCCCCTTGAGCGCGCAAGGTGCTGGCTGAAAGGCGCTCACAACCAAAGCTATGCTCTCTGCGATCATCATGTCCCCCGGACAAAATAGTTATAAATAATCGACTTCTACGCAACCGCAAAAGTTCGACCCCGGGGGTACCTCGAAGTCCGTTTTCCACAACAAACCCGCCGCAACCCCTACCCCTCATCCCCCATCCTTAACGCCGCAATAAACGCTTCCTGCGGTATGCTCACATTCCCATATTCGCGCATCCGCGCTTTGCCCTTTTTCTGCTTTTCGAGCAGCTTTTTCTTCCGGCTCGCGTCGCCGCCATAACATTTGGCCGTCACGTCCTTGCGCATGGCCGCAATCGTTTCGCGGGCGATCACCTTGCCACCGATCGCGGCTTGCACCGGGATCTTGAACAAATGGCGCGGGATCAGGTCTTTCAGCCGTTCGACCATGCCCCGCCCGCGCGTTTCCGCCGTTCCCCGATGCACGATCATCGACAGCGCATCGACCGGCTCCTCGTTGACGAGGATGCTCATCTTCACGAGGTCGCCGAGCCTGTGCCCGATCTGGTGATAATCGAAGCTGGCATAACCTTTCGACAGCGATTTCAGCCGGTCGTAGAAATCGAAGACCACCTCGTTGAGCGGCAATTCATACGTCACTTGCGCACGCCCGCCGACATACGTCAGGTTCTTCTGAATCCCGCGGCGGTCTTGACACAGCTTCAGGATCGAGCCGAGATACTCATCGGGGACATAGATCGTCGCTTCGATCCACGGCTCCTCGATGCTTTCGATCCGGCTCGGGTCGGGCATGTCCGATGGATTGTGGAGATGCAGGATTTTCACGCCTGCGGGATCGGCATGCTGCAAATGGATGTCGTAAACCACCGACGGCGCGGTCGTGATCAGGTCAAGATCATATTCGCGCGTCAACCGTTCCTGAATGATTTCGAGATGGAGCAGCCCGAGGAACCCGCAGCGGAACCCGAATCCAAGTGCAGCGCTGCTTTCGGTTTCGAACGAGAAGGACGCATCGTTGAGCCGCAGTTTGCTGATGCTTTCGCGCAGCTTCTCGAAGTCCGCCGCATCGACCGGAAACAGCCCGCAGAACACGACCGGCTGGACTTCCTTGAACCCCGGCAGCGCTTCAAGTGCAGGCCGCTTTGCATCGGTGATCGTGTCGCCGACGCGCGTTTGCGCGACTTCCTTGATCTGCGCGGTAATGAATCCGATTTCGCCGGCCGCGATTTCGCTCAGGATTTCCATCTTGGGCCGCATGCACCCGACACGGTCGACGAGGTGCCTCGTCCCTGCTGCCATGAACTTCACTTCCTGGCCTTTGCGGATCACCCCGTCGATGACACGGATCAGGATGACGACACCCAGATACGGGTCATACCAGCTGTCGACGAGCATCGCCTTCAACGGTGCGTCGCGGTCGCCCTTGGGCGGGGGAATGCGCTCGATGACGGCGTCGAGCACCGCTTCGATCCCGATCCCCGATTTCGCGCTGGTCAAAATCGCATTCGACGCATCGAGGCCGATAATGTCTTCGATTTCCTTGCGTACCATGTCGGGTTCGGCGGCAGGCAGATCGATCTTGTTGATGACCGGTATGATCTCATGATCATATTCGATCGACTGATACACGTTGGCGAGCGTCTGCGCTTCCACGCCTTGCGCGGCGTCGACCACCAGCAGCGCACCTTCGCATGCGGCCAGCGAGCGCGACACTTCATAGGCAAAGTCGACATGCCCCGGCGTGTCCATCAGGTTGAGCTCATACCCCTTCCAGTCGAGCCGCACTGTCTGCGCCTTGATCGTGATCCCGCGCTCTTTCTCGATGTCCATGTTATCAAGCACTTGCGCCGACATTTCCCGCGCCGTCAGCCCCCCGGTGGTCTGGATCAGCCGATCCGCCAGCGTCGATTTGCCATGGTCGATATGTGCGATGATGGAAAAATTACGGATCTTGTCGAGCGGTGTCATGATGCGGCCTCTAGCGGAGCAACCTGCGCGCTGCTAGATGGTCCTAAGGCCGGGTCGCATCGGTTGTCGCGCGATGATCATGATAGGTTACACGTGGCTTTTGAGGGGAATTCAGATGCGTCAGTTCATATCCATCGCGGCCGCAACCGCACTCTTCGCCACGCCTGCCTTTGCGCAGGTCGACAAGAAAGCATCGTCAGGCAAACAGGCCCAAAGCAAAGGCGAAGCGCAGATCCCGCGCTGCGCCAAGCGCATCGGCACCGTTGCCATCGTCGAGCCCGATACGCAGTGGTGGCGCGACTATAATCTGGGCAGTCCCGAAAACATCCTGAAGGTCTTTGTCCAGCAATCAGGCTGCTTCGGCCTCGTCAACCGTGGGCGTGCGATGCAGAGCCGCGCTATGGAGCGCGCCATGGCCGACGACGGCGAACTGCAGCGCGGATCGAACCTCGGCAAGGGTCAGGTCAAGACCGCCGATTACTATCTCGAACCCAACATCGTGACGGCCAACCGCAATTCGGGCGGCGGCGGCGCAGGCGCAGCGCTTGGTGCGCTCGGCGGCTTGTTCGGTGGTGTCGGTCGCCTTGCCGGTGCGGTTGCGGGCGGCATCAACGTGAAGAA
>JBGSMP010000045.1:0-22984 GCA_041740105.1 Sphingomonadaceae bacterium
CGCAGCCAACGAGCGCGTCATGTCATCCCATCCGAACGGCTCGACGATGATCATCCGCGCTGTCGGACAGGCAAGCGTAAGCCCCGCGGCCAGCCCACCGCCGCCACAGCACGCCACAACGAGATCGGGCGGCGGCAGTCCGCGCGCTGCAAGTTGCTCAATGGCTTCGGTGCCAACGCTGCCCTGTCCTTCGACAATCCATGGGTCATCGAAACTCGGGACGAGCGTCGCGCCACGAACTGCCGCAAGATCGGCAGCGATCTTTTCCCTGCTTTCTGTCCGGCGCTCATACAGGATGATCTCGGCACCGAGCGACCGCGTGCCTTCGATCTTTGCGGTCGGCGCGTCCGCTGGCATGACAATCGTAGCGTTGATGCCCAGGCGCTGCGCTGCCCAGGCAATGCCTTGCGCATGATTGCCCGAGGAGAATGCAACAACACCGCTGGCACGCTCGGCGGTCGTCATGGCCGACAAGCGGTGCCACGCCCCGCGTATTTTGAATGCACCGACCGGTTGCAGCGATTCGGCTTTGGCAAAGACAGTGACGCCGTTTATTTCCAGTTCGATCAGGGGCGTCGGCGGCAGGATCGATGCGACCGCTTTTGCCGCGTTATCCACACCCTTTACCGTTGGTTTGCGCATCTTTTTCCTTAAATGTGACGATTTTGCGACGAACGCTATATATTACACTTTACATCAACCAGCGTGCCCCATAAGTGCGCGCTTCCTGCTGCCCCATGGGACTTCCAACCGCAAGGCAGCTCAACGACCGGCGAAAGCCATTTGGAGGTCCCTTGAATTGCACAATTTTCATAGCGCGCTGGGGCTAGCGACTGCCCTTAAGCCGGTCCAGCCGGTAACGCTCATTCGTCCGCACGCCGCATCGCGTGCTGCCCGCTTCTTTGTCGAGAAGTTTCCGGGGCGGTCGATCTATGCCGTCAAGGCCAATCCTTCCCCTGATTTGCTAAAGATCCTGTGGGAAAGCGGGATTACCCACTACGACGTCGCGTCAATTGCCGAGGTGCGTCTAGTCGCGCGCACGGTGCCAGAGGCGACACTGTGCTTCATGCACCCCGTCAAGGCCGAGGAAGCGATTACGGAGGCATATTTCGAACATGGCGTTCGCACCTTTTCGCTCGATACGATGGAAGAGCTTGAAAAGATCGAGCGTGCGACCCGTGGCGCATCAGATTTGACGTTATGTGTGCGCTTGCGCGTGTCGTCGGAACATTCAAAGCTTAGCCTTGCTTCAAAATTTGGTGCTGAACCGCTTGAAGTCCGCCAGCTTCTCATTGCAACACGTCAGCTGGCCGACGCGCTCGGCATATGTTTCCATGTCGGCAGCCAGGCGATGTCGCCAGCCGCTTATTCGGATGCGATGCAGCGCGTTCGCGCGGCCATTGTCGACGCCGGTGTTACGGTCGACGTCGTGGACGTCGGTGGCGGGTTTCCGAGCAGCTATCCCGGGATGGAACCACCCCCGCTCGAAGTATTTTTCGACGTCATTCACAAATGCTTCGAAGACCTGCCGGTGAGCTATTCCTCTGAACTCTGGTGCGAACCGGGACGCGCGCTTTGCGCCGAATATTCGTCGCTGGTCGTTCGTGTCGAAAAGCGACGGGGGGAAGAACTTTACATCAACGACGGCGCGTATGGCGCGCTGTTCGATGCAGCGCATATCGGCTGGCGATTCCCGGTCGAACTGCTGCGCGAACCTGATTCCAGGGCAAAAGACATCGCCTTCAGCTTTTACGGGCCGACATGCGACGACATGGATCACATGGCGGGCCCCTTCTACCTTCCGGCGGATGTAAAAGCCGGCGATTACATCGAAATCGGCATGCTCGGCGCTTATGGATGCGCTATGCGGACGGGATTTAACGGCTTCGGATCGGTTGAAACGATCGAAGTAAGCGATGAGCCAATGGTGTCGCTTTACGTCGAGAGCGAACATCGGTTGCCGTCGAACGTCGTCAAGCTGTAACGCCAAGTCTAAACAAGAACCGTTCGCCCTGAGCTTGTCGAAGGGCTGTCCTTCTTTCAGGACAGTTCAGGACAAGGACAGGACTTCGACACGCTCAGCCCGAACGGGTTGAAGACAAGGAGCCTATCGATATGATGACCCCACAGATCAACGCGCAGCGCAAAGCCGAACTTCTTTCAACCAAAGTCGAGCATATCGACATCACGAGCTTCGATGCCCGGCCCATTATCGATGCGATGGGCAAGATGAGCTTCACAAGCCGCGATCTTGCGCGCGCCACGGGCATTTATAATCAGATGCTCGAGGATCCTGATTGCTCGATTTTCTTGGTGATTGCAGGCAGCACGAGCGCAGGCGGCTGCATGGACCTTTACGCCAAGCTGCTTGAATCCAATATGGTCGACGGCATTGTCGCCACGGGTGCGACCATCGTCGATATGGATTTCTTTGAAGGCCTCGGCCACAAACATTATCAGGCACTCGAAGTGCCAGATGACGATACGCTGCGTTCGCTGCTGATCGACCGCATCTACGATACTTATATCGACGAAGAGCAACTTCAGCACGTCGATCACACGATTTTCGAGATCGCCGAAACGCTCGAGCCGCGCCCCTATTCGAGCCGCGCATTCATCCGCGAAATGGGCAAATACCTCGTCGAACATGGCAAGAAGGACAACAGCCTCGTCAAGCTCGCATACGAGCATGACGTGCCGATCTTCTGTCCTGCGTTCGTTGACAGCTCAGCGGGCTTCGGCCTCGTCAAGCATCAGGTTGATCGTGCCAAGGCAGGCAAACCCTATATGGTCCTCGATGCCATCGCCGACTTCCGTGAACTCACCGACATCAAAATTAAGGCGGGCACGACCGGTCTGCTCATGATCGGCGGCGGTGTCCCCAAGAACTTTATACAGGACACGGTCGTTTGCGCCGAAATCCTTGGTCACGACGATGTCCAGGTCCATAAGTACGCGGTCCAGATTACTGTCGCTGATGTCCGCGACGGTGCTTGTTCCTCGTCGACGCTTCAGGAAGCGGCGAGCTGGGGCAAGGTCAATACCGGCATCGAGCAAATGGTCTTTGCCGAAGCGGGTTCGGTTATGCCGCTTCTTGCTAGCGATGCCTATCATCGCGGTGCGTGGAAAACCCGCGCCAAGCGCAAATGGGGCGCGATCTTCGACTAGTTGCAACCGACAACGGATTGAGGCACCCTGGCGAAGGACAGGGGAGAGGGACAATGAATAGTCAAATTCTGGCACCGGCAGCTGTTCTGGTGCTGTGGTCACTCATCATGCTTTCGTGGATGGCCGCGGTTCGCTTGCCCGGCATGAACAAAGCGGGAATTGACCTGAAAACCGCGCCCCCGGGAGGTCGCGGCATTGATCTCGAGCCGGTGCTGCCTGAGAAAGCAAATTGGTTGTCGCACAACTATACTCACCTCATGGAACAGCCGACAATTTTCTATGCGGTCGTTATGATCCTTGCGCTGTCGGGCGCAGGCGACCACGTAAATGTTACACTTGCCTGGGCTTATGTCGGTCTGCGCATCGCGCATAGTTTGTGGCAGGCGCTGGTGAACATCACCGCTGTTCGCTTCGTGCTCTTCCTTCTATCGACAATCTGCCTTTTTGTGCTTGCCGTCAGCGCGGTACGTACCACGTTGGGGGCATGAATATGACTTCTGAGATCTTGAAACCCGTGGTCGTTCTGGCCGCGTGGTCTATGCTCATGTGGGTGCTGATGTACGCAAAGCGCCTTCCCGCAATGAAGCGCGCGGGCATGCTGGACACCGCGATGGTCGGGAGCGTCGGTGCAGACATCCGCGCCAAACTTAATGGCCGCGATCAATGGCCGGCGGACAATTACAATCATCTGATGGAGCAGCCGACGATATTTTATGCGGTCGCGCTAAGCCTCGCTTTCGTCGGCGCCGGGAACACACTCAACGCGACGCTTGCGTGGATCTATGTCGCATTCCGCATTGTCCACAGTCTGGTGCAGGTCAGCGTAAACCACGTCCCGACTCGCTTTGCGCTCCACGCGCTCGGCACACTTCCGTTGATGATGCTGTGCGCGCATGCCGTCGTCATTGTGTTCGCGCGCTAGCGCGCGAAGGCGGCGGCAAGCTCGATGTGGGTTGACCAGCGGAACTGACCAACCGGTGTAATCCGTTTGAGCCGATAGCCGCCGTCGACAAGCACCCGGGCATCGCGCGAGAAAGTGGCAGGATTGCAGGAAACATATGCGATCTTCCCAATATTGGATCGCGCCAATTCGAGTACCTGCTCTTTGGCCCCCGCGCGTGGCGGGTCAAGAACCAAGCCGTCGAAACGGTTTAGTTCGGCAGCGGATAACGGCCTGCGAAATAGATCGCGATGTTCAACCATGACGCGCCGTGCCGCAGCGAGCGAAAGAACGGCGTCGCGAGCACCTTCGACAGCGTGCACCTTGCCCGGCAATGAAAGTGCAAAGGTGCCAAGTCCCGCAAAGAGATCGGCGACATTTACAGCACCGACAAGGGCTGACTGCACCGCGTGGACAAGTGCCGCCTCGCCATCGGCCGTTGCTTGGAGAAAAGCGCCTTCCGGCAGCGCGATCGGGACGCCAGCAAGCGTTACGGTTACGTCGCCCGGCGCATATCGCACACTCGGGCCAAAGCCTTCGTCAATCGAAAGGCGCGCCAGATTGTTGACATTGCCGAATGCCGACAGGGCCTCGATTGCGGGCAGACCGTGTACCTCAAACCCGCCGAGCATAAGGTCAACGCCTTGGTCGGCTCTGCACATGGTGATCGCCGCTCGACCTTTGTCCGGCAGCAAAGAGCTGAGCAATCGTCGCAGCGGGCCGACTATGGCAAAAAGCTCGGCGAGGATCACATGGCATTCGCCCACATCGACGATTGCATTGCTTGCCGCCTCGTTGAATCCCAAAACTATTCGCTTGCCGCGCCGCTCAGCGCGCATCGATGCGCGGCGTCGTGTGCGCGGTGGCGACAAGTGCGGATCATCGATCGGAGGCGCGTCAAGTCCCTGCGCGTGAAGTGAAGAAACGATCCGGTCGACGATGTAGGTCGCGTAGGCCCGATCGTTGACGTGCTGTAGCTGGCATCCGCCGCAGACCGAGAAGTGGCGGCACGGCGGCAATGCACGACCGGGTCCAGCGATTATCGTTCCATCAGCGAGCAATTGATCACCTGGTGCCGCCAGCTTTGCATGCCGACCTTCGGCAGTGACCCCTTCTCCACGCGATGCGATACGGACGATCAGATCATCCGCGTTCACAGTCTTTCTGGAAGACGATAGCGATCTTCTCCAATGATGATTTCAGACCGCCCGTCGTTCAGCAGCCGAAGGTTTACGGTCTCCGCGCCATCGGCCGTGGCGAATACCCCGTCTGCTTTCAGCATGAGTCTCCGGAAGCCGCCATCGCGATGGCGCAGTGTGAGAGCTGTGCCGTTGCCACGCTCAATTGTGCACGCCGCCACAAATGCCCGCGCGCCGCCAAGCGCACAGTCAACTTTGTTAACCGCGTCGACGTGGCTCATCGGATCTATTATTACAGGGTCGGCGCCGCAGCCTATAATCAAGAACGCCAGCCAAACACTAGATGTCCGCATAGATATGCCGCTCGGCTTTGGCTCCCGGATGGGTCACGGCACCCTGCCAAGCGGGACCGACATTTTGCGCATAGCGCCACAGGGCGCCAGCCTGATAGTCGTTAACGCGGGGCCGCCACGCTGCCTTGCGTGCGGCCATCGTGGCGTCGTCGACAAGTAAATCGATTGTCCCGCAATCGGCATCGATTTCGATGACATCGCCATCTTCGACAAGCGCAATCGGCCCGCAATCGCTTGCTTCGGGGCCGACATGCCCAATGCAAAAGCCGCGCGTGGCCCCCGAGAACCGACCGTCTGTAAGGAGCGCAACGCTCTCGCCCATGCCAAGCCCGTAGAGTGCGGCTGTCGTCGAGAGCATTTCCCGCATTCCGGGACCCCCTTTGGGGCCTTCATAGCGAATGACGATGACCTCGCCCTCGCAAATAGTCCGCGCCTCGACAGCGGCGAAACAATCCTCTTCGCAATCGAAAACGCGCGCCGGTCCGGTAAATTGCAGCGTGGTCAGCCCTGCCACCTTCACGATCGCGCCATCTGGGGCAAGCGATCCGCGCAACCCGACCACACCGCCCGTCGGCGTAATCGGTGTCTTGACGTCATAAATGACTTTCTGTTCGGGGTTCCAAGTCACCTGATCGATGTTCTCGCCCAGCGTCCTGCCCGTCACGGTCATGCAATTGCCATGCAGTAGTCCGGCGCCCATCATCGTTTTCATTAGCATATAGACGCCGCCTGCATCGTACATGTCGCGTGCGACATATTGCCCACCGGGCTGCAAGTCGGCGAGATACGGCGTTGTCTTGAAGATATCGGCGACGTCGAACAGATCGAAGTCGATGCCTGCTTCGTTTGCCATTGCCGGCAAATGGAGCGCGCCGTTCGTTGACCCCCCCGTAGCAGCGACGATACGCGCCGCATTTTCGAACGCTTCACGCGTGCAGATGTCGCGCGGGCGGATATTTCTCGCCAGAAGCTCCATCACTTGCGCACCGGCGGCGTGAGCGATCTGTTCGCGCGACGTGTAAGGCGCTGGCACCATGTTGCTGTTCGGCAGAGACAAACCGATCGCTTCGCCAACACATGCCATCGTGTTTGCCGTATATTGTCCGCCACAAGCGCCATGTCCCGGACAGGCGACTTTTTCGAGCGCTTCCACTTCTGCGAGCGGACAGGCGCCGGCTGCATATTTGCCGACGATTTCAAACACGTCCTTGACCGTGACATCGCGATCATTGAACCGCCCGGGCAAGATCGATCCGCCGTAAACGAAAATGCTCGGCACATTGAGCCGCAACATTGCCATCATCATGCCCGGCAAACTCTTGTCGCAGCCAGCAAAGCCAACGAGCGCATCGTAGCAATGGCCGCGCACGCTCAGTTCGATTGAATCAGCAATAACCTCACGACTGACAAGCGAGGACTTCATGCCTTGATGGCCCATGGCAATGCCGTCAGTGACTGTGATCGTGTTGAAACGTCGCGGCATTCCGCCGCCTGCCTCGACACCTTTGCGCGCCACGTCGGCCTGAGCATCGAGCGTCGTGTTGCAGGGTGCCGAGTCATTGCCTGCCGACACGATGCCGACGAACGGCCGCGCAATTTCCTCTTCGGTCAGCCCCATGGCATAATAATAGGATCGATGCGGTGCACGTTCGGGCCCGACCGATACGTGGCGGCTTGGCAGCTTGGATTTGTCGAATATGGTCATGGCGATGCTGGTCTCCGCCACTATCTATGCCGCTCGCCCGCGAACGACACAATGATACTATTCGATGATGCTCTTGCGTTCGGCAAGGAAAATGTCCCACGCAGATATAAAGAGCGCGGCAATGACGGGGCCGACGATAAACCCATTGATGCCCATCACGCTGATCCCGCCAAGCGTGGAGATCAGAACGACATAGTCCGGCATCCGCGTATCCTTGCCGACAAGGATCGGCCGGAGAACATTGTCGACCATGCCGATGATGAAAATGCCGCATACCGTGAGGACCGCGCCCTGCCACGTCTGGCCGGTCGCAAAGAGGTAGATGGCAACCGGCACCCACACGAGACCGGTGCCGACGGCGGGCAGCAACGAAAGGAAGCCCATGACGACGCCCCACAGCAGCGCGGCCTCGATTCCGATGAACCAGAATACGACACCGCCGATGACTCCTTGAACGACGGCCACAACGATGCTTCCTTTGATTGTCGCCCGAATGACTGTGGCAAACTTTTCAAACAGGTCGCGGCGCTGCTGAACGGCCAGCGGAATACGGACGCCGATCGTGCTGGTCAGGTGTGCGCCGTCGCGAAACAGGAAGAACGTAAGATAGAGCATAATCCCGAGCGAGATCGCAAAGCTGAAAGCCCCCTGCCCGAAGTTGACGGCTTGGGCGGCGGCAATCCGGGCGCCGCTGGTTGCGACATTGGTCAGCTTTTGCTCGATCGCGCGCATGTCGCCGAACCCGACGCGATCGAGCAGCGCTGCAATCGGCCGCGGAAGACCAGACCTGAAATCGGCAACGATCTTTCTTAAATCGAGTTTTTGCGATTCAATTTGAGCATATGTCGATAGTGCCTGCTCGATCAGCAGCGACCCGATGATGATCGTGGGCACAATGACGATGGCGATTACGGCCAGAAGCGTCGCAAATGCCGCCGTGCCGCGACGTCGCGGCAGTGCTTCGCGCAGCCCCCGGTTAAGCGGCCAGAAAACAATGGCGGTGACCACGCCCCACAGGATTGCGCCATAATAAGGCGCGGTAATCCACGCCATGGCTAGCGAAACCGCAACAACAAAACCGATAAAAACACGTTGTTCGAGCATCAAGACCAACGGGCTCCTAAACCTGCGGTCAACGCTTAGCGCATTTTTCGATCACAGGAAGCAGGATGTGCGCCCATTTTGCGATGCCCGCAGCGTCGGATATCAAATCCTGCCGCACTTCGATGCCGAGATAGGGCGTTTGCGTCCCTTCGCCGTGACGGTTCATCGTCGCATTCAGCGTTTTGCCCGAATATGGCAACTGGTCGCCGACATTGACACCTTCTGATTTTAAAAGCGGGATCGCGATCCGTGCGGCGCAATCATCGTTATTGTAAAGTATCCCGATTTCCCACGGTCGTGCTTGGTTTGGGCAGGACGCAAGACGTGGCGTAAAGCTATGCAGCGAGACCAGCAGTTTTGGCTTTGACACGGCAATTTTCTGACGCAGCGCGCGGTGATATGGCCACCAAAATTGCTCGATCATTGAGCGTTGGTCGCCTTGATTACCGGGGACCTCAAGGCCATCGCTTCGATGAGGCACAACGCTTTTGTCCGCTTCTTCGCGATTCATGTCGACGACGAGCCTCGAAATCGTCGCCAGAAAGGCGGGAAAGCCGAGTGCGATCGCGAGCTCCGCCACACCGATGTCCCATGCGATGTGCGTATTAAGATGCTGCGCGTCGATACCAAGATCGATGCCTTCGGGAACAGTGTTGGATGCGTGATCGACGATTGTCAGGGCATCGCCGTCACCAGGTTCAAAGCGCCAAGATTTCATCGCAGCCGCCCAACCATCGTCCACCAGCCTGGATGCTTATGCCGCCGAACTTCGCGTTCGTGATTCGCGGCTTCATCGTCGCTTTCATAGAGCGCAAAACAACATGCACCAGAGCCCGACATGCGCGCAAGCAACGGACGCGTTGCTCGAAGCGCTGCCAATACGTCGCGGATAACGGGACAAAGCGCTATTGCTGGGTCCTCGAGGTCATTGCGCCCGCCGAACATGACATCGCTTGCGCTCCCGATAGGCATCTGTCCGCGGTCGATGCCGTCCCACTTGGCAAAAACCGGTCCGGTCGGGAGCGATATCATCGGGTTGACGATCAGGCAGGCGAGACCCTGCACGTCATTGGTGATCGGCGACAGTTCGATCCCGGTGCCAGTGCCCTTAACGGGGACACTTGCCATGCAAGCCGGAACGTCAGCGCCGAGCAACGCGGCAAAGTCGAGCCGATCAGGTGCGCCAAGCAATCGGAGTGTTGCCGCCGCATCGGCTGACCCGCCGCCGAGCCCAGCAGCGACCGGCAAGCGCTTGTCCAATGTGATGCACACGGGCGGCAAATTCCCATTTCCCGCCAGTCGCGCCGCGCGGGTTATCAGGTTCGACTCGGGTGGTCCTGCTCTGCCGCTAAATGGTCCCGTCTCGTTAAGTGAAAACGCCTCGGCAGCTATCATCGACAACCGATCGCCTTCGTCCAGAAACGCAAAAAGCGTCTCCAGTTCGTGGTAGCCGTCCTGGCGCCGATGCCGGACATGCAGCGCCAGATTTATTTTCGCATAAGCGACGTCACTTGGCATCAGGTTATGATCGCCCGGCCGGACTGCGAACGACTAACGAAACATCTAGCATTCCTGGATCACATGTTCGGATAGTTCGGGCCACCGCCACCCTCGGGGACAACCCAATTGATGTTTTGCGTCGGATCTTTGATGTCGCACGTTTTGCAATGGACGCAGTTCTGCGCATTGATCTGCAGCCGGGGATTGTTTTCCTCCCGCCCGACGATTTCGTATACACCTGCCGGACAATATCGCTGCTCGGGATTGTCATAAAGCGGCAGATTGACGTCGATCGGCACGCTTGTGTCTTTCAGCGTCAAGTGCACCGGCTGGTCTTCTTCATGATTGGTATTTGATATGAACACGGATGAGAGCTTGTCGAAGCTCAGCACACCGTCGGGCTTCGGGTAAGCAATCGGCTCGACGAGGTCCCGTCGCCAAAGCGTGGTGTGATCCGCGTGATGCTTCATTGTGATCGGAAGCCCGATCTTCAGCGTCCGCATCCACATGTCCGTGCCGGCAAGAATGGTACCTATCGCATTGCCGTATTTCGCGACACAGGGTTCGGAATTCTTTACCAGTTTCAGCTCGGTTGCGATCCAGCTGTCGTTGAGCGCCGGTTGATACGCCGTCAATTCATCGGACGTGCGATTTGCCGCAATGGCCGCCGCCGCCGCTTCAGCCGCGAGCATTCCCGATTTCATCGCCGTATGGCTGCCCTTGATCCGCGGAACATTTACAAATCCTGCGCTGCAGCCGATCAGCGCGCCACCTGGGAAGGCGAGTTTTGGCACCGATTGCCAGCCGCCTTCGTTGATCGCCCGCGCACCATAGGAAACGCGGCGGCCTCCTTTAAGAATCGCAGCGATTTCGGGATGATGCTTCCACCGCTGAAACTCTTCGAATGGAGACAGGAAGGGATTTTTATAATCCAGCGCGACCACGAACCCGAGGGCAACCTGATTATTCGCCTGATGATAGAGAAAACCGCCGCCCCAGGCATCTTTCAGTGGCCACCCCTGCGTGTGGATGACCCGGCCCGGCTGATGAAGTGCGGGATCGATATCCCAAAGCTCTTTCAGTCCGATCCCATAAACCTGCGGCTGGCAATCGGCTTCGAGATCGAATTTCGCGTTAAGCAGTTTGGTGAGATGTCCGCGCGCGCCTTCGGCAAAGAATGTATATTTTGCGTGCAGTTCGAGCCCAGGCTGGTAATCGGCTTTGTGCGATCCGTCGCGCGCGACACCCATGTCGCCTGTTGCAACACCCTTTACCGAGCCATCTTCGTTGAAAAGGATTTCAGCTGCCGCAAAGCCGGGAAAAATCTCGACGCCAAGCCCCTCGGCCTGCTCGGCCAACCAGCGACACAGATTGCCAAGGCTGCCGGTGTAGGTGCCCTTGTTCGACATGAATCCCGGCATCATCAGATGCGGCAGCGCATATTTCTTTTTCGCGCTCAGTACCCAATGCTGATTGTCGACAACCGGCACGTCCGCCATCGGACAACCCATTTCGCGCCATGTCGGCAGAAGTTCATCGAGCGCTTTCGGATCGATAACCGCGCCGGAAAGGATATGCGCACCAACTTCGGAGCCCTTTTCGAGGATGCAGACGGAAAGATCCGCATTCTGCTGTTTAAGGCGGATCGCCGCTGCAAGCCCGGCAGGACCAGCCCCGACAATCACGACGTCATACGCCATTGCTTCGCGTTCACTCATACTCTCATCCTTCGCCGCACTTTGCCGCGCGCGGGTAACGGGCTATCCCTCGTGTCTCTTCCCTGCATTGACCGCGCCGTCAAGAACACGCTTTGAAAGGATATGGTGCCTAATCAGCAGAAATTCGACCAGATTGCCGCCGAAACTTACCTTGGCTGGTGGCGCGATGCCGGCGTGGACGTTGTTGTCGGTGATATGCCGCATGATTGGCTTGGCATATCAATGACGAAAACAGCGACCAAGGCCGCTCCCGTGGCCGAGCCCGTGCTGCAAACGCTCCAGGCTTTTGTCGATTACCTGATGACGGGCGAGATCGCCGATGCCGGTCCAACGCCGCGCCGCGTTCGACCGAGTGGAAACCCGGCAAGTGATCTCATGATCCTCACGGATTTCCCCGATGCAGGTGATGTGATTTCCGGCGAGTTACTGGGCGACCCCGTGTTCACCAAGATGCTCGCGGCAATCGGACAAAGTCGATCGTCCGTTTACATTGCATCGCTTTGTCCCGGCCGCCCGATGACCGGTCGATTGTCCGACGAAAGCATTCACGAGCTCGCGGTTCTCGCCAAGCAGCACGTGGCGTTAATTGCACCCAAACAACTCTGGCTGGTCGGCAGTGCGGCGAGTCGTGCGATCCTTGGGGTTGATGATGCTGCCGCGCGCGGAGAGTTACACCGCGTTAACCATGCCGGTGCCATAGTCCATGCCATCGCAACCGCTCATCCGCGCATGTTTGCCGCCTACAAATCGCGGAAAGCAGCTGCCTGGGTTGAAATGCAAAGATTGTTGCCGAAGGAAAATGTGTGACGCTTAAAGGCCGTTTGTTTGTTTTGTTGGCGTCGGTTGCGATGGTGCCGTCGGCGGCCGTTGCGGAAGGCGCCGTTGATGCAGCGACGACGTTACCGGCCCAATTGGGCCCGAACGCGCGGGAACGCTATCGCGAGATTTTTGCGTTGGTCGACGCCGGCAAGTGGCTCGATGCCAGCACCAAGCTTTCGGCGATGGAACAAGGCCCGCTTCATGCGACGGCCCGCGCGATTATTTATACGGCAAAAGGCTCACCGAAAGTCGAGGCAAATGATCTTGTAACGCTCGCCATAACGGCGCCGGATTTGCCATATTCCCAATCGCTTGTGCGCCTCGCGGGTGCACGCGGCGCATCGACGGTGCCGCTCCTTCCCGAAGTGCGTGAGTTATCGTGGCTGGGAACATCGCCGCGCCGCGGTCGCACGCCGACAACCGAGGGCGATCCTGCCGCTGGCGGACTTGCCGCACAAATTTTGCCTTTGATTAAAAACGATAGTCCGGCCGATGCGGAGGCGTTGCTTGCCATCAATCAGGATAGCCTGTCTTCGGACGCACGAACCGAATGGCGGCAACGCGTTGCGTGGTCCTACTTTCTGACGGGTGACGATGCGGCCGCACGCAAACTCGCGGCATCCGCGCAAGCCGGATCAGGGGATTGGGCCGCGATGGCCGACTGGGTCGTTGGCCTTTCAGCATGGCGCCAGAAAGATTACCAAGCAGCTTCCGAGGCGTTCGCGTCGGTTGCACGTCGTCATTCGGACGCCGAAATGATTGCGGCAGGCCATTATTGGGCCGCGCGCGCCGATATGGTCGCCAAGCAACCCGAACGCATCCAGCCACATCTCCGCAACGCGGCACGCCTTCAGGAAACTTTTTACGGCATGCTCGCACAAGCGGCGATGGGGCTTGCTCCACCACGTGATCCCGACGGGATCGGGGCCGTTCGCAAAATCGCCGAACGTCCAAACGTGCGCGCCGCACTCGCTCTTGCGGAGATCGGCCAAATACAACGCGCTGACGAACTGATCCGCTGGCAGGCGCGCATTGGCGTTCCTGCGGAGCATGCCGCGCTGACGACCATTGCAGGCAAACTCAGTCTGCCGTCGACGCAACTGTTTCTGGCACACAATGGCCCGCGCGGCGCGCGGACAACAATCGCAGGCCGCTATCCGGCGCCAGCGAACTGGTCACCCGAAGGCGGCTGGCGAGTCGACCGGGCGCTTGTATTTGCGCACGCGCTTCAGGAATCGAACTTTCGAGTCAATGTCACCAGCCCCGCCGGCGCGCGTGGTTTGATGCAGGTGATGCCCGGGACTGCTGCCATGATCGCCCGTCGCAAAGGGTCAACGACGGTCGGTTCGCTCGGCACGCCTTCGACCAACATGGAATATGGCCAGAGTTACATCGAACAATTGCGTGATATGGCGTCAACCGGTGGTCTCCTTCCCAAAGTCATCATGGCTTACAACGCCGGCCCTGCCCCGCTCGACCGATGGAATGCGCGCGGCGAGGTCACCAATCGTGACCCTCTCATGTATATCGAGAGCGTACCCTATTGGGAGACGCGCGGATACGTGACGATCGTTTTGCGAAATTACTGGATGTATCAGCAACAGGCAGGACAACGCACCGACAGCCGGTTCGCGCTGGTCCAAGGGTTATGGCCGCGCTTTCCCGGCTTGTCGGGCGCGACCGCGGTACGTGTGACGCGTTGATCGACGGAACGGCATCGTTCAAACCGGTGCGCATTGCTGTGCTGACGGTGTCTGACACGCGGACCGCAGCAGATGATCGTTCAGGCGATAAGCTGGTGGAGTTGTTGCAAGCCGCAGGACACGATCTCGCTGATCGCGGAATTGTTCAAGATGACACCGGCTCGCTGATTGCCTGCCTCCACCGCTGGGTCGATGACCGGACCATCGACTGCATCATTACGACGGGCGGTACAGGCGTTACAGGACGCGACGTTACCCCGGAAGCGCTTGCAGGCATGGGTGGCAAAGATATTCCAGGGTTCGGCGAACTGTTCCGGTGGCTGTCGTTCCAGAAAATTGGCACTTCGACGGTTCAATCGCGCGCGTGTGCAATCGTAACGCGTGGAACCTATATTTTTGCGTTGCCGGGTTCACCCGGTGCGGTCGAGGATGGCTGGAACGGTATATTGGCGAGCCAACTCGACAGCCGCCACCGCCCCTGCAACTTCGTTGAATTGATGCCGAGACTTTTGGAACGATGATATCGTTCTTGTAATGTTCTGCATACACGATATGATGCAACATGGCGATCTCTCGTCCTCATCGCGGTGCAACGCAAAATCTGACGAGCCAGCGGTTCAGCCTGCCCGAGCGCATTGCAGATGGTGACTGGCTTGATGAACTGCCGGTGGTCGATGAAGCCCCGCCTCCACCGGTCACAACTGTTGCGATCGAGCGACCGAAGACGATAATTACGCACAACAAGTCGCCTGACATACCGTTCGACCGGTCGATAAACGCCTATCGTGGGTGCGAACATGGTTGCATTTATTGCTTTGCGCGACCGACCCATGCGTTCCACGATCTGTCACCGGGGCTCGATTTCGAGACAAAACTGTTTGCTAAGCCCGACGCAGCCGCGCTGCTGCGCATCGAACTGATGAAAGCTTCCTATCGCGCCGCCCCGATCGCGATGGGCACCAACACCGACCCCTATCAGCCGATCGAACGTGACTGGCGGATCACGCGCTCGTGCATCGAAGTGCTGGCCGAAACCGATCACCCTTTGATGATCACGACCAAATCCGATCGCGTAATGCGCGACATCGACCTGCTGGCGCCGATGGCCGCGAAAGGGCTCGTTTCGGTGATGGTCTCGGTCACGTCGCTGGACCCGAAGATTGCGATGACGCTGGAACCGCGAGCCCCGACGCCGAAGCGAAGACTTGCGGCGATTGCGGCATTGTCCGTTGCAGGCATTCCCGTTCAGGTTTCTATTTCGCCGCTGATCCCCGCGATCACCGATCATGAAACCGAAGCGATACTCGAAGCCGCCGCGCGCGCGGGGGCACGGTCAGCATCTTTTATTCCCGTGCGGCTGCCTCACGAGGTTGCTCCGCTTTTTCGCGCCTGGCTCGAAACGCATTATCCGGAGCGCGCAGCCAAAGTGATGGCGATGATCCAGTCGGTCCGTGGCAACAGCAGCGTTGGACAACCGCGCGATAACGACCCGCGTTTCGGGAGCCGGATGCGTGGCACCGGCCCATGGTATGATCTGATGCTGACGCGCTTCAAAATGGCTTGCCGAAGAAACGGGCTCGACAACCAACGCCTTGTGCTCCGCTCGGACCTGTTTTGCCCGCCGGCGGGCGCGCAAGGTCGTCTGTTTTAGGCAGCAACCAGCCTGTAATCGCGATATTCCTCGCGCAGCGCCGACTTCAGGATTTTGCCAGTGCCGGTATGCGGCAGATCATCGACGAACAAGATTTCGTCGGGCAGCCACCACTTTGCGACACGCTCACCAAGATATTGCGCGACCCCCGCAGCGGTAACGTCGCTGTCTGGTTTACGCACAACCAGCAGTATCGGTCGTTCGTCCCATTTCGGGTGATGCACGCCAATCGCGGCCGCTTCGGCGACGCCGGGGCAACCACACGCAGCATTTTCCAGTTCGACCGATGAAATCCACTCGCCGCCCGATTTGATCACGTCTTTTGACCGGTCCGTGATCTGCATCACGCCGTCGCGGTGGATGAGGGCGACGTCGCCGGTGTCGAACCACTGGTCATCGCCGGTCGCATCTTCTTCCATTTTAAAATAGCGCTTCACGACCCATGGCCCACGGATTTCCAGTCGACCCGATGTCACGCCGTCGCGCGGTGCCACATTGCCGTCCTTGTCGATGACACGCAGTTCGACACCGAAAGGAACCCGTCCTTGTTTGCAGGTCACCTCAACCTGCTCGTCGAAAGTCAGGCTGTCCCACTCGGCCGATGGCGCCCCCATGGTTCCAATCGGTGATGTTTCGGTCATGCCCCATGCATGGTTCAGGCGGATGCCCATGCGCATCAGCCGTTCCACCATGAAGCGCGGACAGGCGGAGCCGCCGATCGTAACGATACGGACCTTGCCCAAATCGGCGGCGTGGCCACTATCGGCCAGCATGTCGAGATGCTGGAACATGGCGAGCCACACGGTTGGCACACCGGCCGAATGCGTGATGCCTTCGTCGATGAATAATTTATGCAGGACCGAAGCTTCGTTGGTCACGCTGAAAACGAATTTCACGCCAGCCGCAGCACCGGCAAACGGCAATCCCCAACTCGCCGCATGAAACATCGGGACGATCGGCAGGAGTGCCGCCCGCGACGACAGATCGAAAACGCTCGGGGCGATTTCGGCCATCGCATGAAGCATTGTCGAGCGGTGTTCGTAAAGGACACCTTTGGGATTTCCCGTCGTGCCGCTGGTGTAGCAGAGCATACAGGGCTCGCGCTCGTCGCCCACGTGCCATGCATAATCACCGTCATGCCCGTCGAGCAGCGATCCGTAGTCAGTGTCGAAACAGATGTAATGCTCGACTGTTTCGAGATGCGGTTTCAACCGGTCGATGGTCGGTGCAAACGCAGCGTCATACATCAATACCCGGTCTTCGGCGTGGTTGATTATGTAAATCAACTGCTCATCGAAAAGACGGATGTTGAGCGTGTGGATCACGCCGCCCATGCCGATTGCGCCATACCAAGCCGTCAAGTGGCGGTGATGGTTCATCGCGAATGTCGCGATCCTGTCGCTTGGCTTCATGCCCATGGCGACGAACGCCTGCGCCAGTTTGCGCGCTTCGATTGCGACACCGGACCAATTCGTGCGCTCGATACTGCCGTCGCCCCAGCGGGTTAGAATTTCGCGCGTGCCATGTTCGCGCGCTGCGTGATCGATCAAGTGAGTGACCCGCAACGACCAGTCCTGCATGGCGCCAAGCATACCTTGTTCTCCTCTTCGGGTAACTTACGTCGTCAGGAAACGAGCGCAAGCCGCGGCGGTTCGGCATTTGTAAGCGATACGCTGACAACACCGCCGATCTCACCGATGGCGTCTGCGAGTTCGCCGTCAATCAGGAAATCACTTCCCAGCCGTACCGTAGCTGCGCGGCCATCACCCAGAACAGCGCGAACGATAATCTCGCTGCGTCCGCCACGCGCTGTTGCCAGCGCCGCGGCCAATCGACCAAGCGCCAGTTGGTTGTCGATCACAATTTCAGCCTTCAATCGTGCGCTTCCGGCGAGCGATTCAAGCGGTTGCAAACGACGAACGGTAACACGCGGCGTTTCGTCGCCGGGACGACGATCCAACTCGACATTGACCAAGGCACAGCCGCCGAACTGTGCCGCATTTTCGATGTCCTTTTGGGCACTTTCGTCGAAGCACGTGACTTCGAACGCGCCGCTGGGATCCGAAAGGGTCGCCATCAAATAGCGTTTCCCTTTTGCCGACGTTCGCCAGCGGACGCTCTCGACGAGCGCGGCCATAACGGCGGTCGTCCTCGATTCGTCGACAGGTGCAGGCTGATTGCAGATCGCCGAAAAATGCCGTGCGCCGTGAGTCGCGGCGAGATGCGCATATCGATCGACCGGATGTGCCGAAAAATAGAAACCAAATGCCTCTTTTTCGGCATTCATCCGTTCACTGAGGCTCCACACAGCACCGGTCGGCATCTGGACGGTCGCGATCGATGTTGTCCCTTCGCCAAACAGGCCGCCCTGCCCGCTTATGCGGCTATTCTCAGCCGCGTTTGCCACAGCCAATATGGTATCGGCCGCAGCATGGACCCCGGCGCGATTGGCGCAAAGCGAATCAAATGCACCGCTACCGGCCAAACTTTCCAACTGCCGACGATTGATCAATTTTGCGCTGATCCGCGCAGCCAGATCATCAATGCTGCGAAATGGACCGTTTTCCGATCGTTCGCCACAAAGCTGCGCCATCGCGCTCTCACCGACATTCTTGAGCGCGCCGAGGGCATAGCGCACTGCCAGCCCTTCATCATCGGGCTCGACGGAAAAATCGGCGCTGCTTGCATTGATGCACGGCGGCAGCGAACGAACGTTCATCCGCCGCATATCGTCCGCAAAAATCGCCAGCTTATCCGTGTTCGACAAATCGAACGCCATCGATGCTGCGAAAAAATCCTGGGGGTAATGCGTTTTTAGCCACGCGGTTTGATACGCCAGCAAAGCATAGGCTGCCGCGTGACTCTTGTTGAAGCCATAGCCAGCAAACTTGTCGATCAGATCGAAAAGTTCGTTGGCCTGGCGCGGGTTGATGTCGTTGGCGGCACATCCTGCAACAAAACCGGCGCGCTGGGCATCCATCTCTGCCTTGATCTTTTTGCCCATCGCACGACGCAGCAGGTCTGCATCCCCCAGCGTAAATCCGGCGAGGATTTGCGCAGCCTGCATGACCTGTTCCTGATAGACGAAAATGCCGTAGGTTTCTGCAAGGATGCCCTCGAGCAACGGATGCGGATACTCGACCTTGGCCCGGCCGTTCTTGCGGTCGCCGAACATAGGGATATTATCCATCGGGCCGGGCCGATAGAGCGAGACAAGCGCGATGATATCGCCGAAGCCAGTCGGCTTGACCGCCGCCAGTGTGCGCCGCATCCCTTCGGATTCGAGCTGGAAGACACCTACAGTGTCACCCTTTTGCAGCAATGCATAAACCGCTTCGTCGTCCCATCCCAGATTGTCGAGATCCGGCCGGTGCCCCTCGCGCGCTTCGATCAGGTTGAGCGCGCGCTGCAGCACGGACAGGGTCTTGAGCCCCAGAAAGTCGAATTTTACCAGCCCCGCCGCTTCGGCATATTTCATGTCGAACTGCGTGACGGGCATGTCGGACCGCGGATCGCGATAAAGCGGGACGAGCCGGTCGAGCGGGCGATCGCCGATAACCACGCCGGCGGCATGCGTCGAGGAATGTCGCGGTAACCCTTCGAGCTTCATCGCAAGATCAAACAGCCGCCGCACGTCAGCCTCCGACTGATAAGCGCGCGCCAGATCCGTGACGCCGTTCAGCGCCCGCTGTAGATCCCAAGGATCGGTCGGGTGATTGGGCACGAGCTTTGCCAGCCGGTCTACCTGACCATAGCTCATTTGTAGAACACGCCCCGTGTCTTTCAGCACTGCGCGTGATTTCAGCCGACCGAATGTGATGATCTGAGCAACATGATCGCGACCATATTTTTGCTGGACGTAGCGGATGACCTCCTCACGTCGCGTTTCGCAGAAGTCGATATCGAAATCGGGCATGGAAACGCGCGCCGGATTGAGAAAACGCTCGAACAGCAAGCCAAGCTTCAGCGGGTCCAGGTCGGTGATCGTGAGCGCCCATGCAACGACACTCCCGGCTCCTGAGCCGCGTCCGGGGCCGACCGGAATATCATTGGTCTTGGCCCATTTGATAAAGTCGGCAACGATCAGGAAGTAGCCTGGAAAGCCCATGCCGATGATTACATCGAGCTCGAAATCCAGCCGCGCACGGTAGGCTTCGGGATCGATCCCGATCGCAGATTCAAGTCGTGCCGCTAGGCCAGCGTGTGCATCAACGCGTAATTGTTGAGCTTCGGCCACGGTATCGCCAGCGAGGCTCGGCAGGATTGGCTTGCGCGTCGGTGCCGCAAACGCACAGCGTTGTGCCAACACGAGCGTATTGTCCAAAGCTTCGGGAACATCGTCGAACAGCCGCTTCATATCATGTGACGGCTTCATCCATGCATCCGGCGATGACTTCGTGCGATCATCGCTGTCGAGATATGCCGATGCTGCGATGCAAAGCATGACCTCGTGCGCCGCATGGAAATCTTGATGAACAAAACACGTCGGATTTGTCGCGATCAGCGGCAGTTCATAGCCGTCAGCAAGGGCAATCAGATGCGGCTCGGCTTTTTCTTCTACCAGGTCATGCCGCCGCGCAATTTCGACATAAAGTCGATCGGGAAATAGTTCACGCAGTCGATCGGCATAATCGGTGGCTGCTTGGTGCTGTCCGTCGGCAAATAATTTTGCCAGTGCGCCTTCGGCGCCTGCCGTCAGCGCGATCAATCCGTCGGATCGAGCGCCCAACACGTCGAAGCAGACATGCGGTTGCTCGTCACCCGGGCGGTCAAGGTGCGCTGCCGAAACCAGTCGGCACAGATTGTCGTAGCCGATATCATTTTGCGCATAGAGCGCCAACCAGTCGTAGGCCGCTGGTGCGCCTTGCGGCACGTCGGGCCTCGCCACGCATAGAAATGCGCCAATGATCGGCTGCACACCAGCCTTCGCACAATAATCTGAAAAAGGCATGACACCGTACATGCCGTTGCGATCGCAAATCGCTGCGGCCGGAAATCCAAGTTCGCGCGCCCGCTTGGCAATGTCTTTAGGGTCGATCGCTCCTTCAAGCATTGTGTAAGCCGAGAAAACGCGGAGCGGAACGAAGGGTGCATGCGACATATGAGACCGTTAAGCGTTATGGCGATGCATTCAACGGGCGATCAGTCGGATTGCAATAATTTTTCGATAGCCGGCACCAGACGCTCCGGCTTGTCGGTGGGTGCATAGCGCGCGACCGGATTCCCAAACTTATCGATGAGAAATTTCGTGAAATTCCATTTAATCGATTGCAAGCCCATGAGGCCTGGCTTTGCCTGCTTCAAATATTTGTAAAGCGGGTCTGCGCTGTCCCCATTGACGTCGATTTTGGCAAGAACGGGAAAGCTGACGTCGTACGTCAGCGAGCAGAAACTGGCGATTTCCGCAGCATCACCGGGCTCCTGCGCGCCGAATTGATTGCAGGGAAAGCCAAGTATCGTGAGCCCGCGATCCTTGTAGGCCCTGTGAAGCTTCTCGAGTCCTTCATATTGCGGCGTAAATCCGCATTTCGATGCAACGTTAACAATGAGCATCGGTCCCGTCACCGTCTTAAGATCGAGCGGCGAGCCATCGGCGTTCTTGACCGTGTATTCGTGAACGCCCATCGGTCGGTCTCCCTGAAATTCCGAAATCATATGGATCATTTGTTCGTGCCGGTCACGCCCCAATCAATTCGTATCCGAAACCTTTTGCGTTGGCTGGCGTTCGGTTTGCTTGGCTTTCTTGTTCTGATTGTCATGCTGGCACTCGATTTTTCACCTGTTGTGCCGATGCGGCCCAAACCGACGGCCGAGCAGGCGTCGCTTGTGCGGCTTCAGGTTCAGGCGCTGCGAACGCAGTTGAGCGGCAATAGCGGCCGTGCCTCGATATACTTGACCCGTGACGATCTCGCCGGGATAACGGCTTTGGCAACCGCACTTGAAAAATTCGGGCGCGTCGACGCAACTGTCGGTGACAAGTCGCTGACGATCCGGTCGAGTCGTCAATTCGGATTCATCTGGTTTAACAGCAAGGCAAAAATCTCACCGAGCGCGCGGGGATTCCCCGAAACGCGTTTTCAGATCGGCGATCTGCCGTTGGGTTCTCGTCCCAGTCGATGGCTATTGGACCGCATCATCGATTTTGCGCGCGGTCGCGACATCGACGTTCCCCCCGTCGACGATTTGGTTCGGTCCGTCCGCTTCGACGCCAATGGAATAGGGGTCGATGTCTATGTTCCCCTGGGTGGTGCGTTCGCAAACGATATATCAAATCTGGGCAGCCAGCCCGTTGATGCGAGCCGGACCGCGTCGATCTATTGCCGTCTTCGTGCAGCGAATGCCAAAGCGCCGACGTCGGATATGGCAATTGTGGTGCGGCGTGCGTTTGCGAACGATGTCCCGGCCAGCGCAAGAGTTGATGAGAACCGGGCCGCGCTCGTTGCACTGGCCATGTATGCCGTATCGCCGGAAGCGGGGAGACTTGCCGGTGACGTGGCCCAGCGCGTCCGAAATTGCACAAGCTCGAACGGGGAAGTATTTTTAGCCGGGCGTGCCGACCTCGCCCGTCATTGGACGCTGTCGGCAGCGTTGGCTGTTTCGCTGGGCGCGGACGTCGGTCGTGCCTTGGGGGAATGGAAGGAATTGTCCGACAGCCGCCCCGGGGGCTCGGGGTTCTCGTTTGTCGATCTTGCTGCCGATCGCGCTGGTCTTGCCTTTGCGCGACTTGCGAGCGATCCAGTGACAGCCGCAGCCACGGCGCGAAGACTGCGCACTGCGACCGCCGAATATCTGCTGCCGATTCGGGCACTGGCTTTATCTGAAGGCCTGACGGAGCGTCAGCTCGTATCGCAATTCGGTGCTTTGGACAGTGCACAGTTTAAAGCCGCCACGGCCCGGATCGACGCTGTGCTGGCCAAAAGCGACGCGCCGCTGCGCTAGTTCAATCGTCCGTCGTGCAAGCGCAGAACGCGGTCCATTTTTGCCGCAATCCGCTCGTTGTGGGTCGCTACCAAAGCTGACGACCCCTCGTCACGCACCAGTTTCAGGAATTCGGCAAAGACGATATTGGCCGTTGCCTCGTCGAGGTTGCCAGTCGGCTCATCGGCCAGGACCAGCGCTGGTTTGTTTGCAAGCGCCCGCGCGACGGCAACGCGCTGCTGCTCGCCGCCGGAAAGCTGCGATGG
>JBGSMP010000268.1:0-4258 GCA_041740105.1 Sphingomonadaceae bacterium
CATATGCGGCGTCTTTCGCAATCTGCCAGCTTTCGCGGCTCCAGTCGGTGACAGTCCCTGCTGCCATGTCCGGCGTCGTTTCGGTCTTGAGCGCAGGCGGCGTCGAGATTGCGCGCTCGGCCAGATAGCCGTCCCACACGCTGTGCAGGTTCGTCCGCGACCCCGCAAAGAGGCCATAGGCTGCTTTCAGGTCGTTTCCGCCGCGGTCGCTGCGGTCGCCGGCATGCAGCGGCATGTGCAGATCGCCGACGAAATGCGCGAGGAATGCCAGCGCCATCACCCGTTCGCGCACCGGGAGCGATCGGTCGGCCAGCAGCTTGGCATTGCGCGTGATCTGCGCCGAGACGCAGTGCCCGTCTTTGCAAGCAACCGTCAGATCGAACGGTTTGCATACATCGACATTCTGGTAATGCCAGCTGAACGCATAGCTGAACCGGTCGCGCAGCGCGGGCTGTTTGATGCAATCGGCCCAGACGCTTGCCTGTTCGAGCGTCCGCGCGGGGCATGTCGGCGTTTCCAGCGTCCGGCTTTGGCGCAGTAGCCGCGTAATCTTCGCGCGCGTCGCAGGCTTTACACTGTCATAGGCAATCGCCGCCGTCGTTTCATGGCCATATTCCCACCAGGCAAGCGCGGGCGCGGGGATGAGGATCAGGCCAAGCAAAGCAACAAGACGGAATTTCATGAGGGCAGGCATAGCGATGCGGCACCGTCATTGCGAGCGTAGCGAAGCAATCCAGTGCGAGGCTTGATTGCTTCGCTACGCTCGCAATGACGATACACTTTTGGAGCAGGCAGCGCTAAGGACATGACGTCGCATAGGAACTGCTGCATGCCCACACTCGTTCTGATCCGTCACGGCCAATCGACCTGGAATCTCGAGAACCGCTTTACCGGCTGGTGGGATGTCGATCTGACCGACAAGGGCGTCGCCGAAGCGCGCGCGGCGGGCGAATTGCTGGCCGCCAAGGGCATGGATTTCGACCTGTGCTTCACCTCGCTGCAATCGCGGGCGATCAGGACGCTCAACATCGCGCTCGAGGCGATGGGGCGACTATGGCTGCCGGTGGAGAAAGACTGGCGGCTGAACGAGCGCCATTATGGCGGACTGACCGGCCTCGACAAGGCCGAGACCGCGGCAAAGCACGGCGAGGACCAAGTTAAAATCTGGCGGCGCAGTTTCGATACCCCGCCCCCGCCGCTCGAGCCGGGGAGCGCGTTCGATCTGTCGGCTGACCGACGCTATGCCGGGATCGCCATCCCGAATACCGAAAGCCTGAAAGACACCATCGCGCGCGTGCTACCCTATTGGGAAACACGGATCGCGCCCGAATTGCGCGCGGGCAAGCGCGTCGTCATTTCAGCCCATGGCAACTCGCTGCGCGCGCTGGTCAAGCATCTTTCGGGGATTTCGGATGCGGACATCACGGGCCTCGAAATCCCGACGGGGCAACCGATCGTCTATGATCTGAACGATGACCTGACGCCCCGCGACCGCTACTACCTCAGCGAGCGCTGAGCCGCTTTTGCAGCATACATGTCGGCATCGGCGCGCGCGAGGATCGCATCGACGCTATCGTCCTTGCGGATCATCGTAAGCCCGATAGAAAGCCCGACCGCGAGCCGCCGCGCACCAAGATCGAGCGGCTCGCTGGCGAGCACTGTAACGAGTGACGCCGCCTTGGCCGCCGCTGCATCTTCGTCGAGATGGTCGAGCAACAGCCCGAACTCGTCCCCGCCGATCCGCGCGACGACATCGGTTGCACGGAGTTCGCGCATTAAAATGGCAGCGACATGGATCAGGGCTGCATCGCCCGCTTGGTGCCCATGGGCATCGTTGATGGCCTTCAGCGCGTTGACGTCCACGAACATGACAGCAGCGGGTGTGCCATAGCGCGCGACATGACGCGCCACCCGCTCGATTTCGCGAACGAACACGCGGCGATTGGGCAGTGGCGTCAACGTGTCGCTGTCGGCCAGTCGCTCGAGATCATCGACCCGCGCGCGCATCTCGTCGAGCGCAGCGCGCAAGCCTTCGTTTTCAGCCAGAAGCGCTGCCATCGCCGCGCGGCTTTCCGAATCGGTAGCCTGTTTCAACACGATCGTTTCCCTTTGGCTGGCTCTTACCCCAAGCCGGGCAAAGCGCCAAATGAACATCGTTAATATGGATGCAAAACGGCGGCCCCCATAAGGGAACCGCCGTGTTGAAAAATAAATTTCGAGCTTAACGCTTCGAGAACTGGAAGCTCTTGCGCGCCTTGGCCTTGCCGTATTTCTTGCGTTCGACCGCACGGCTGTCGCGCGTCAGGAAGCCGGCCGCCTTGACAGGTGCACGAAGCACCGGTTCGAAGCGGGTCAGCGCCTGGCTGATGCCGTGACGGACTGCGCCGGCCTGACCCGAAAGTCCGCCACCCTTAACCGTGCAGACGACGTCATAGCCGCCGACACGATCGGCAACTTCGAATGCCTGACTGATCACGAGGCGCAGTGTCGGCCGTGCGAAATAAACTTCCTGATCGCGGCCGTTGACCGTGATCTTGCCGTTGCCGGGCTTAATCCAGACGCGGGCGACGGCATCCTTACGGCGACCGGTCGCATAGGCACGACCCTGCGCATCGATGATTGCTTCGCGCAGCGGCATCGGTTCGCGGGCCGGTTCGTTCGACACAGGTGCTGCGACATAATCTTCGCTTTCGGAAACCGGCGCGGCGGGCGCATCGGCAACCACGGGCACGGGTGCGCCGGTCAGCGCGGCCAGATCGGCCAGCGACTGGCGCGTATCTGAAACGGGAGCGTCGGATGTTTCGGACATTATGCGCCCACCTTGTTCTTGCGGTTCATGCTGGCGATATCGAGAATCTCGGGGTTCTGCGCCGTGTGCGGATGCTCGGTGCCCTTGAAGATACGCAACGACCGCATCTGGTCACGCCCAAGCGGCCCGCGCGGAATCATCCGCTCGACGGCCTTTTCAAGAACGCGTTCGGGAAACTTGCCGTCCAGAATCTTGGCTGGTGTCGTTTCCTTGATGCCGCCGGGATGGCCGGTGTGCTTGTAATAGACCTTGTCGGTCATCTTCTTGCCGGTGAAGCGCACTTTTTCGGCATTGATGATGATGACATTGTCGCCGCAATCGACATGCGGGGTATATGTCGGCTTGTGCTTGCCGCGCAGGATATTGGCGACAATCGTCGCAACACGGCCGACGACCAGACCATCAGCATCGACCAGATGCCATTTCTTTTCCACATCGAACGGCTTGACCGCTTTTGTGGTCTTCATGAGTGCCTTCACGGGCGCAGACCTTATAACGAAACGCGCCGCCCCGGATGCGGAGCGGCGTCGATACAGGCCCAATGCGCATTATGGCTTGATTCGTCAAGCATTCACGGGCCTTTCCTGACGGGTATCAAGATACCGCTTGAAAAGAAACGTCCGTCATCGTCTCCGAAAGCGCCCAAAGTTTATCGGCGAGAGCCGGATCTGTGATGTGCGGGCGCGTGCCCGAATAAGGCGACATCCCTTCGGCCCACATCGGCGCGATATCGCAATCCTCGCAATAAACGCCGCCCTTGTCCGCCAGCATCGGCGACGTTGCGCACCAGACGCTTGTTGCCGCGCCCTGCTCGACCGTTTTGAAAATGTCGATCAGCGAGCCGTCGGGCTTATACCAGCCCATCGCAATCTGCTCGTCCATCGTCAGATAACGCTGCAACGGCGTCTTGATCCCCCCGGGGTGGAGCGAGAAGGCACGCACGCCGAACGGCGCGCCCATCTTGTCCAGATGCAGCGCAAACAGCGCATTGGCGGACTTCGCCTGCCCATAGGCGGTCCACTTGTCGTAATCACGCCGCTCGAAATTGACGTCGTCGAGATCGAGACCATTGCGCGCGTGCCCGATTGACGACACCGCAACGACGCGCGCCCCCGGTCCTGCCACCGTGAGCAAAGGCCAAAGCCGCGCCGTCATCTGGAAATGGCCGAGGTGGTTGGTCGCAAACTGGCTTTCAAACCCGCGCGCATCACGCGTCAGCGGATTGGCCATGATCGCGGCATTGTTGATCAGGATGTCGATCTTCGGCGTGTGCGTGGCGACCTCTTCGGCAAAGCGATCGATCGAGGCCGGGTCGGCGAGGTCGAGCGTCAGGATCGTCACGTTGCCGATGTCAGCCAAGTCAGCGGCCGCCGCATCGGGTCGGCGCGCGCCCACGATGACCTGTGCACCCGCGCCAGCCAACGCCCGCACGGTTTCGAGGCCGAGACC
>JBGSMP010000288.1:0-2598 GCA_041740105.1 Sphingomonadaceae bacterium
GCGCGAGGCTGGCGACAGACGGGTGCGCATCCGCCGCGACGACCTGCGGATCAAGCGGTTTCAGTCGCGCGCGGAGACGACGACGATTTTTGTGGTCGATGCGTCGGGTTCGTCGGCCGCAGCGCGGCTTGGCGAAGCAAAAGGCGCGGTCGAGTTATTGCTTGCCGAAGCCTATGTGAAGCGCGCGCAGGTTGCGTTGATCGCCTTTCGGGGGGCAGGTGCGGAACTGATCCTCCCGCCGACGCGCTCGCTAACAAGGGCACGACGCGCGCTCGCCGAATTACCGGGAGGCGGGGGAACACCATTGGCCGCCGGATTGGCGATGGCAGGCGAAGTCGCGGCACTGGTGCGCGCTAAAGACCGGACGCCGTTTGTCGTCGTGCTGACCGATGGTCGCGGCAATATTGCTTTGGACGGAACATCCGACGCAGCGGCGGCAAAGCGCGATGCCGAAAGTGCAGCGCGCGGGATCAACACGGCGGGCGTCTTGATCGACATATCGGCCCGACCCCGTGAAGAGGGGCGAGCGATTGCCGAATTGATGCGCGCGAAGTTTGTGGCTCTGCCGCGCGGCGATGCGGTTTCCGTACGTGATGCCGTGAAAGCCTCATGAGCGATAGGCCCGACTGGGAACGCGAGGGCCGCGACTGGCCTAATCGCATGCACAGCCGGTTTGTGACAACGGGTGGTTTGCGCTGGCATGTGCAGGTTGCCGGGCAGGGACCGGCCCTGCTTTTGCTGCATGGAACCGGTGCGGCCACGCATAGCTGGCGCGCGATACTGCCGTTGCTGTCCAATCATTTCACGGTCGTCGCACCGGATTTGCCGGGGCACGGGTTCACCGCGCGCGGGCCGCAAGCCCTGCCAGCGATGGCGTGCGCTGTCGCGGGGTTGCTGAGCGATCTTGGCCTGAAACCAGCAATCGTAGTCGGCCATTCGGCAGGGGCGGCTGTGGGTTTGCGGATGGTGCTCGACGGGCTGGTCGATGCCAAAGCCGTCGTGGGTCTAAGCCCTGCCTTGCTGCCGTTTCCCGGCGTTGCCGCCAAACTCTTCCCGACCATGGCCAAGTTGCTGTTCGTCAATCCGTTCGCGCCTTATGTTTTTGCACGCATGGCGGGGCCAACGCGCGAGGTGGCGCGCTTCATGCTGAAAAGCACGGGGTCATCGCTGGATAGCAATGGCGTCGATTATTATGCGAGATTGTTCCGCAAGCCCGCCCATATTGCCGGCACGATCGGGATGATGGCATCGTGGGATCTGGAACCGCTGAAGCGCGATTTGCCCGCGCTGAAACTGCCGCTGCTGCTCCTTCACGGCGACGGCGATACGGCAATCCCGCTGGCAAAGGCGCGCGAGGCCGCCGCACTTGTGCCGGGCGCGCGGCTTGAGGTGCTGACCGGTTTGGGGCATTTGGCGCACGAAGAAGCACCCGACCGGGTGGCTGGGATGATAGCTGCGTTTGGCGGAGACTTCGTGCGATGATCGAAAAATATGGAGGCATCATCGAAGGCGGCATCACGTTCGCTGTCGTGATCGGCTTTTGCGCGTATCAATATTGGGCAACGAACCGCTCGATCGCCCGCGACAAAGCATCAGCGCGTGATGCGGGGCATGCGGAACGGGAGCATCAGCTGGACGATCGGCGAGACGAAACGGTCCATTGACAGGCTTTCGTGGACGGCACTCACGCGCTCGCCATAAATTTCAGTCGATAGCGTTGAGCGCGAGTAAAACGGCGCGTTTTCCCAGGTTTTCAGGATTTTAGCACCAGTTCCCCGCGTGCGGCGTGGCATGCCGAAGCTTGTGCCTGGCAAGCGCGCGGACGGCGGCAATTCGGCATCGTGCCAGTTGCCCTGCCGATCATAGCGCAGCGCCATTGCGAAATCACTGCCGTCGCGCCTTTCGCCCTCGTAGATGACCGCGACATCGTCCTTCAGATGCGCGCGCGACCATTGCCACTCGCTGAAGCCTGCCTCGAGCGGTTCGCGCCCGAAATTCGAGTCGAAGTATCCGCTGCCCGACCAGCTGATATCGGGCGCATCCATCGACACGTCGACGCGCGCGCGCGGCGCAATCGGGTGCCACAGGTGCTGACCATCCTCGTGCAGACCGAACGCGACCTGCGATATCTGTTCAGGGTATACGCGCACTTTACCGCGCACGGGGAAGGGGATGGGGCAAGCCGTTTCGCATATGTCGATCACCAGCGCCGTGCCGTCCCAGTGCATCGCACTCGGTCCGACCTGCAAAGTGTCGGCGCTGCGATTCGTCTTCGCCGATCCCCGCTCGGTCATCGTCCAGCGATTGCTGCGCGGTCCGTAAAGCGCGACGTTGATCGCGCAATGTTGCTCGGGCCGTCCGCGCCCGCTGGCCTTATAATAGGGTGAGAAGACGCTGCCGACGAAGCCGATGATCGTCAGCCCGTAACGACCGTCTCCGCTGATCGCGTCGACATACCACCAGGCATAGCCCTGCGGCGGAACGATCGCGTCGAAGCGCGGTCCGACATGATCGATGCGACGGCCAATTGTCCCGACAGCGCGACCATCGGCACGCCCGCGCCCGGGTGCGTGCTGCCCCCCGCCAAGTAAAGCCCAG
>JBGSMP010000295.1:0-4250 GCA_041740105.1 Sphingomonadaceae bacterium
TCAGCCGCCAAAGCGCCCAAAGTCACTGCGCGTTGTTCGCCGCAGCCCTTGCAATCTTCTACCCCCACAACCACCGGCTTTGGCGCACGTATCAGCTTCGCGCTATCCAGCGCCTCGATCGAGGTATCGCCGTCATAGCCGCTATCGGCAGGAACCGCGCCCGACAAAGGCTTGTCCGCGACCTTGACGGTGTTGACATTGGCGCTGTCGGTCAGGTCGGGATCGACCAGAATGCGGTCATTAAGCGCGGCGTTCATTTCGGGATCGCTGCCTTTGCCGACCAGCTTGTTATCAAGGTCGGCAACCGCTGCCTCGTCGCTTGCTGTACCGCCGCACGCCGCGAGCGGCAAAGCGAGCGCAAGGCCCAGGATCAGCGGCACGGTAAGGCGCGGAAAGCGGCGCATGAAAAAGACTCCTGTGTACTTCATGCCCCAACGCTGCGGCGGCGCATTGGCAAAAGCCAGCCATAAAGGTGGTTAATCCGCCCCGCGAGTCGCATTTACCCTGTCACATCACGTCTCATGTGCCAGCGCGGGACAGCGCCGCGCCGAAGCTTAACGAAACCGGGTTATTTGATAACGCCGCGATAGGTTATCGTACGCTTTGCTCCCGGTGCAATCGCATCGGCAAAGACCCAGCGGACGTGAGTCACATCGGCAAGATCGGCGGCGCGCTCAATGGCTGCGGTACCGTCTGTGGGCGCAGTCTTGACCTTGAGCGCGGCAAGCTTGCCCCAATTGGTGCCGCCATCGACCGAAACTTCGGCCCAATCCTCGGCGACCGAGACAAACTGCACCGGCGCGGGCATCGGGTTGGTGGCGCGGAAACCGGCGGCGGGCTGCGTGCCCGTATTCGTGACCTCAAGCGTGAACACCACCTTGTCGCCCGGCACTACGACAACCGACTTTGGCGCGTAAAGCGAGACATTCTCTTTACCTGCCGCATCGACCTCGACGCGCTCAATCTTCACGTCACTGGTCAGCGTCACTGGCGACGAAGCCGCTGCGGGTGCAGGCGTTGTGGCGGTTTGCGCATACACAGCGCCTGAAAGCATCATGGTCGCAGCAGCAAAAGCGGAAATCATCTTCATAATATCGGTCCCTATACCCAGTCTGTGGGTCGCCCCGATATTATCGCGCAAGGATGGTAAACGAAAGGTAAAGGACGCGCCGATTTGGCGTAAAATTGCGTCCGCCGTCAACGCGGCATGGCAAGTTACGCCGCGCCGTGGCACTGGGGCCGAAACGCGCAATCAAAGGACCGCATATGAACCCCTTCGTCACCATGACCGACTCTCGCGGCCAGAAAATCTCCGTCAATCCCGAAATCGTCCAGTTCGTGCGCATGGCCGACAATTCGGACAATGAATGCCTGATCGTTTTCGGCAAGGACCAGCTGCTGCGCGTGCGCGGGACGCTGGAGGAAGTGACGGAGATACTGCGCGAGGGGTGAGGTTAAGCCTTGTCACGAACAACTCGTCGTTAGCGATATCTAAACCAGAATGATTTAAATCCTGTTTCCCATGAACCGGACTTCGTTCTTCTTCCTTGTTGGCGTGCGATAACCAATGGCTGTTTCGCGTCTGTTCAAGAATTTTCCCGGGATGTCGGCGGCGGACAGTCCGCAGGGATCGGCGTCGGTCATCAGGTCGCAGGATAGCGCGCGCCGTCTCGAAGTGCTCGACGATTTCGAACATGCCGGCATTGGCTGGCTGTGGGCGACGGACGACGAGGCGCGGCTGATTTACATTTCCGAAAATGCCGCCGAGAAGCTGAACCAGCCGATCGACATGCTGCTCGGGCAGCCGCTGATCTCATTGTTCGAGACCGATACAAGTAATCCAGGCGAACGCTCTGACCGCCCGCTCAATTTTCAGCTGACCGCGCGCAACAAGATTTTGGACCAGACAGTCCGCTTTGCGCTTGCCCCGCCGCAAGGCGCGGATCGCCAGACCTGGTGGTCGATATCGGCCCATCCCAAGTTCGACAAATCGGGCAATTTCCAGGGCTATCGCGGTAGCGCGAAGGACATCACGGTCGAATATGAACGCAAGCTCGTCGACTCGCGGCTTGCCGAATTCGATTCCCTGACTGGTCTCGCCAACCGCCACCGGATGGACAAAAAGCTCGAGGGCATTCTTGCCGCGTACAAGGCCGCAAAGCGCAGTTGCACGCTCATCATGCTCGACCTCGACCGCTTCAAGCATGTCAACGATACGCTCGGCCATTCCGCCGGTGACGAGCTGCTCCGCCAGGTCGCCCGCCGCCTCGAACGCGTGATCGGCAGCAGGGGCGAAATTGGCCGTCTGGGCGGCGATGAATTCCAGGTCATCCTGCCCGACCTCGACGATCGCGGCAAATTGGGCGAATTGTCGAACAAGCTCATCCAGATCCTCTCACAACCTTATACCATCGACGACAAGCGCGCGACGATCGGCACCTCGGTCGGCATCGCGATTTCGCCTTATGACGGCATCGACAAGCTCGACTTGGTCGACAATGCCGACCTCGCGCTGTACGCCGCGAAAAACGGCGGGCGCGGGCAGTTCCGCTTCTATTCAGCCGATCTGAAGGACGAAGCCGCCGAGCGCAGCCTGCTCGAAGAAGGCCTTCGTGAAGCACTCGCCAATGAAGCGCTTGAGCTGCATTACCAACCAGTCGTGCGCATCGCCGACAATATGGTGGTCACATTTGAAGCATTAATGCGCTGGGACCACCCCGAACGCGGCCAGATCAGCCCCGCGGTCTTCGTGCCGATTGCCGAGGAATCCGACCTCATCAACCAGATCGGCGCCTGGGCGCTCAACCGCGCATGCGCCGACGCGATGGCCTGGCCCAAATCGGTCCGCGTCGCGGTCAACGTTTCTGCCGCCCAGTTCGCGCATTCCGACCTGATTGACACCGTCACCCACGCGCTGGAAGCGTCCGGCCTCGAGCCCGACCGGCTTGAGCTTGAACTCACCGAAAGCGTGTTCATGGGCGACGGCGAGACCATCGACGACATCTTCCGCGCGCTCAAGCAACTCGGCGTCCGCCTCGCACTGGATGATTTCGGCACCGGCTATTCCTCGCTCAGCTATCTGCGCTCTGCCCCATTCGACAAGATCAAGGTCGACCGCACGTTTGTCGACAGCTGCACGCAGAAAGACCAGAACAGCGCCAAGATCATCGCCGCAATCATCGGCCTGTCCGAGGCGCTGGGCATGGAAACCACTGTCGAGGGCGTCGAAGCGTTCGATCAGCTCGAAGCCGTCCGCGGCATGAACGCGCGCTTCATTCAGGGCTGGATCTATTCAAAGGCGCTTACCCAGGAAACCGTCCTCAAACGCATGGAAAGCGGCGACCTGCGGATCGAGCCCGACGGCCCAGAGCGCCACCGCCCCGAACGCCGCTCGGTCTTCCGCCGCATCGGCGTGATTCACGACGACCACCGCTATGACGCGTTGATGCGCAACCTGTCGAAGACCGGCGCGCTGATCGATGGCCTGCTCGGCGTTCCCGAAGGCACCGGACTTGTGCTCGACCTGTCGGGGGGACAGCTCGTCATCTGCACTGTCACCCGCGTTCAGGACGCAATGATCGCGGTCGAATTCGAAACACCATTGGTCAGCGACGGCGCCGGCGGCCTGTGCACCCGCCACCGGGTCTCGCCCTATGTCATCGCCAGCGTCGGCGCGCACGAGGGCGACGGACCCAAAAGCAAACCGCAATTCATCCAGGTTGCCGAAATCACCACCCGCAATGCGCTGGAATTTGCGGACTGATCGTTCAGTCCTGCTCCATCGGGATGCCTTCGAATTGGTCCTTGATACTGACCACCCCCATTAACGTCATCGCCATCAACGATTGCCGCGGCCAATCGGGCGGGAGCTTTTGCTCGCAACACGGACACGCTTCCTCGCGCTTCGCCTGCGCGCGCATTCCGTTCATCAACTTGCGGCACCGCTCGTCGAACAACCGCTCGGTCTCGACCGGATCGGGCGCCTCATATTTCGCACCCCAGCGATTGAACCGCACATGCCGGTCGCGCCATTCGGGCCAGCTTATAATCTCATCGCGCGAAAGATCGGCCAGATCGCGTAGTTCCACCGGCAAAGCCCCGCCGCCTGCCATATCGCCGCGCTTGACCATCAGCGCGAGCATTGCATCGGACGGTGCGATCCTGCGTTCATACTCCTCGCCGTTGCGAATGATAATCGTTTCCCGCCCCTCGACCGCCCGCTGATAAGCGATCGCAATCAGCCCCTGCTG
>JBGSMP010000022.1:0-2171 GCA_041740105.1 Sphingomonadaceae bacterium
CCCCGGCGGCGGAATGCTGCCCCTCGCAGCGGCAGTGGCGTCGGCTGCGAACGCGACCCCCAATCTTGCGCTGGCGTCGTTGATTTTCGACGGCGGCGGCACATTGCGGATTACGGCCCGCGCACCGAACCCGGCCGATCAGAATCTTTTCGAAATCAAGCTGAAAGAGGCAGGGCTGGTCCCCGCGTCAGGACCGATAATGGTCGATCAGGGTCAGCAAGTCCGCGACTATACGGTGTCGGCGAAATGATTGCGCGGCTTCAACAAGCGTGGGCCGAACGGTCGCCGCGCGAACGGCAATTGCTGGTCGTGATGCTTGGCCTGCTGGCAATAATGATCCTCGTGCTCGGCATCATTCGGCCGCTTGCATCGGCGACGGTTGCCGCGCGTGACCGGCTCGATCGCGTGACCATCGAAGCGGGGCAGATTGCCACGGCAGTCGAAACATTGCGCGACGCCAAGAAAGGTGCCCCCCCTGCACTGACCGGAACGCTGGTGCTTGCCGTAAGCCAGTCGGCAAGCACCGCCGGGTTCGCTCTGTCGACACTCGATCCGCAGGGTGATGACCGCGTAGGGTTTACGATTCCGGCCGCCAAAAGCCCCGCCATGTTCACCTGGCTGCGCGCCATGGCCCAGCAGGGCATTTTCGTCGAGCGAATGACGATGCGGACGAACGCCGATGCGACGCTCGCCGTCGATGGGACATTGCGGGTGCGCAAGCCATGACACGCGGACAAATCGCTCTCTTTGTCGGATTGTTGCTGGTTTTTCTCGTCGCCTTCATGCCGCTGTCGCTCGCGCTGTCGATGATTGGCACGACGGGGCAGCAACTGTCTGCGCGTACAGCGACAGGCACGATCTGGTCGGGCAGGCTCTCCGAGGCAAGTGTCGGCCCGATTGCGGTCGGCGACGTTTCTGTGGGGCTGAAACCGCTTTCGCTGCTCGCAGGGCAAACCTCGATTTTCATGCAAAGCCTTGTCGGGCGTGGGACGTTGACGTCGCTGACGCGCGGCTTTGCCATCGACGATGCAACGGCAAAGCTCAGCACAGCCAGCGTTTTTGCCGCGATCCCGCTTGAATCCATCGATCTGACCGACGTCAGTGTCGCCTTCGTTTCCGGCAAATGCGAAAAAGCTCAGGGGCGCGTGCGCGCAACATTTGCGGGTGATGTCGGCGGGCTGTCGCTTGCGCAAGGCTTAAGTGGTGCAGTTCGGTGCGAGGGCGGGGCGCTTGTTTTGCCGCTGGTTAGCCAATCGGCATTGGAGCGGCTCAATCTGTACCTGCAGGGCGATGGCCGATACCGCGCCGAATTGTTCGTGCGATCGACCGATCCGGCGATGGCAGCCAAGCTTTCATTGGCTGGCTTTGCCCCGACGCAGGACGGCTTTGTAATGCGCCTTGCCGGAAAGCTCTAGCCTATTGCCGCGTTCGGTCCTAAAGGCGGCAATCCCCCGTTGTGGCGGTCGTAGCTCAATTGGTTAGAGCGCCGGTTTGTGGTACCGGAGGTTGCGGGTTCAATCCCCGTCGATCGCCCCATTTTATGCAGATTGAGAGATAGTTGATGGTCGCTGTTTGGGATTTGCCCGATTTCGACGATCATGAGGCTGTCCATCTTTTCCGCGATCATGCCACGGGGCTGACGGCCATCATTGCGGTTCATTCGACTGCTTTGGGACCCGCCGCGGGCGGTACGCGATTCTGGCATTATGCCGACAAGAGCGATGCGATCGTCGACGCGCTGCGCCTGTCACGCGGGATGAGTTATAAAAATGCAATGGCGGGACTGTCTGCCGGCGGCGGCAAGGCCGTGATCCTCGATGCAGGCGGCGGCGAAAAGTCGCGCGAAATGCTCGACGCCTTTGCGCGCGCCGTTGACAGCCTCGGTGGCCAATACATCACTGCGCAGGATGTCGGCATGTCGGAGGCAGACATGGTCACGCTCTCCAACACCACAAAGCATGTAGCAGGATTGCCCGGACAAAGCGGCGGCGATCCGGGGCCGTCGACCGCGCGTGGCGTGTATCTTGGTGTATGCGCAACTGTGGCGCGAGCACTGAAGCGCGACAACGTCAGAGGCGTGCATATTGCCATTCAGGGGGTCGGCAGTGTTGGTGGTGGTTTGGCGCGCTGGCTGGCGAAAGATGGGGCTCGGCTGACGCTTGCGGATGCCG
>JBGSMP010000023.1:0-3883 GCA_041740105.1 Sphingomonadaceae bacterium
GGCTAACGATTCTCGAAACGGGGCTTGAGGACTCCGACGACAACATGACGCGTTTTGTCGTGCTGGCCCGCGCCGGACATCCGCCTGTCGGCAGTGGCCCGGTGATGACGACACTGGTTTTCGAAGTTAAAAATGTGCCGGCAGCGCTCTACAAAGCGATGGGCGGCTTTGCGACCAATGGCGTCAATATGACCAAGCTCGAAAGCTATCAGCGCGGCGCAAGTTTTTCGGCAACCGAGTTTTTCGCCGACATTGTTGGGCACCCTGATGATCCGTCGGTGGCACGCGCGCTCGAGGAACTGCGCTTTCATTCGAAATGGGTGCGATTGCTCGGCACCTATCCGCAGGCACGCAAGCGGGGCTGAGCCGGTGGTGCGTCGCGGAACAGCCGCTGATCTGACGCGCATTCATGCGCTGATCGAATCCGCCTATCGCGGGGATAGCGCACGGCAAGGCTGGACGCACGAAGCCGATCTGCTTGGCGGGCAGCGCACGGATCTTGCGGCGCTGACCGCGGCTTTGGCCGAGCCCGACCAGTATATTCTGGTGATGGAAATCGACGGCGCGATCGTTGCGACCGTGCATGTCGAGGCAAAGGATCGCGACACAGCCTATCTCGGACAGCTCGCCGTCAGCCCAGTGCAGCAGGCCAATGGTCTCGGTCGACGGATGATCGAAGCGGCAGAGGCCGTCGCGGTCGATCGGTTCGGCGCGCGGATCATGGAGATGACCGTCATCACCCAGCGCCTCGATCTGATCGCTTATTACGTCCGCCGCGGCTATGCTCCGACCGGCGAACTGCGGCCGTTTCCCGTCGATGATGCGCGCTTCGGCATTCCGGTCACGCGCGATCTGTCGTTCACCGTTCTGGCAAAGACGCTTCGCCAAGCCACGTTTTCATCAGGCTGTGGGCGATAGCGAACGGCGGCGGCGCTTTGAAACGGGCGTCGGGATCGCCGGCCATTGCGGCGGTGGCTTCGTCGCGCGTGACCCACATCGCATCTTCGAGCTCGTTCGTGTCGAGCGTGATCCGGTCATGCTCGGCCTCGGCAATGCAGGCGATCATCAATTGCGATCCGCCGAACGGCCAGGGCTGGCTGGCGACATAACGGACACGGGTCGTCGGGATGCCCGATTCCTCGAAAAGCTCGCGACGGACGGCTTCTTCGATCGATTCACCCGGCTCGAGAAAACCGGCCAATGCCGAATAGTTGCCGGGTGGAAAGCGCGACTGACGGCCGACGAGCGCTTTGTTTTCATATTCGGCAAGCATGATGACGACAGGGTCCGTGCGCGGGAAATGTTCCGTCGTGCAAAGGCTGCATTTCCGCCCCCAGCCCGCGCGGAACAGAAGCGTCGCACCGCCGCACCGTCCACAGAAACGGTGGTGATTGTGCCATGTAATCAAGCTGAGCGCGGTTCCGTAGATCGCGGCATCTTCGGCAGGCAGAAAACCGAGCGCGCGGAACATCGACGGCGAGCGCATGATCACCGGACCGTCCTGTACAACGACGGTCGCAAAATGTGGCTTGTCGTCGCGCACGCCGAGCAGGATGAGTTCGGCATCGCCACCAAGTTCAGCCATCGACTGCCAGACCAGCGCCCCGTCGGGCGCCATTTGCGGATCGAGCCCGTCGAGGCCGAGCAAGCGCCCACGCCAGTCTCCGCGCAACGCTTCATAAGCGGCGATATCGCTGCGAATATGATCGACGCGGTCGAGCGGCGATCCGGTAAAATGTGTCACAGGCTTGCGTAGACGGCTTTGCCAAAATCAACGCGGAACGACAGCGACTCATCGGGCATGAATTGGGCGTAGCCACTGGCACGAATGCCGCGGGTGGGATCGACCCATGCGACAGTTCCGGCGGCACCGCTCCAACCGTAAGTGCCCAGCCCCGATCCGCGCGCGTCGGGTGCGATCAACACGCGTCCGCCTGCGCCGAAACCCTGTCCCTCGTTCCAAGTGCCTTTGGTATCGGTGCCCGGCGGCAAAAGGTTCGACATGCCAAGCTTTGCTGTTTCGCTTTTCATAATGCGCGTGCGGCCGACGGCACCATAGCCCGCGAGCATCAACTGGAACCTGTCGAAATCGCGCGCGCTGCTGACAAGGCCCGCGCCGCCGAACGGGAAGGGTGGCTTGTCGAGATAGATGCTGTCCTTGCCGGGATCGATCGGGAACTTGCCGATGGGCGAGATGCCATAGTTGGTCGTCAAGCGCGGCACTTCGGTTGTGGGCACCTGAAAATAGGTGCTGGTCATGCCGAGCGGATCGAACAGGCGGGTTTGAAGGAACCTATCCAACGGCATGCCGCTCGCGACTTCGATAACGCGGCCCAAAAGGTCGAGGCTGACCGAATAGCTCCATTTCGTGCCGGGATCGGCAACCAAGGGCAGGGTTGCGAGTCGGTCGGCAAATTCGGTCAGGCTTGGCGCGGTGACGACGGGGGGGAATCCCGGCAGCGGCTTGCGACTCAACTGCCCGGGCGTAAGGCCGAGGCGATTATATTCGTCGACGAGTGGCCCTTTCGTAATGATATTATAGCCAAGCCCTGCTGTGTGCGTGAGCAGATTGCGGATCGTGATCGGGGCTTTGGCGGGGCGGGCATCGAGGCTGTTGGCGGGATCGATCAGGACTTGCGGATCGGCAAAGGCGGGCAGGATGTCCGCCAGATCCTGGTCGAGCTTCAACTTGCCGTCTTCGATCAGCAGCATCGTCGCCATGCCGGTTACGGGCTTGGTCAACGAATAGATGCGGAACAGGCTGTCGGGGTCCATCACGCGCATGTCATCGCGCGCGATTGTGCCCGCGAAAAGGAAGCTTGCATCGTCGGTCCCGCGCGCGACCGCGGCGACGGCGCCGGGAATCCGCTTGTCCGCAACATAGGCATCGAACATGGTCTGGATGTCGATCCAGCCGAGATTGTTGGCCCGTGCGAGCTCCCGCTTTGCGTGCGCCGGGAACGCAGAGAAAGCGAGCAGTCCTGCGCCGGCAGCGAAAATCTGTCGTCGGTCAAGCTGCGCGTCGAACATCGATCGTCTCCCTGATGGCCAGTTTGGCGGCCTTTGCAAACACCGTCGGCAGCCCGGCGTCGCCGATCGCGTCCACCGGCCACCATTCCCCGTCAGGTTGCATCGTGCAACTGCTTTTATGAACGGCGAGTGTCAGATCGAAATGCGTAAAGCTGTGGGAGATCGTACCGAGCATCTGTCCCGTATCGGGACAGGCACTGCCATCCCAGCCGCCGCTCGGCAAAGCGCGCATCCCGCCGAGCAGTCCTTTGGCGGGGCGGCGGATGAGCCAGACGTGGTTTTCCTGCTCGATCCATAGAGCGATACCGGCGCGGCTCGGTTTGACGTTTTTCGGCGTTTTTCGCGGATAGGCTTCGGGGGCGGGTGCCGTGCAAACCTGTTTTAGCGGGCAAATCAGGCATTTCGGATTGCGCGGGGTGCAAATGCTGCTGCCCAAATCCATCATGGCTTGGGCGAAATCGCCCGCGCGCAAAACCGGCGTGATGCTGTCGGTCAGGCAATAGAGTTCGCGCTTGGCCGATGGCAGTGGCATCTCGACGCTGAACAGCCGCGCGACGACGCGTTCGACATTGCCGTCGACGACGACCGCGCGCTGGCCGAATGCCATGCTGGCGATGGCCGCAGCCGTATATTGGCCAATGCCGGGGAGCTTGCGGAGCTCGGCTTCAGTCGTCGGAAATTGTCCGCCCGTTGCGCGCGCGCAAGCCAGCAAATTGCGGGCACGCGCATAATAGCCAAGGCCCGCCCATGCCGCCATGACGCTTTCGTCGTCGGCCGCTGCCAGCGCCCGAACGGTTGGCCAGTGTGCTGTGAATGCTTCGAAATAGGGCTTCACGGTGGCGACGGTCGTTTG
>JBGSMP010000132.1:0-3849 GCA_041740105.1 Sphingomonadaceae bacterium
GCATAGAGCATGTGGACGACATTCTTTTGACCGACGACCAGTTCGCGCGTGTCCTCGATTGTCAGCAGCCGTTCTTGGGACGGTATAAGCTGGATCAATCCCTTCGACAGCGTGGTCTTGCCCGATCCCGTTGCCCCTGAAATCAGGATATTGAGCCGCGCCTTGACCGCGCGGTCGAAGAATTCGACGTGGCGTCCGGCGCGCAGCAGCGCGAGCAATTCCAGTTCCTGCGGGCTGACCTTTTTTTCGGCGATCCGCGTGTCTTTGAACAAGCCCGCAGCTTCGAAATCGGCCAGTGTCAGTGTCACGCTTGATGGTTTTCGCACAGTTATCGACACGGTTTCATCAGGAACGACGGGCGGCACTACGATTTGCACCCGCTCGCCGGTCGGGAAGATGGTCGAGACGATAGGGTTTTCGCGGGTGACGTCTTGGCTCGTGAACGCGGCGGCGGCAGTAGCCAGCGCCATCAGATTCTTGAAATCGAGCGATGGTTCGTTTTCCCAAGTCCAGCTGCCGTGCCGTTCGATACCAACTTCTTGCGGTAAGTTGATGACCAGTTCGGTGACGCTCGTGTCATCGAGATATTTGCGCAAAGGAGCCGTCACGCTGTCGAGGACGGCGGTAGTTTTGCCCGGAGCCGCCATGATGTGAGCGCAAGGCCGTACACGGTCGAGAAATCGAAATCCTGGGCCACGGTGATGCCGACATCCTCACCCTGATTTTTGCGCAGCACCGGTTTGATCTGTGAGTTCTGTTGCAGGATCGTTGAGGCGGCATCGGACGGAACGCGGGTGGTATTGGATGCGCTGTTTCCTATCGCTTCCAAGCCGACCGTCGCCGCATCTTCGACCAAGCTGAACAGCAGCGCGGTGCCGAATCGCTGCCAGAAGAAATTGTCCACCCGTCCATCCATGCCGCCGCGTCCCAGCGCATCGGTTGCGGGCGATCCGACATCAATCGCAATACCGCGCGGCGTGACGGCGCGAGTCCACAGAACGAACAGCCGGTATTGTCCCCGATTGAGGCCGCCCTGATACTCGCCGACGATCTTCGTGCCTTTTTCCATCAGCACGACGCGGCCATTGTCCGAATAGACATTGCGCGGGATGATGCAGCTCACATAACCGGGCTGGCTGGAATCCATCGCAGATTGCAGCACGCACGGGATAAAGCTCCCTGCTGTAATCAAAAAATTGCGGTCAGGAAGCGGGTGGGCCTGCGTCTGCCCAATTACCGAAGCGCGCCGGAGAGTGTCGAGATTGGTCGGTTCCCGCGCCGCAGCGCCGCCCGCATTGAATGGACCTCGCGCATCGCCATAAATCGGGCCTGGCGTTCTGTTTCCGCGCTCGCCGCCATAAGCAATCAGCGATGACCGGCGTGCCGCTGCGCGCAGGACCTCTGCTTGTGATGGTTGACGAGACTGGGGTGCGCCGGATGGCGGCATTGGTGACGCCGTGGCCTGCGCACCAATGGCGGGGACGATTGGCCCGCCCAAAGGTATCGGCGCATTGGGATCGGTCGATGCTCCAGCGAGTGTCGGGGCGATGACGGTATTTGGGTCATATTGCGCGGGTTCGAGTGCGGGCTTGGGTTTTACGGGCGGCAGCTCTGCATTGCCGGTCAGGCCCGTTCCAAGCGCCAGCACCGTAAACATGATGGCGCCTGCGGCCGCAGCAAAGCCGATCATCTTTTTCGGGTCCATCGTTGTGCCGGGCATTGAGGGCATCTTGCTCCCGCGTTCGGTCGCGGGAGCGCGGTCGATTTCGTCGGGATCGGGCGTCTGATCGACCGCCGCCCTTCCTTGGATTGGGTTGGCTGGTGCTTTATCCGCCATCAGTTTGTCTCCCCGTCATCTGTGCCTGACGTGCGTTCGACGATGCTGGACGCCGTGCCGGTCTTGGGATCGCGTCCATAGAAATCCTTGGCTTCGTTGAAGACGCACAGCACTTCCTTGCCGCGCCGCAAGCGGAGTTGAGCAAACACGCCGTGGATCACGACAAATTCATCGCGGACATCGAACGAGACAATGCTTTCACTGCCATCGGGATTGACCGCAAAGAACGCAGGAAGCTCGCGCTGGTTGGGAAAGCGCAGCGCCGTGAACTGGCCGTTGTCGGTTATTTCAGAGGGCTGGATCACCGATGATCCCTGCACGCTATATTCGAGGTTCCTCTTGCCTTCGAGGACGGCCAGATCGAGCGCGGAACGTATCGCGCCCGATTGCAGCGCGATGGCCTGGGTATAAGCTGCCTGTGTTGCCGCCGCTTGTGCAGCGGCAGCTTCTTCACGCGGATAACGGAACACGACTTTGAAGAAGGTATCGACCGCGCGCGGGCCAATGCCTCCTCGCCGCGCCGACAGCTCGAACGTATAAGTCCGGCTTCCTGTATTCGAGCGTGTGATGACAATCAGATTGGTCGCACCCGCCAATTCACGCGGTTTGATGAACAGCGAATTTTCGGCAGGGGCCACCTCCCACGATACCGTGTCGCCTAGCGCGACATGCTCAACGCGCTCGCCGGGCGAAAACACGATTTGCGTTGCTGCACGGAAGACACCGACAACGCGGTAAACCTGGGCATCGCTGTAAACCACTTCACGGATACGGCTGTCTTGCGCGGTCGGGCGCGGTGTTTCGCTGGCGAGTCCCGGGCTGGCCGCGAGCAACATTGCGATCGCTGCAATATGGTATCTTGCATTCATTGCGTCACCTCCAGATCGGCGCGGTAGCTTTGCACTTCCAGCCCAAGCGGGTTTTTGAACCGCTGCTGTTCGGTCGTCGGGGTGTCGGTGGTGTCATAGGTTATGGTGGCAATGGCCGGTGTGTCGTTCGCAGACGTCCCCCGCTGGAGTGTCTTGGTGAAGCGCACCTGCGCGACAGTCTTTGACACGAAGGTTACCGACTTGATCGCAACGAACACTGTGTCGAGATCGGTGAATACCGATTGCGGCGATTTGGGATTGTCCTTGCTGTAGAATGCTGTCCAGCGCGCCTGTTCGTCGCGCGATGACATCGCCAGCACGCCGTCGAAAAATTCCTGGCGTGCCTGTGGAATCCAACCCTCTCGGTTGCGGACATAATCGGCGAGAAAATATTTGGCGACGGCCTCGTTGTAGGTGATTTGCTTATCGCCTGTCATCGACGAGGTAATCTCACTCGCGCCGGTCGCCTTATCGACCATGATGACATAAGGCGCGACAGTCTTGAGCGGGGTCAGCATTGCGACAGCGGCAACGCCGGTTATAGCAAGGCCGCTCGCTATGGCTGCAATTGTCCACGCGAGCCTTTTCGAGCGATTGGCGGCGATCAGCCGGTCATGATCCCAGCTTGCGGCCTCGGCAAAATAGGCTTTGAGGTCTTGCCCGTTGGTTACGCCACTCGCCATGATGCTCAGCAGCTCCGATAGGAGGTTGGAGGATTTGCACTGCTGATTGGCGGGATTTGTGGGGCAGGCTTGGCCTCTGGTTTCACGGGATTGGAGGACGTCGGCGCTTTCTCTGGGAATATATCAACGCCATTGCGTTCGCGTCCTTGGCTCTGTTGCTGATTGGATGGCGTTGATGTCCCCGTCGCAGGATCGACCGTCGGCAGGATCGAGCCATAGGGGTTAGCCGGGCGGCGCTGCTTGCCTTTGCACTTGGCTAGCTTCGGCGATTTTGGTTCCGCTAAGAGAATGTCGGTTGGTGTAACGAGTGCCAATCCGACCATTATACTCACAAATGTCTTACGCATGACTCAATCCCCTTATGTTGTCCCACGGCTAACCGAACCGGACGTGCGCATCCGGGCAATCCCGCGCGCGAACCCGCGTTCGATGGCACGGCTGGTCGCCTGTGCGCCGGTTG
>JBGSMP010000046.1:0-9481 GCA_041740105.1 Sphingomonadaceae bacterium
GCATCGCAGCGCTCGAAGCCGCGCGTGGCGAATTGGGCCTTCACATCTATGATCGCCGCGGATCGGCCGCGCGATAAGCGCTTGGCACGGCGCTTGCTGAATACCCCCATAAGGTTCGGGGGTATGTCATGGTTTCGACAATTGCGGCACAAAGCGCATCGGGGGCACGAGGCGCTGTTCATCAGGCGATTTATAATGCGGCATCGGCAACCGGCGTCGATTTCAACTATCTGTTCAATCAGGCGCGCGTCGAAAGCAGCCTGAACCCCGACGCAAAGGCGCGAACATCGAGCGCGACCGGCCTCTACCAATTCATCGAACAAAGCTGGCTGGGCGTCGTTGACAAACATGGCGATGAGCACGGGCTTGGCTGGGCCGCGTCGGCGATCACGCGGGACAGCGACGGGCGGTATCGCGTCGCCGATCCCGCAATGCGAAGTGCGATCCTCGACCTGCGCCGCGATCCCGATGCGTCGGCCGCAATGGCCGCCGAGTTTGCGTCGGACAATCGCGATCATCTCGAACGGCGGCTCGGTCACACAGTCGAGTCGGTCGATCTCTACCTCGCGCATTTCCTTGGTGCGGGCGGCGCGACCAAATTTCTGCGCCATCACGACGCCAATCCTGACACCTCGGCCGCCGCAGTCTTCCCCGCGGCAGCGCGAAGCAATCGCGGCGTGTTCTACAATCGCGACGGCTCGGCGCGAAGCCTCGCTGAAGTTCGAACCCGGTTTGCGCGCAAGATCGACGGCACAATCCCGCACCGTCGTTTTGAACCCGTCGAGGCGCGGTTCGCGTCAACCACTTTGCGACCGGCTCAGGGCTATGAGGCAACCAAACCCACGGCCCAAGCCCGCCTCGCCTACCTCATGCTCGCTTCACTGGGCGTGTCGGCATGATCCCGACGGCAACACAATGGCGCATCTGGTTGAGCGCCAGCGGCAGCGCGATTTTGCCGATCGTCACCCTGGCGATCGTCGTCCTGATGGTCGTGCCCGTGCCGAGCATCGTCCTCGATGTCGGGTTTATCGCCAACATCGCGCTGAGCCTTGCCGTCTTGATGATCGCGCTCAACGCCAAACGACCGCTCGATTTCTCGTCTTTCCCCACGGTCCTGCTGTTTGCGACGCTGCTGCGTCTCGCGCTCAACGTTGCCTCGACCCGCGTCGTCCTGGTCAGCGGACATGAAGGGCCGGGCGCGGCCGGGCATGTCATCGAAGCGTTCGGCAAATTCCTGATCGGCGGCGACTGGGCGGTCGGGATTTTCGTCTTCCTGATCCTGATGATCATCAATCTGGTCGTCATTACCAAAGGTGCGGGTCGCGTGTCCGAAGTGTCGGCGCGCTTCACGCTCGATGCGCTGCCTGGCAAACAGATGGCGATCGACGCCGATCTCAACGCCGGCCTGATGACCGCCGACGAAGCCAAGCTGCGACGGCAGGATGTCGCTACCGAAGCCGATTTTTACGGCTCGATGGATGGTGCCTCGAAGTTCGTCAAAGGCGATGCCGTCGCTGGCGTCCTGATCCTCGTGATCAACATCGTTGGTGGCATGGCGCTTGGCATCCTGTCGCATGGCCTAAGCGCTGGCGATGCGGCAAAAACCTATGTGCTTCTTGCCATTGGCGATGCGCTTGTGGCGCAGGTGCCGGCGCTGCTGCTCTCGATCGCAGCGGCCGCCATCGTCACCCGGGTCACCTCGACGCTTGATCTTGCCCGCCAGGTAACAAGCCAGTTCGGGACGGCAGGCACATGGGGGCCGGTCGGTGCGATCCTCGGCGTGCTCGGCCTGCTGCCCGGCATGCCGCACTTCATCCTGCTGCCTGCTGCTCTCGGATCGGGCGCGCTGGCATGGCGGCTCAGCCGGAAAGCGGCGCCAGTTGAGATCGCACTCCCGCAACTTGCGCCATCCAGCGTCATCGAATGGAGCGACGTGCACGACAGCGTCCCGCTCAGCCTCGACATCGGCTACGCACTCGTCAGCCTCGTCGACGAGCGCAAGGGCGCACCTTTGATGACGCGGATAACCGGCATCCGGCGGCAATTGTCGCGCGAGCTTGGTTTTGTCGTGCCGCTGGTCCGTGTTCGCGACGAATTGACGCTATCCCCCAATCATTATCGGATTACGCTTTCGGGAATTGTGGTCGGCGAAGGGGAAATCTTTCCCGATGACCTGCTCGCGCTGGATTCGGGCGATATCGACGGCGTGGTCGACGGTCGCGCCGTCAAAGACCCGACTTTCGGGCTCGACGCGCTTTGGATTTCCCCGGCGCTGCGGTCGGAAGCGATCGTTGCTGGCTATACCGTCGTCGATGCACCCACCGTGATCGCAACGCATCTGAACCGAATGATCGTGGCGGGTGCTGCCGATCTGTTCGGGATCGACGAAGCGCAAAAGCTTCTGGAAAGTCTCAAGGACACGGCGCCCGAATTGGTCAAGGGACTGACCCCTGCACCGTTCACGACGGCTGCGATTGCGGCATTGTGTCGCGGGCTGCTCGCAGAAGGTGTTCCACTCAAGGATTTCCGCCGGATCGCCGAAGCCATGATCGAATGTGCCGGACATGCGGCCAATCCACGTGCGCTGCTCGAAGCGGTGCGCGCGCGGATCGGTGCCTTGATCGTCCAGACGATCGTGCCCGCACAAATGCCGCTTCCAGCCATCACGCTGGCATCCGACCTCGAAGCCCTGCTTGCCGATGCCGTGCGGATTGCGCCCGATGCGGCGCACCCTTTCGAGCCCGGCCTTTCGTCGCGCGTAACACAGGCGTTGTGCGATGCGGCCACACCGATGCTCAACGTCGCGCGCAACTTTGCCATCGTGACGTCACCGTCGGCGCGCCCTGCCCTCGCGCGGTTACTCCGTCCGCATCTGCCCGAAACGCCGGTGCTGTCGTTCCTTGAGATCCCTGATGCAAAGGCTGTCGATGTGATTGCTGTGGTGGGACGCGCCGATGCCTTGCTTGATGCGCCCGAAGGCGCCTTCTGATGGCGCTCAGCGATCCGCAAACCGCGCTTTATGACCGTCGCGGCAAAAATCCCGCCGACGTCCTCATTCGCGAACACATGCCGCTGGTCCGCAAGCTTGCGTGGCATGTCCACGGCCGGGTTTCGTCGGCGATCGATGTCGAGGACCTGATCCAGACCGGCATGATGGCGCTTATCGAAGCCGCGCGATCCTACGAAGACCGCGGCCATGCCTTTTCGACGTACGCAACGATGCGCATTCGCGGCAGCATGATCGATGCGCTGCGACGCGGCGCGGCACAAGGGCGCGCGGCCATGGGCAAGCGTCGCGCCATCGTGGCCGCACAAACGAAGTTCGAGCAGACTTTCGGGCGCACGCCTGTCGATGCCGAAATGGCCGGGGCGCTCGGGATCGACCTCGAAACTTATCAGGCCGATGCCGAGGCCGCGCGCGGGGTTCGGCATGAATCGATCGACGATCTCTATTCGGATCATTCGATGTGGTTTGCCGATGTCGAAGACCGCGCAGACGATGTTCTTGAACGCGCTCAGCTTCAGAGCATTGTGGCAACGGCCATCCGCAGCTTGCCCGAGCGCGAGGCGATGGTGCTGCAACTCTATTTCATCGAGGAAATGAATCTGGATGAAATCGGCGAGACGCTGGGGGTCGGGGCAGCGCGGGTCTGTCAGATCAAGAAGAGCGCACTTGATAAAGTTCGTGCGCTGATCGCGGACGAATAAGAACCCCTGACGCTGTGGGTAGCGCCAGGGGCTCTCGGTTTTCGGAGCCATCAGAGGGGGACCAGACCCTAGAACGGCCCCAAACTCGTGATGCTTAGCGGAGCAAGCTCAAAACGCCCTGCTGCGACTGGTTTGCCTGTGCAAGCATCGCTGTCGACGCCTGATTCAGGATCTGAGCCTTGGCGAGCTGCGTTGTTTCAGCCGAGAAGTCGGCGTCTTCGATGCGGCTGCGTGCTTCGGTCAGGTTGGTAACCGTCGACGTCAGGTTGCTGATGGTGGCTTCGAAACGGTTCTGGACCGCACCGAGTCCGGCACGGCTCGAGTTGACCGTGTCGATCGCCGTGTCCAGCAAGCCGATCGCTGTCGAAGCACCGGCCGCTGTCGAAAGATCGATAGCGTTAATGGCAAGGTCCGTTGTATCGACGCCCGCAATGGCAAGCGTCACGGTGTCGCCCGAATTCATGCCGGTCTGAATGCTCAATGCTGTCGCCGAACCATCGACCAGAGCCGTGCCGTTGAACGTCGTCTTGGCAGCAACTTCGTTGACCTGTCCGAGCAGCTGCGTAACTTCAGCCTGGATTGCCGTGCGGTCGCTGGTCGAATTCGTGCCGTTTGCCGACTGCACCGAAAGTTCACGCAAGCGCTGGAGCATGTTGCCGACTTCGCCCATCGCGCCTTCTGCGGTCTGCGCAAGCGAAATGCCGTCGTTGGCGTTGCGCATCGCTGCCGAGAGACCGCGAACCTGCGACGTCATGCGGCTGGCGATGGCAAGACCGGCGGCGTCGTCCTTCGCCGAGTTGATGCGCTTGCCGGTCGACAGGCGCTCCATCGCTGTGTTCAGGTTCATCGTGGCTTTGTTGATGCCGTTCTGCGAGCGGATAGCCGCAACGTTTGTTCCGATATATGTCATAACTTGATCCCTTTCCGTTGGCGGGCGGTCCGGAAAAGGTCCAGCGCCGCCACGAAGCCATTAACGGCGGGCGGATCGTGAGGTTTAATCAGCAAAAATCAGCGTGATGCGTTTCAGCCGCTCAGCCCCTGATCCCGCATCCCGCGCCAGATGCGCGGCATTTGTCGCCACGTTGGGTGTTCGGTGCTCTTTCGGAGTCTAGCGGACCTGGGGATCGGGTGCGGCGCTTGACGGTTCGAGGGAGGTCGTTGATACCACTATAGAGTATCCTGAGGGCATGCGATGCTGACCGTATTTTTGATCGCAGCACTTGCGAATACGACTGTCGGCCTGACGCCGTTAGCCCCAACCGAGCCGTCTGTGATATGTCCCGCGCCCGAACGCGACGCACTGACGCGAAAGGAACGCGACAATGCGGCGGCAGGCGACGTCAAACCAATGCCGGGGATTTCCCGTGCGTCGCAGCTGGCGCTGATCGATTTCCGGATCGGGATTGCTGAAGCCGATCCCGTCCGATTGCGAACCGCGTTAAAAACGCTGCCAGTTAAATACTGGGACGGATCGACATCTTACTACGCGGATCTAGGCGCGCTCGTTATCGCTGCCGTGGAGAATGATGCTGCGGCGCTGCCGCCAATTATTGCCCGGTTACGAAAACTATCCACGCGATCGACAGAAGCTATCGATCCCGGGATGCAATTTGGTCGAAACGAACTTCTGATCTCGGCGCTCGTTACGCTGGCAAAGACCGGACCCCGAAGCGCTTCAGAACTACTTTTGCAAGGGGCACGGGCGCGCCTTGGATTTTTGCAAAAGTTTGCGGCCAAGGAAGGCGACGAAAATCTTCGACGTGCAGCAGCAACAGCGGGTGTCGAAGTCGCGCGAGCCGCTGCGGACGCTGACCCGAGTGTTCAAAATATCGAGAATTATATTGCGTTGCTTCGTAATCTCCCGGTTGACGCGAACGATGCGAAGGCCATGGCCACCCAGCAACTGAACATTGCGCTTGCCCTCGCGAGTTCGCTGGATAGCGCGCCCGATGCCGCAGAGCGAGCGGGCGAAGCGCTTCGAATCTTCGGCGATTATGAACGCGATCAAGAGCTTGCGGCAGCCAAGGCATTAGGACCCCACACAAAAAGGGCCTTCGAAAATCTGGCAGGACAATGGCCAATCGAAGGCGTCTGGGCGGTTACGCCCTGCCTAGCCGAAGCAAAGATCAAAGAAGCCCGCGCGCTAATCGAGGATGCTAGAATCAGCAAATTGAAACCGCTGAATCTTACCGCGCTCGCCGCTCCCCTGGTGTCGCTGCGAGCGGCGGAGCGAGCTTACGAAGCCCAACCAGCGTTTACCCGTTCGGCGCGTCATGCGCTGATGCAAGCTAAGGGATGGCGTAGGATAGGTTCGGCAACATCCGATCGCGCGCTCCGTGCTCGAGCCGGTGCCGAGCGCGATGCCGCTTTGAAACGCGGTTTCGCGATCGTCGCGCAATGCCTTTGCACATGGGAAAAGGAAGATTTGATCGCCGAACAATCACGAGATTGGGGTAGAGACTAACCCCCGCTCAGCCCCTGATCGCGCATCCCGCGCCAGACGCGCAGCGCCTGCACCGTTTCGGGGACATCATGCACGCGGATGATCTGCGCGCCCTGCTCGGCGGCCTTGATCGCAACCGCAATCGATCCGCCCAGCCGCGCTTCGACGGGTGCTTCATTCGACAGCGCCCCGATGAACCGTTTGCGGCTTGCCCCGATCAGAATGGGACAGCCGAGGCCATGAAACAGCGACAAGCCATTCAGAATCGCAAGATTTGCTGCGACGTTTTTGCCAAAACCGATTCCGGGATCGACGATGATCCGCGACCGATCGATGCCGGCATCCGCCAATTCTTTAATCCGCGCCTCAAGCCAGTCATATGTTTCGATCAGCGGATCGGAAGCGACGGGTCCGTCGTGAAGCGTTTTAGCAGCATCGGGCGAATGCATGATAATGACCGGGCATATGTGTCGCGCCATCAGCGCAAGCGCCTGCTTGTCGAAAAAAAGTGCCGACACGTCGTTGACGACTCCCGCCCCTGCTGTCAGCGCGGCTTCCATCACGCTTGCCTTGCGGCTGTCGATGCTGACGGTGGAGCCGCCCCGCGCAAGCCGCTCGATCACCGGCTGCGTGCGTTTGATCTCATCGCCTTCCCAGACCGTTTTGGCGCCCGGACGCGTCGATTCCCCGCCAACATCAATGATCGCAGCGCCGGCTGTTTCCATGACGAACCCAGCCGCAGCGGCAGCTTCGATGTCGCCACCATGCTTGCCACCATCCGAAAAACTGTCGGGCGTCATGTTCAGGATGCCCATCACCTGCGGCTGATCGAGCCGGATTGTCCGTTGCCCGAGAACGAGGGGTGGCCGCGGGTGCGTGATCCGCGCTATCGCTGGATGATCGTCCATCCGATCGACCGGCACCAGTGTCGTCGACACACGCTTCCCGCCTTCGACGACGATGACTTCATAGGCCGAAAAAAAAGCCATGCCGCCAGCCAACCGCGCAACCTGGCCGTCAAACCCGACCGGCGTGTCCACGAATGCCGTCGGTCGCAGGTAGCTCTTCACGTCCCCACGCGTGCAAAAACCGCGCGCAAAGAATCAGGCGATGCTTGAAACAGGACGCCCGCGGCAACCGCTTCGGGTGGCCAGAGCCATGATTGCGCCGGATCATGACGCATCGCCCAATCGGGAAACATGCGCGTGCTGACAGTCGCACGGCTGAGCAGCGTGACTTCGAGATGCCGGTCGTCCGCTTTGATCTTGTTAAAAAGCGTATCCAGCGCAGCCTCGGGGCCCTCGAGCAATTGGAGATACAAATCCTGCCGACAAATCAGGCAGCCCGTCATTTCCCAGCGCGGATTGTTGCGACGCGCCTGGACCAGAATACCGCCGAGCATGGCTTCATCGAACCCGAACGGCTGAGAGGTGTAGATGATCTGCATAATGGTCATGACGCGAACCTAGGCCAAAGCAACTTTGCCGTCCATCACAGCGCATTCGCCAGGAGATACGTCTGGCGCAAGCTGTCAATCGGCTTGGCCACGCCATCGACATCATGATGCCAGAATGTCCAGCCATTGCATGAAGGTGCCCCCTGAACCTGCGCCCCAAGCTTGTGGATCGATGCAGCGTCGGCGCCAAGGACAAGCGAACCGTCGGCGCGAACCGTCGCTGTCCAGCGGCGTTTTGCATCGAACACTTTGGTGCCGGGTGCGATCGAACCGGTTTCGACCAGCGTGCCGAATGCGACTTTGGGCTGCGCCCGTGGCGACATCATTGTCGTCACTGCGCTCTCGTCGAGGGGCAATGCGGCTGCAATCCGTTCCTGCGCCACATCGACATAAGTCGCGTCGCGCTCGATGCCGATCCAGTGCCGACCCAGCCGGCGAGCAACGGCCCCGGTTGTCCCGGTGCCAAAAAATGGATCGAGCACAATGTCGCCCGGCTTCGTGCACGCGAGCAGAATGCGGTAGATCAACGCTTCGGGCTTTTGCGTCGGGTGGGCTTTCGTGCCGCCGCGCTTGATCCGCTCATTCCCGCCGCAGACCGGAAAGGACCAGTCCGAACGCATCTGAAGTTCATCGTTGAGCGACTTCATGGCGCGATAATTGAACGTATATTTCGACCCCTCATCGCGTGAGGCCCAGATCAGCGTTTCATGCGCATTGGTAAAGCGCGTGCCCTTGAAATTGGGCATCGGGTTGGTCTTGCACCAGACAACGTCGTTCAGGATCCAGAAGCCGGCATCCTGCAGCCGCGAGCCGACGCGGAAGATATTATGGTAGCTGCCGATCACCCACAGCGTGCCGTTCGGTTTCAGGATACGTCGCGCTTCGGTAAGCCACGCTGCCGTAAACGCGTCATAGGCAGCAAAAGTCTCGAACTTGTCCCAGTCATTGTCGACGGCATCGACGCGACCCCCTTCGGGCCGGAACAGGTCGCCGCCAAGCTGGAGATTATAGGGCGGGTCGGCAAAAACCATGTCAACACAAGCATCGGGCAGGCCAGCCATCGCTGCGATGCAATCGTCCATGATGATCCGATCGACCGGCAGTTGCGCAGGCGGCGCGACCGGTTTCAGCTTTTCCATCACGCCCATGACCATGCCCCCGTTGCAGCGGACCATCGTGAGTCCGGCTGACTCCATCGTCAAGCGCATAGTTAACAAAGAGTCTTAACAAAGCTGTTAACGTGTCGAGAACGAAACGAGTCTCCTACGATATCTGGGGGCGATCCCGAAGCGGGGACTCAACCCATAGTATGTGGCTGAAAAGACTCATCAGCGCTAAAAAAGCTCTCACGGACAGGCTTGAAACTCTTGCGGTGCAGCAGCGTCGGCCCAAATCGTTGCAGCGCGCTGATATGGAAAGCGGCGCCATAGCCCTTATTGGTGCGCCAGCCGTAGCCCGGGAAGTCGCGGTCAGCCGCAATCATGATACGATCGCGATGCTCTTTGGCAATGATGCTCGCGGCCGAGATACACGGATGGATCGCATCGCCGCGGACCACGGCTTCGGCGTCGTAACGCCATTTGGGCAAACAATTGCCGTCCACAAGAACATAGGCAGGCTCCACGCCAAGCGCTTCGACCGCGCGCGTCATCGCAAGCATCGTCGCCTGCAAAATATTGATCCGGTCGATCTCTTCGACACTTGCCACGCCGACCCCGACGCAGCAACGCGCGAGGATCTGCACTTCGAGTTCGGCGCGACGCGCCGCGTTCAGTTTCTTGCTGTCATCGACGCCGTCGATGCCGCCCTCGCAAAGGATCACCGCCGCCGCGACCACGGGCCCCGCCAGCGGCCCCCGGCCCGCCTCGTCGACG
>JBGSMP010000098.1:0-13075 GCA_041740105.1 Sphingomonadaceae bacterium
ATTGCCGCGCGTGCGGTCGAGCTGGCGCACGAAGCGGGGGTGCCCAAGGATGCGCTCGTGTTGCTGGTCGGTGGACCCGAAGCCGGCGCTGAACTGGTGGCGGATGTCCGTGTGGCGGGGGTCGCGTTTACGGGATCGACGGCGACTGCCAAACGGATCGCCCGGTCATTGCTCGACGATGATGCGCGGCCGATCGTTCCGCTGATCGCCGAGACCGGCGGGATCAACGCCATGATCGTCGATTCAACGGCGCTGACCGAACAAGTCGTGGCCGACGTCGTAACGAGCGCATTTCGGTCGGCCGGGCAGCGCTGCTCGGCGCTTCGCTTGCTGCTTTTGCAAGAAGATGTGGCGGACCGGACGCTCGAGATGCTGGCCGGGGCGATGGACACGCTTGTCATTGGCGATCCGGCTGACCCAGCGACCGATGTCGGGCCGGTTATCGACGATGCGGCTTATCAGCGGCTGATAGATTATCGGGAGAGCCGGAAGGCGGATTGGGTGCATACTTCTCCCCTCCCGCTTGCGGGAGGGGCCCGGGGAGGGCGCGGTAATCCCTCCCCTAACCCCTTCCGCAAGCGGGAGGGGAATTACATCATTCCCCCCACGATCATCCGATTGCCATCGATCGACGAAATCTCTCAGGAATGGTTCGGCCCGATCCTGCATGTTGCGACGTGGAAAGCGGGCGATCTCGAAGCGACGGTTGCGAAAATCAATGCCAAGGGCTTTGGCCTGACCATGGGCCTGCACAGCCGGATCGCGCGCAATGCCGAAACCGTGGAAGCACTGGCCAGGGTCGGCAACCTCTACGTCAATCGGTCGATGATCGGGGCGATTGTCGGGTCGCAGCCGTTCGGTGGCGAGGGATTGTCGGGCACGGGGCCAAAGGCAGGCGGCCCGCATTACCTGGCGCGCTTCTGCGTCGAGCGGGTGACGTCGACCGATACCACGTCAGCGGGCGGCAACGCGACGCTGCTCAGCCTCGACGATGTCGGCTCATGATGGTTCACGCAGGCGGCCGTCGGGGGACGCCGTAAAGGCGATCTGCGTGGGGTTGGCGAGGCGGATGTTTTCGGTTTCGAACCGCTTCAAAATGGCGATGCTGATCTTGTGACGCGTGTTGAACACTGTGTCGTAATCTTCGGAATGCACGTCATATTGCAGCTCGAAATCGAGCGCTGACGGGCTGAACGTGAGCAGCGCACAGCGCACCAGTGTCGCGGGCGGACATGAGCCGACCACCGCGCCCAGCATTTCGGGAATTCGGTCGAGCACGTCCACCGGGGTGCTCTGGACAAGCCCGAAATTCATGACGATCCGCCGCCGGTTCAGCCGTGCGAGATTGTGGATTTCCTTTTCGAGCAATTGCTTGTTGGCGACAATGATCTGTTCGCCGGTGATCGCCCGGATGCGCGTGGATTTCAGGCCGATGTCCTCGACTTCGCCCGACGTTGCATCGTATTGAATGGTATCGCCTTTGCGGAACGGTCGGTCGAACAGGATGGCGAGCGCGGCAAACAGATCGGCGAAAATGCCCTGCGCGGCCAGACCGATGGCAATGCCGCCAACACCGAGACCCGCAATCAGGCCGGTCACGTTGACGCCCAGATTGCTGAGGATCAGGATCAGCGCGACCGCAAACAAAATGACCGTCACGAGCAGGCGAATGATGCCGAGCGCACTCGTCAGCGCGACATGGCCATCGGCACTCTGCGCGCGATATTCGACGACGCCGAGGATGAGTTCGCGCAGGAATATCGCACCCTGCATCGTGACGGCGATGACGAACAGGAAATAGACTGTTTTCGCCAGGTCAGCGGGCGCGTGCGAATAAGTCGCCACGACCTGAAGCGCAACGCCAACGATGAACCAGAGGCGGATTTTCGAGAGCGCGCCGCCGATGATCCGCGGCCAGTAATTTTGCTCGGCATAGCGCCGCGCCGTGCGACGCCCGAGCCATTTGGCCCCGAACAGGACCGTGGCCACGACGGCAGCCAGAAAGAATGCGACGAATATCTGGGCGGAATTGACGGTGATCCAGTCGGCGCTTTGAGCCCATAAGGTGGCGATGCGCGTGTTTAAATCGGGGACGGTTTGGGCCATAGTTTCCCCTTTCGCCACACGCGACCACGCAACGTCAAGCTGTTGCAGGTGTTTTCACAGTGCGCCCGAAAGGTGCTGTTTTGTCGTTGCGCGCTTTTCGGCCTGCATAGGTATCGAGCCCGATTTGCAAGCCGACGAGCATGTAAACGAATGGCTGGAAGGCAATGCCGACGAAAACTGATCCGACAAGGTAAACAAGATGCGCTTGCTGAAGCGCATTGGCCAGACTGCTGATCCATTCGCGGCCTTCTCGTTGCTTGTATCGCGCGCGGAGAATTTCCATGCGGAGGATCCCGCCGCCGTGGATCAGCAGCCAAAGGATCAGACCTGGCCAGCCCTGTTCGCCGAGCATTTCGAAATAGGAACTGTGATAGGCGCGCGCCTGATCATATTCGACCGAAGTCGACACGTCGTTCTGCGCGCCGCCGCCTTCGACATCTTGCGTGACGACACGGATCTTGTTGCCGCGATAGGCATCGAAACCGCCGCCAAAGGGATGATCCTGCACATAATCCCACGTCCAGCCCCAGACAGCGAGCCGCGTTCCCGCTGACGTGTCGGCTTTGTAACCCTTGATCGTGTCCATGCGATCGGTGAAGCTTGTCGGCAAGAGCGGGACGGCTATGAGTGCCGCCGATGCGACCATGGCGACATACAAGATCCGCCGCTTTGTCGAGCGCAGCGTGAGAATGCCAAGAGCGGCAATGCAGACCAACCCCGTGCGCGCCTGCGTGCCGATCGGGATCAGCAGGCAGGCAAAGATCAACGCAGCGGCAAAAATCTTGACGCGCCAATCAGCAGGATAGATCGTTCCGTGCTTCACCATCCAGAGGATGAGGGGGATAATGGCGACGGCCACGCAGGAGATGATGCTGCCTTCATACAAGCCGCTGTTGTTGGTCACCATAAGATTGAGGGCACCATAGCCGCCGCCCGAAACCAGTGTCTTGATGCCGCCGACAATGATGATCGACGCCGCCGACAGGATCATGAACAGCGTCAGCGCTTCGATCCGCAGCTTCGTGCGCAGCGTCAGCGGCAGGAAGATTGCAAAGGCCAGCGCTTTCCAGACCCAGTCCCATTTGCGCAACGCATCGATCGGGAAATCGGCCTGCGTCGTGGTGATCCCGCAGTAAATGAGCAGGACGAGCATCAGGAACTGGCGCGGGGCAACGCGGCTGTCCTTCTTGTCGTCGAACAGCACCCAGCCCATGACCGCGAGCACGACCATGATCAGCGACACCGGCACTGTATTCAAAAGCAGATAGGTCAACCGCTGCGGCGAGACGAGATCGACATAGACATAGCCCAGCACCAGCAGGAAGGGCCGGCGAAAACCCATGCCGACCAGCCCAGCGAGGAAAGCAATGAAGGCAAGATCGCGCATTTATCTGCGGCCCCAACCGGCCCCGTCGTCCGATCCCTCTTCGTCGAGATCGCGGCGCGACATCATCCGCCAGGCGGCAAGGAGCATCAGAAAATGCGTCAGCCCGAGCGAAAAATTGTCGATCATGCGGACTTTGTTAGAATAATCCGGTTGACGTCGCCTTAAGTTTCGTCGTGGCATGGGCCGATCATCATGCGCATCCTCCACATTCTCGATCACAGCTTGCCGCTGCACAGCGGCTACACGTTTCGCACGCGGGCGATCATGCGGGCGCAGCAGGCGATGGGGTGGACCGTCGCAGGCGTCACCGGCGTTCGTCAGACGGGTGGGACGGGGGATGCGATCGAGACTGTCGATGGCCTGAAATTCTTTCGGACGCCGCCGGTCTCGAAGGCAATTCCGGTCCTGAACGAAATCGGCGAGGTGCGCGCGCTTGCCGGGACGATCGATTCAGTCGTGGCTGCGTTTCGACCCGACATACTGCATGCCCATTCGCCCGTGCTCGGCGCACTTGCGGCGTTGCGAGTCGGGCGACGGCACCGACTGCCTGTGCTGTATGAAATTCGGGCATTCTGGGAAGATGCCGCGGTTGCCAACGGCACGGGGATCGACGGCTCGATCAAGTTTCGTGCGACCAGAGCCATCGAGACCTGGGCCGTCCGCCGCGCCGATGCCGTTGCCGTCATCTGCAACGGATTGCGCACGGACCTGCTTTCGCGCGGCATTGCCTCCGAAAAGATTACCGTTTCGCCCAACGGCGTCGATATGGCGATGTTCGGCAATCCGAAGCCGCGCGACAAGGGACTGACCGCGAAACTCGGTCTGATCGGTGGCGATGTCATCGGCTTCATCGGGAGCCTTTACGATTATGAAGGTGTCGACGATCTGATCGCGGCAATGCCCGCAATTCTCTCGACGCGGCCCGACGCGCAGTTGCTGCTGGTTGGCGGCGGCCCGATGGAATCAGCGCTGCGGGCACAGGCGACGGCATCACCGGCGGCGTCGCATATCCATTTTGCCGGTCGGGTGCCGCATGGCGAAGTCGCGCGATATTATAGTGTGATCGATGTGCTGGCCTATCCGCGCAAGAAAATGCGGCTGACCGATCTGGTCACGCCGCTCAAGCCGCTCGAAGCGATGGCACAGGGTAAACTTGTTGCCGCTTCCGGTGTCGGCGGGCACCGCGAGCTTATCGAGGATGGGGTGACGGGCACATTGTTTGCCGCCGACGATCCCGCGGCAATCGCTGGCGCACTCATCGGATTGCTCGCGGACCGGTCGGACTGGGATCGCCGTCGCCTTGCCGCGCGCGAGTTTGTCGAGCGCGATCGTAACTGGTCGTCAAACATTTCACGTTACGAACCCGTTTACCGTAAGTTGATGGCCGGGCGTTCCGGCGATCGGCGGTAGAGGATACGAGTTATGGTTACATTGGCCCGCCGCGTTCACCGCATTCCGTTTGCGCCGGTCGTCGCTATGCTATTCGGCACTGTCAGTGCGATACTTGTCGCCGCCGTGCCACAGTGGATGTTTGAGGCCGGTGTCGTTGCGAGTGGCCTTCCGACTGTGCTTGCCGCCGCATCGCCACCGCTGGGCATACTCGCGCGGTTGCTTGCGATCGCGCTCGCCTTTGGCGCAGGCGCTGTGGCGGTGTGGGCACTCGTCGCGCCGGTTGCTGGCTATTTTGAGGCCAAAGCGCGCGCGCGGACACCGTGGCGCGACGCCGGTTATGACATCGAAACAACGTCCGCTGCGTCCGAACTTCTGCCGCCCCGCCGCCCGATTTTTGCGCCCGATGAACTCGGCGCGCCGCTGATGTCGGACGAGGCAATGTCGACGGTGTCTTCCGATCCAGTTGTCGGATCCGCGCTGCCAATTGAAGAAGAGTTGCCGGAAGTGCCACTGCCGATCAACGCAAAGGACTCGATACCCGATTTGATCCGTCGGCTTGAAGATGGCCTTGCCCGCCGCGCTTCGATCGGGCGTGATCCCGACGGGGCGGGCGGCCGTCAACCACTGTCGTCGTCGGATCACATGAACATGCCGGACGATGCCACGTCAGGCCGGTCTGCGGCTACCGACGATACCGCGCTCGGTGAGACGCTGAGTTCGTTCCGGCGGCTTGCGGCCCGCTAGATTTCCCACAGGTAATTTTCCATTGCGGTGATGGCGTCGGCGGTCAGCCGAACATACGTTGATCGTGCGTCACGCGGATGCGTGAGCCGCTCGACCAGCCCCTGCTCGTCTAGCCAGCGCAGGTGACGCAATGCCGTTGTCTGCGGCACATTGGCACTGATGCACACGCTCTTGACTGCGGTCTTGCGACGCTCGCGATGAGCAATGAAGAGATCAAGCAGCATGTCCCATGTCGGCTCGACAAGGAGACTGCCGGGAAAATACCGTTCCCGCAAACGGCGCTCGCGGTAAAGTGCGCGCGCCTCTTCGAGCATGAGGTCGGGCGGACTTTCGCGTCCAAGCAGGCGCCCCATCAGCCGTTGGCGCTGCGGCGCGGCAGATTTTCACCGCGCGATCCGCGATTTGCCGACCGGTCGAGCGGGCCGGGAATATCCCACGCGCCTTCGGGACGGATCATTTCGAGCGGCGGACGACCGATGCGGATGACATTATTGGCAGGGGCGATATCGGCTTCGATTTCGATGTAGGTCACGTCCGAAAATTCAAACGCCGGGCGTCCGACGATCGGCTGAAATCCGAACCGCGACCAGAATCGCACCAGATCGTGGCGTGAATGGCCATAGGCTTTCCGGAATCCTTTAGCGCGGGCATAGTCGAAGGCTGCGCGCGCCAGCTTCATGGCAAGACGCGTGGAGCGGAATTCGGGACGCACTGCAAGCCGCTCGATTTTTACAAAATCACCGAAAAACCGGACGCGGACACAGCCGGCCGGTTCGCCATCGATTTCGCCGAGGATATGCGCCGCGCAGAAATCATTGCCGTCGAATTCCTCGTCATAGGGGCAGGCTTGTTCGTTCATGTAGGTTGCCGCGCGAATCGAAAAGACTTTCATGACGTCCTCGATCGTGCGGCTGACTCGGGTGGTGAGGACAGGAGAGGGCGTTGCCGGGGCAATGGGTTCATCCGCCGCACGCAACACGACCAGAACATCGGCTTCGGCGAGCGGATAAAGTTCGCGAGCTTGCGTAAAGCCCAGTGAAGCAAACAAGCGCGCGGACGCCGCCGTTGCCGCACTTGCGAACAGGGGAACGCCCTCGGGCGCAATCGTCTCGAAATGGGCGGCAATTGCCGCGATCGCGGGGATGAAGTTTCCGGGGGAGTAAACGCACCACACATAAAGCGCGACGGCCTTCTCATCGGCGCGCGCAAGATACCGCGTTTCAGGGTTCAATCGATCCAGAAGCCCCTGCTGCAGGGCAATAAGCCCGTCTTCATTCAACGGCAGATAGGCAAGGAACGCCGGTTCCTTGCCGTCTTCGCGGTCGACCGTTCGAATGACTTGGGGATTGTGCTTCAGGACGGTTTCGATGGCGGCATCGCTGGCGATCTCGCCAATCGCAGCGCGTAATTTGCTCATCAATATACGCGATTCGTCAATTGATACCGCCCGCGAATTGGGCAGGCTGCGATGGCCGCGCGCTGCGACCAGCTTTTCAAAGCGGTCGGTGAACCGGATGTTCTTGTAGCTGCTTTTGAAAGACATTGTGTTACATGTGTTTTGCATATCAGTTCCTTTTCGGCGCAGCTGAATTGGTGTGGGGGTCCAGTCTATGATCAAGCAACGGGGTAATGCGGTCCAAAAGCGTGCATCGGGTGTTCAGGTTTCTGCACAGGAGCTGCGCCGTCGCGCATCGCTCGACCGTATCTCTTGGGATAATATGCGATTGCTTCTGGTCCTTTCCGAGGCAGGCAGTTTCCGTTCGGCCGCCGTCGTCGCGGGCATTTCGCTGAATACAATCCGCAGTAAAATTGACCGGCTGGAACGCCAGATCGGTGGCGTATTGATCCGGCGCAGTGTCGAGGGCGTCACGCTGACACAGGAAGGTCACGAGCTCGTATCGATCGCAAAGCAGATGCGCGCGCTCGGCAAGACAGCCGAGCGGGTTCAGGCAAGCGCGCAGGGTCGACGCGAAGCGTCGGTCCGGATCACGATTACAGAAGGGCTTGGCACGTTCTGGCTGGTGCCGCATCTGGTCGACTTTCGAACAAAAAGCCCCGACGTGCATATCGATCTGCACTGCGACATGTCGCCGCCCGATGTCATGTTTCGAGATGTCGACATTTCGATACAGCTCGAGCGACCGACAAATCCGGACCTAATCGTACAGAAAATCGGCACGCTTCATCTGATGCCGTTTGCTGCTGAAAGCTATCTGAAGCTGCACGGAACGCCGACGTCGGTCGCCGACGCCCGCGACCACAAACTCGTGTGGCAAATCGCTGACCAGGTCGCTTCGGATCTCCTGCCGATGTTTGTCGAAAGCGACATCATCAGTCAGGGGCTGATCGCGGTCACGACCAATACCAGTTCTGCGCAATTCTGGGCGGTGACGAAGGGGGCAGGGATTGGTTTCCTGCCCACTTATATCCGCGTGGTCAGCCGCGGCACGCGGCCGCTCGATATTGGTTTGCATCTGCGCCGTTCGGTATATCTTGTTCACCATCCGGACTCAGCGCGCTTTCCCGAAGTTGGCCTTGCGCTCGATTGGGTGCGCGGCGCATTCGACAAAGCGAAATACCCTTGGTTTGCCGACGAGTTTATCCACCCGAGTCAATTCGAGCGTCGATTTGACGACGGCAACGTGGTGAATTTGTTCGAGGGCTTTCGATAAGCGACATTAACCGGGATGTTGACTGACTGAATATTTGAACCGGCGCCTATGCTGATATTGCTGTAGCTAGCCATCGTGCTTGTGTTGCCTTGCTAGGATGGCGATGGTCGAAGAATTGGTGGAGACGGACAATCCTGCGCGCGGCGCAACGCTTGGTCGGTTAAAGCAGGATCTGGTGCGGTGCATTGCCCGGGCCGACGCGCTGGGACTCACGGCAATCGCTATATATCTTCAGCGTGCGCTGGATGAAGTGGCCGACATTTCGGCGTAGCGCGCTTCCCATGCTCAATGGGGCCATGCTCAATGGGGGCCGATCTTGCGACCGACCCCCACTGCGCTGGGCTCCTATCATTTCTTTCAAGGCATTGCTGCCGAACGAACCGGCAGGAGACCCGAGCGTTGCTGCGAGCCTTTGTTTTGTCCGTCTCCGTTTCCGGATCGTGACTCGACTGCGGCACCGCACGGTTGCTTTGTGTATCGAGGTTTGCGCGACGGCTCTGCTTTCGCTTCGCCATTCCGCCGGGGCCTCACATCGCCACAACCCGAACCGATTTCTCCGTCATTTCATCCCGCTTGCGCGTTCAGCATGGCTTCGTTATCGGCCCTTGCATCCCCGGGTTGCCTCTGCGTTTCCGCTTCGTCGCCCCGTTGACTATGATGTGAAGCTCTCATGCTTCCCTGAGTCGCACCAGCCTAAAATGGCAGGTTTTGCCTGTGGATAACGAGGATATCGGGGACTGATTTACGTCCAGTCGACGATCGCCCAGCCTTTGCTCTTGGCGAGCCTTCGCAAAGGGCCATGCGCATTGACGGCAATGGCTTCGTCCGCCCAATCCATCGCGGGCGAATCGGACACATGGTCGCTGTAGAATCGAATGTGCGCATCGTCGCGCCCGATACCGGCATCGTGCATCCAGGCCGTAATCATGCGCAGTTTTGCTGGACCATAGCAATTTTCGCCGTCGATCTTCGCCATGATCCGCGTGTCGAGACCCGCCAGCGTATTCGTCGCGACTGTCGCATCGAAACCGAGTTTGCGCGCAATGGCTTCGGCATAAAGCCGATAGGATGCGGTGGCCATGATAAGCTGGTAGCCATCGGCATGGTCCGCCGCGATCTGCGCCTTCGCATCGCCCAGAACATTGCCGTGCAATGTCTTGTCCGCAAAGCTATCCGCGATGGGGCCGAGTTCTTCCGGATGGATCGATGCGCCGACCAGAAGACTCTGGTTCCAAACCTTCAATCGTGCGCGGTCGATGATGCGAAATACGTAGAGTACACTCGTCAAGCCGACCAGCGGCAGGAACAGCAGCCGCCACGGATGTCGCCGCCGCGCCGCATGAAACAGGAAATATGTAAACGTCGGCAGCCGCGTGATCGTGCGGTCCATGTCGTAAATCGCAAGGCGGATCATGCGCTCGCCTTAACGCGTCATTTCCTTGCCGTCGCCGGTTTCTTGCCCCATGTCGCCTAACATGGGTGAGCGCGCGGATTTCGGACAGCAGGATCGCGATGGTCGGCAAACGCTGACCTTTGCCGGTGACCTGCGGCTGCCGTACCTGAACGACCTGCCGAAGCGTCTGGCGCTGGTCGAGCAGGTCGATGCGATCGATCTGTCGAACGTCGGCCGCATCGATACCGTCGGCGCATGGATTGTCCACCGTCTGCAGGTGGACAAGGGTGCCACGCTGACCGGCGCAAAAGGGGACGTGGCGACACTTCTCGAAAAAGTGGCCGGCTCGGACAAGACCGTGCGGATGCGCCCTGACCGCATCACCCCGTTTTTTCGCGTGCTTGGCGAAATCGGTGCTGCGACGGCGCTAGCGGGTCAGAATCTGAAAGGGCTGCTGGGCTTTTTCGGCGCCGTCATGATTGGCCTCGCCAACGTTATCCGTCATCCGTCACGCTTTCGCCCGAACGCCGTGATCCAGCAGTTCGAAGTCGTCGGCGTGTCGGCGCTTGGCATTGTCGGGCTGATGAGCTTTCTGATCGGGATTGTCATTGCACAACAAGGCGCGGTCCAGCTTCGCCAGTTCGGGGCGGAGATTTACACGATCAATCTGATCGGGCGGATCACGACGCGCGAACTGGGCGTGCTGATGACGGCGATCATGGTTGCGGGGCGGTCGGGCTCTGCCTTTGCGGCACAGATCGGCACGATGAAGCTGACCGAAGAGATCGACGCGATGCGCACAATCGGGGTCTCGCCGGTCGAAGCGCTGGTCCTGCCGAGGATGCTTGCCAGTGTGCTGATGATGCCGTTGCTCGGCTTTTATGCGACCGTCATTTCGATCATCGGCGGCGGGCTGTTCTGCTGGGTCAGCCTCGGGATTCCACCAGTGACGTTCATCCAGCGCATCCGCGAGGTTGTGCCGATGACCGACATGTATGTCGGGCTTATCAAGGCACCCGTGTTTGGCGCGATCATCGGCCTGTCGGGCTGTTTTCAGGGGATGCAAGTCGAAGCCAATGCGGAACAAGTCGGGCTGCGTACGACTTCAGCGGTGGTGCAGGCCATTTTCCTTGTCATTGTTCTCGACGCATTTTTTGCTGTGTTTTTTACCGCAATCGGCTGGTCATGAGCGCCGAACCTGAAGCTGGCCCCGAAATCGCCATTTCGGTGCGCGGTCTGCTCAATAAATTCGACGAAGCCGTTGTTCATGAGGGGCTGGATCTCGATGTCCGCCGCGGTGAAATCCTCGGCGTCGTCGGTGGCTCGGGAACGGGCAAGTCGGTGCTGATGCGCTCGATCATCGGGTTGCAGACACCCGATGCGGGCGAAGTCCATGTCTTTGGCGAATCGATGATCGACCGCGACGAGGATGAAGCGCTCGATATCCGCAAGCGCTGGGGCATTCTGTTTCAGGGGGGCGCGCTGTTTTCGACACTGACGGTTGCCGAAAACGTGCAAGTGCCGCTGCGCCAGTTTTATCCCAATCTCGACCAGAAACTGCTCGACGGGATTGCCGCCTACAAGGTCGTGATGTCAGGACTCGACCCGAGTGCGGGACCCAAATTTCCGTCCGAACTGTCGGGCGGCATGAAGAAGCGCGCGGGGCTTGCACGGGCACTGGCACTTGATCCCGAACTGCTGTTCCTTGACGAACCGACGGCAGGGTTGGACCCGATTGGTGCTGCCGCCTTTGACGAACTGACGCTCGGGCTCAAAAAGACGCTGGGGCTGACCGTCTTTTTGATCACGCACGACCTTGATACGCTCTATGCGATCTGCGACCGGGTTGCTGTTCTGGCCGACAGGAAAGTGATTGCCGTGGGCACCATCGACGAATTGCTGAAGACCGAGCACCCGTGGATTCAGGAATATTTCAACGGTCCGCGTGGCCGCGCTGCGACCGCTGCCGTTGCCGCGTTTGAGAAAGAGGCTGTCTGATGGAAACCCGCTCGAACCATATCCTTGTCGGCGGTGTGGTGCTGGCGCTGCTCGCGGCGCTGGCGGCATTTCTGGTCTGGCTATCGGGCCTGTCGGGTGGCGATGCGAAGGAATATGACATCTTCTTCAAGCAATCGGTCGAAGGGTTGGCAAAGGGATCGACCGTCAGCTTCTCGGGCGTGCCGTCGGGCCAGATCATCGAAATCGAATTGTGGCAGCAGAACCCTGAATTCAAGCGTGTCCGCGTGTCACTGAAAAAAGAGACGCCGGTGCTGCAGGGCACGACCGCAACGATCCTCGGCAGCTTCACCGGCCCATCGACAGTCGTTCTCGATGGCGCAGTGAAAGGCACGCCGCCGATAACCGATCTCGGGCCTGCCGGGCGGCCCGTCATCCCGACGAAGCGCGGTGGGCTTGGCGCGTTGCTGAATTCGGCACCGCAACTTCTTGAGCGGATATCGACGTTGACCGAACGGGTCACCGAGTTGCTGTCGGACAGGAACCAGAATTCGATCGCAGGCATTCTCGACAATACCGACCGGCTGACCGATGCGCTGGCCGACCGCGGGCCCGAAATTGCCGAGACACTGGCAGATACCCGTATTGCCATTCGCCAGGCCGGAGACGCGATCGAGAAAATCGGCAATCTCGCCGAAAATGTCGATGGACAGGCAGGGCCGCTGGTCGCCGACCTGCGCGTTACGGTCGCGTCGGCAAAGCGGAGCATGGACACGCTCGATGCCACGCTGAAGGATGCCCAACCGGGCGTGCAGGCATTTTCGAAAAACACCATTCCCGAAGTCGGGCAACTGGTGCGCGATTTGCGCGTAATGTCCGAAAGCTTGTCAGCCGTTGCAACCAAGATCGATCAGGGTGGCGCCACGAGCATATTGGGGCCGCCGAAACTGCCTGACTATGAACCCCGTGGAGGCCAGAAATGAAAACGCGCTTTTTGGCTGTTTTACTGCTGCCGCTGGCCGGTTGTGTGAGTTTTGGTGCCAAGCCACCCAAGCAGTTGATGACGCTGAGTGCGACGGACAACGTTGCGATCGGCGTCACACGGACGGGCGCGTCGGGGCAATCGGTCACGATCCTGCCGCCCACTGTTCCCGCAGCCATCGCCGCAACGCGCGTGCCGGTTTACAGCAGCGGCAATGCGATCGCTTACGTCAAGGACGCCGTCTGGATCGACAGCCCGGCGCGGCTGTTCCAGCGCCTGCTGAGTGAAACGGTCGCGGCGAAAACCGGCAGGATCGTGCTCGACCTGCGCCAGTATACGACCGACCCCGGTGTGCGCGTGCAGGGCAGTTTGCTGATGTTCGGCATCGACGAAGCTACGAGCGAAGCTGTCGTGACCTATGAAGCCGTCATTGCGCGCGGAAC
>JBGSMP010000101.1:0-4776 GCA_041740105.1 Sphingomonadaceae bacterium
ACAGGATCTCGCTCACCTGCGCACAACGCACGGCGGGGTGCCGGTTGGCCGCGATGGCAATGCCGATCCCCGACCCGCAGACGAGGACGCCGAAGCGCGCCGTGCCAGCCGCAATCGTTTCCGCCAATTTGAAACCATAATCGGGATAATCGACCGACATCGTATCGTTCGGCCCGAGATCGTGGACGTCGTGCCCCTGCGCCCGCATCCAATCGACGAGCGCCGCTTTCATTTCGAATCCGGCGTGGTCGGACGCGATGGCGATGGTCTGCGGGTCGGGTCGGCTGCTCAAATGATGCGTCCTAACGAGTCGTGCGGTCAAGGCGCTCCTGTAACAATATGAGGCGCGAAAGCCACTATTGACTTCACGTGACTGCGACAAGGCGGTGCAATATTTTCGACTTAAGGCTGTAACTCGTTCGTCATTTGCGCGATGTAGCCAAATTGTCGCACGCGAGGAACATGAATGGCCGTCACAGCAGTTGATCGATCGCGCAACGTCGCGGTCAAAGCCGCCGTGCACCAGCATGAGAAGCTCTCGAAGGCAGGCTTGCTCGAGCGCGCGTTCACCTTTGCATTCAGTGGCCTTGTCTACGCCCAAATCTGGGAAGACCCCGTTGTCGATATGGAGGCGCTCGCGATAACGCCCGATTGCCACATCGTGACGATCGCGAGCGGCGGGTGTAATGCGCTCAGCTACCTGACCGCGAATCCGGCTGCCGTTACCGCAGTCGATCTTAACACGGCTCACGTCGCCTTCAATCGGCTGAAACATGAGGCCGTTCGGCATCTACCCGATTATGCGAGCTTTCACCGCTTTTTTGCCCAGACCGATGCCAAGGAAAACCTGCGCGCCTACAAAGTGCATATCCGCCCGTTTCTCGATGAGACATCGCGCAACTATTGGGAGGGCCGCGACCTGATCGGGCGGCGCCGGATCGGGGGTTTTGCCAAGAACATCTACAAACGGGGGTTGCTCGGCAATTTCATCGGCACCGCGCATCTGCTTGCCAAGCTTTATCGGGTCGATCTGAAAGATTTGCTCGACGCCGAAAACATCGATGAACAGCGGGCAATTTTCGAAACCAAGCTGGCGCCGATCTTCGACAAGAAATTCGTGCGGTGGCTGATCGACCAGCCGGCCTCGCTGTTCGGTCTGGGCATTCCGCCTGCGCAATATGATGCGCTCGCCGCCGACGATCCCGATGGCATCGGTGCGGTCCTGCGCAGGCGACTCGAAAAGCTCGCCTGTGATTTTGACGTGCGCGACAATTATTTCGCACAGCAAGCGTTCGGGCGCGGCTATGCACAGGGCGTTGGCGCATCGCTGCCGCCCTATCTGCAGGAAGAAAATTACGCCGATCTTGTCGCGCGGATCGGTCGCGTCGAGATCCTGCATGCCAATTTCACCACGCATTTGAGCGAATGTCCGCCGAAAAGCCGTGACCGGTATCTGCTGCTCGACGCGCAGGACTGGATGACCGATGCGCAGCTGACCGATCTGTGGATCTAAATCACGCGGACAGCGCGGCCGGGCGCGCGCGTCGTGTTCCGCACGGCCGCAGCGCCGACATTGCTGCCCGGGCGCGTGCCGCAAGCGATCCTCGATCAATGGGAATATCGCACTGCAGACTCGCTCGATTATACCCAGCGCGACCGGTCGTCGATCTATGGCGGCGTTCACCTTTACGTGTTGAAAGACGCGCATCTTGCCGGATGACAATGCGGCGCAGATGGATGCGATCTATGCGTGGCAACGCCATATCTATGATGCCACGCGCAAATATTTTCTGTTCGGGCGCGACCGGCTGATCGCGACGCTCGACGTGCCTGTCGGCGGCACGGTTCTCGAAGTCGGATGCGGCACCGGGCGCAATCTTATTCAGGTGGCGCGGCGCTACCCGACGGCACGCCTCTTTGGGTTCGATATTTCCGAAGCGATGTTGGCAACGGCGCGGGCCAATATCAATCGGGCGGGATTGGGCGAGCGGATCACCTTGAAACAGGCCGATGCCACCGATTTCGACGCCGACGCCCTGTTCGGTCATGCACGGTTCGACCGCGTCTTCTTCAGTTACACCTTGTCGATGATCCCCAATTGGAAAGCAGCGCTTCAGCAAGGGGTCAACGTGACAGAGGGAAGCGCACACATCGTCGATTTCGGTCAGCAGGAACGGTTGCCGCGTGCGTTCAAAAGCGTTCTTTTTGCCTGGCTCGACAGCTTCGACGTTGAACCGCGCGCGACGCTGCCTGCGTTTCTTCGAACGATGGGTCTGAAAATGGCGTTTCAGCCACTGTATCGCGGTTATGCTTGGAGTGCGGTCCTTTCTCGCTAAGGCACGGCAATGGATCATAAATTGCCACGATTCGCATTTCTGCTCGGGCTTTCCGGGCTTGTTCCTCAGATCGTTGCGCTGGCGATCACGCTGCATCCCCCGCACATTGCTTTCGGACAGTTCGCGGCATTTCTCTACGCTGCGCTTATTCTCAGCTTCCTCGGCGGGGTGTGGTGGGGCGTTGCAGCCGTGAACGCAAAGGCATCGCGCTGGCTTTATGTCGTGGGCGTCATCCCGTCGCTGATAGCCTTTGCAGCCGGGTTGCTCTGGATCATGCGCAGCGGATCGCCCGATCAGGCGCTGACGATCGTCGGCGCTGGGTTGCTGCTGGCCCCGCTCGTCGACCGGGAACTTGATCGGCAAAAGCTTGTGCCAAAAGGTTGGTTTGCGATGCGACTTACTCTGTCGGCAGGGCTCGGTATATTGACGTTGCTGGCTGCGCGCTGACCTAAGCTGCTTTGCGCATTTCGATGCGGCCCCAGATTTCGATCAGCGCGCCGGTCAACTCGACCATCATTTCAGTCGTATGCGCGGGCCCCGGGGTGAAGCGCAGCCGCTCGGTACCGCGCGGGACCGTGGGATAATTTATCGGCTGAACATAGACGCCATATTCCGCGAGCAGAATGTCGCTGATCTTCTTGGCTTTGACCGGATCGCCGATCATCAGTGGCACGATGTGCGTTGTCGTCTGCATGACCGGCAGCCCAGCATCGGTGAACAACGTCTTCAGCGTTGCCGCTGCAGCCTGTTGCGCGTCGCGCTCTTCGTTTGACCCCTTCAAGTGGCGGACGCTGGCAAGCACCCCGGCAACAAGAACGGGCGACAGGCTTGTCGTAAAAATGAACCCCGGCGCATAGCTGCGGATGACATCGATGATGTCGCGGCGCGCCGCGATGTAGCCGCCCATGACGCCGAACGCTTTTCCGAGCGTCCCTTCAATAATCGTCACGCGATCCGCCACGCCGTCCCGCTCGGTAATCCCGCCGCCGCGCGCGCCATACATGCCGACCGCATGGACTTCGTCGCAGTAGGTCAGCGCATTATACTTGTCGGCGAGGTCGCAGATTGCGGCAATATCGGCGACGTCGCCGTCCATCGAATAGACGCTTTCGAAGGCGATAAGCTTGGGTGTTTCCGCTTCTTCGGCAGCCAGAAGCTCTTCGAGGTGGGCGAGGTCATTGTGCCGCCAGACGCGTTTTTCACAGCCCGAATTGCGGATGCCCGCGATCATGCTGGCGTGGTTCAACTCGTCGGAAAAGATAACGCAGCCGGGCAGGACTTTGCCGAGCGTTGCCAGTGTTGCTTCGTTCGAGACATAGCCGCTGGTGAACAGCAGCGCACCGTCCTTGCCATGCAGATCGGCGAGTTCGGCTTCGAGATCGACATGATAGTGCGTGTTGCCGCCAATGTTACGCGTGCCGCCCGAGCCGGCACCGACATCGTGCAGCGCCTCTTCCATCGCCGCGACGACTTTGGGATGCTGGCCCATCGCCAGATAGTCGTTCGAGCACCATACGGTGATCGGTTTCGGCCCGTTGTGCCCGGCAAAGCAGCGCGCATTGGGGTAGCTGCCTTTATTGCGGAGAATGTCGATGAACACGCGGTAGCGGCCTTCGGCATGAAGCCGGTCGATGGCGGCGGAAAAAACGCGGTCGTAATCCAAGACGAATCCTCACGGCTATGCGCAAACGCAACGAAATCCGCGATGCCTTTAATATGACATCGGATATGAATCCACTGCTAACGTGTCGCAACGGGCGCGCGCGGGTGCGCCGTTCGCCAAGACGACGGTGCCTCGAAAGGACCCTGCCACAGCCCGCGCCGCGCCGCCTTTGCGATGGACTCTTCGGCAGCATAGGGCCCTTCGCCAAATCCACCGAAACTTGCCGCAAGCCCGCGCTCGATCATCGCGCGGGCGATGTCGTTGCCACGATCGTCGATGCAGGTCGCGACGATACGGCCGAATTTGTCGCGCGCGCGCTCTTCACAGACCAAGGTGCGACCCTTCATCATCACAGCGAGTGCGTTTCGCGCGTCCTTACCGCAACGCCAGTCAGCGCCCGCCGCTGTTTTGCAGATTTGCCTGTATTCGGGCGCATCGATGCCGTGGAGGCGATAGTCCTGCCGCGCCGCCGTCAGCGTGTCGCCGTCGCGCGCAATGACCGTTGCGCCGTCGACGGTGCGGGTCGGATGACCATTTGTGAGGCCGAACCATTCGGGGAAAAGCCAAAGCACGGCCAGGACGAGCAGGAGTAGAATCGACCCCATGCGCCGCATGGCTAAAGTGCAACAACGTCGGAAAAGCCGCGCGTTGCCAGCGCCGGGGCGAGCGCCCGGATATTATCATCGAGGCGCGTGAAGACGGCAATACCCGGTGGCGCGACCGGGGGCCAATCCTGTCCCGCCGTCAGGTGCGCAATGCGCCGCGCGATCCCGGCAC
>JBGSMP010000128.1:0-1801 GCA_041740105.1 Sphingomonadaceae bacterium
GACGCCATCGTCAGATTGAACAAGATAATTCGCCAGGAAAGCGTCCCATGCTGCATGATCTACCGAACCTGCAGCAGTGTCCGCGAACCGCCCCCAATTGCCTTCCAGCACCTTCGCGCCTGGCACGCAGCCTAATACAATCGCAGCGGCAGGAACGGCAGCGAGAAACCCGCGGCGACTGATCGAATGATGCATTGGTTCCTCCAAAAGTTGGTCAGACTTAGCAAAACCGCCCGGCAACGGCATCAAGCTTGGCCATGAGTTGCGGGTCGCGTCGTGCCGCCTCGGTCACGATTGCCGCGTTGAGCACATGGTCGATCGGACTTGGTTGGCGGTTTGCAGGGAGGTGTGATGCGAAGTGCCACAGCAGGGCGCGGCCCTTGTCGGCATTGGCCGCAAGCTGGGCAATAACCGCCCCGACCTCAACCGGTGCTTCGCCCTGCCGCCAACAGTCATAGTCTGTTACCATGCCGACCAGCGCATAGGGCAGCTCGGCCTCGCGCGCGAGCTTGGCCTCGGGCATCGCGGTCATCCCGATAACGTGGGCACCCCATTGCTGGTAGAGAAGGCTTTCGGCTCTGGTCGAGAATTGCGGTCCTTCGATTGCGAGGTAGGTCCCGCCGCGATGCACGTTCGCACCCGCAGCCTGCGCAGCATCGGCAACGTGCAAGGTCAGTCGCGGGCAAACCGGCGCGGCCATCGACACGTGCGCTACCAATCCTTCCCCGAAGAAACTCATGCTACGGGCAAAGGTACGGTCGATGAATTGATCAACCACGACGATGTCACCCGGAGCCATATCTTCGCGCAGCGATCCGACCGCCGAAATGGAAATGATATCCGTCACTCCCATGCGCTTTACGGCATCGATATTCGCGCGGTAATTGAGCTGACTAGGTCCGAGCACGTGGCCTCGCCCGTGGCGAGGCAGAAAGACGCATTCGATGCCCGCGATGCTGCCCGTCAACAGCGCGTCAGACGGATCGCCCCATGGCGTTGCGACATCGACCCATCGTTGGTTCTCGAGCCTGTCGAGTTGGTAGAGGCCAGATCCTCCGATGATGCCGATTTTCCATGTGCCCATGGTTCCGTCTTTCGTTCACCATCACGCAGCCGTTACACGCCAATCTCGAAAAAAGACGGATCAAGAGTAACTGTGTGCCTGTCGAAAGCGAATGACCTGCGACAGCAACTTCGCTGAGAGCGCGCGGTTCGGACAAGAGGTCTAGCAATTATGAAGCATCCCCGTTCACGCCATCGGTTGAGCCTGGCTTTGGCGACCGCGCTCATCACGCTGATCCCGGCAGCCTGCGCGCCAGCGGCACAGACAGCGGATGCGGAATGGACCCGTTCAGGCAATTTTGCCGAGCCGATCGATCATCGCGTCTGGGAAAGGCTGCTGACGCGCTACGTCAAGCCGTCGGCCGATGGGATCAACCGCGTCGATTACGCTGCGCTCAAGAAAAACGATGCAGCCACGCTCAAGCGCTATCTCGCCGCGATGCAGGCGATCGACATCACGCAATATCCCCGCGACGAACAATTCGCTTACTGGGTCAATCTTTACAACGCGGCGACCATCGACGTGATGATCGCCAATTATCCGCTGGAGTCGATCCGCGATATCGGGCTCGTCGGCCAGGGTCCGTGGAAAGACAAGATCCTGACGGTGGGCGGCAAGCAATTGTCGCTCGACGATATCGAACACGGCATCCTGCGCCCGATCTGGAAAGACGTGCGCATTCACTATGCGGTCAATTGCGCCTCGATCGGTTGCCCCAATCTTGCGGCGCGGGCCTAT
>JBGSMP010000155.1:0-27061 GCA_041740105.1 Sphingomonadaceae bacterium
CGGCAGGCTCAACCGGACGCTGGCATCGCGCGGATCGATGCTGAGCCGCATGCCCTTTGCCCCGCGCCGACGCATGATGACAAGCGGCTGATCGCGCCCGCCGCCTGAGAACATCAGGTCAGAGGTCATCGCGTTCGACAAGATGCATTTCGAGATCGCCGGCATCGATTTCCGAAATCGTCCATCCGCGCACGGACCGTCCCGCGGTATGAACGGTCTCGCGGTCGCCGCTGTTCAGATAATGCCAGTCCGGCAATGGTCGGTCATCGGCACGAAGCACATAGGCGCAACTCGGCGGCAACCAGTCCATTGTTGCAAGTTTGGCTGGGGTTAACCGGATGCAGTCGGGCACGAACGCATGGCGATGTTTGTAATCCGAGCATTGCGCGCTGCGCCGGTCGAGCAATTTACAGGCAACATTTGTCGGGAAGAATTCGCCCGTCTCATCGTCTTCGAGCTTGTGCAGGCAGCATTTGCCGCAGCCATCGCACAAGGCTTCCCATTGCGCGCGGTCGAGTTGCGCAAGCGGCACTGTTTCCCAGAATTTCTCGGTCACAGCACCCATTTGCCGATCTCGTTTGCGATCTCGTCGGCTGTCCCATCTTGTGGGAGCAGGGCAATCGGCTTGTTGTCGGGACTCATCAGATAGGCTGCGCGACTATGATCGACGAGATAGCCTTCCTTAGGTTGGTCGGGCGCGATCGAGACGGAGACGCCATAGGCTTTCGTCATGCTGTCGATGGCTTGTTTGCTGCCAGTCAGGCCGACCATATCGGGGTGAAATGCTGCCGTGAAATCCCTGAGCACAGCGGGCGTATCGCGCGGCGGATCGACGCTGACGAATATCAGTTTCACCTTTTTCGCGCGCAATGGCTCTGCTTTGGCAAAGGCTTTCAATCCGCGCGCCAGATTAGCTACGTCGGTCGGGCAGACATCGGGGCAATAAGCATAGCCGAAATACATGATCCGATACTGACCGGGGAAGCTCTTGTCGGTAACCACCGCGCCATTTTGATCGGTTAGCGCGAACGCGCCGCCGATTCGCGCCCCCTCGAGCGGCGGACGCGGCGCGGACCCCGGGCCCGAGCAAGCAGATAGCAGCAATGCGACGAAGAAAAGCAATCTGTTCATGACAGCGCTAGCCTTGCGATGTTAGCGGGGCCGACGCAAGATAGATGCAACGTGAACAGGTGGATTGATATGCGATACGGTGGGTTGGGACTAGCGATCGTCGCCGCAATGGCAACACCTGCGCAGGCGCAGTTTTCGGACAGCTATAGTTTCCTGAAAGCTATTCGCGATCGCGATGGCCAGAAGGTCACGGATTTCATCAACAAGCCGGGCTCGGGTGCCGTCCTGATCAATACCCGTGACGCGTCGACCGGCGAAGGGGCACTGCACATCGTGACGAAGCGCCGCGATGTCACGTGGCTGTCGTTTCTGCTCTCCAAGGGCGCAAACCCAGACATGCGCGATGCCGACGGAAACACAGCGATGATGCTGTCGGCGCAGCTTGGCTTTGCTGAAGGCCTCTCGCTGCTGATCGATCGCAATGCCCAGGTCGATCTGGCGAACAGCCGCGGCGAAACGCCGCTGATGCGCGCTGTCCAGAACCGCGATATTGCGACGGTGCGCACGCTGCTGACGGCCGGGGCAAACCCGAACAAAGCCGACACGTCATCGGGGCTGACCGCACGTCAATATGCCGAGCGCGACATGCGATCGGCGGCGATCGTCAAAGCGATGGACGAAGCAAAACCGAAACCGAAAGCCAAAGTCGGCCCGAATTAAGTCGCCGTCACAATCCCGTCGTCAAGATCGGAGAGTAGTCGCCGCGCCGCACGCCTTGCAAAACGCAGCGTTTCGGCACGTCGCCGCGACGGGGACAGCGCAACCAGCGACGCCTCACGCACCACAGCCGCGTCATAGCGATTGGCGATAATCAAGCCGGCACGATCGGGAAGTTTGTCGACACGATCAAGCAGTCCGGCGTCAAGCGTATCGGGAACGGCCCAAAAAAACCGGTCGCAATAATCGAGGTACTCGGTCCATTTCTGATCACCGAGCAAATCGGCACGCGACACTTTGACTTCGACAATCGTGACAATCCCTTTGGGACAAAGGCCCATCAGATCGGCGCGGCGTCCGTTGCCCAGCGCGACTTCGCCAACCGTCAGGCAATCGTGGCGCAGCAGAAGTCGTGCGACACCACGGACGACGCTTGCGGTTAATTCGGTCGTTGACAGCGGCGCGTCGAGCATCGGCGCAGCCTAGAACAGTCAGTGAACAAACAAAAGCATCAACGATAGAAAATATGATTTCCGACCGTTGCAACGTGCTTCTTGCCCCAGTTCGGCGAAACCCGACGCGCGTGGAAAAACAGCGCATTGGGCGCGGTGCTTTCCCACAGACCATTCATCGCAACCTGCGCGACACCAACCGCCTGGCGCCACATCGCTTGGTTCACGACCGGCGGAAAACCGCCACCGCGCACGAACGAGAATTGGCTGGGCTGCTTGACGACGCCGCACAGGGTGCTGGCAAAGCGTCCCGATTTGGCACGGTTCAGAATGACTTCAGCCACGGCGAGTTTGCCGTTCAAGGGCTCGCCCTTCGATTCGAAATAGACCGCCTTGGCAAGGCAGTCTGCTTCACGATCACCGACCGAGTGCGACGCATGTTGCTGAACCAGCATCGCTAGCGATGACGCTTGCGGTGCCCGCGTGCGCTTGGGAAATATAATTTCCGGAATGTCGTCCGGCGAAATATCGATAACAATGCCGTCACCCGGCAAGTTTTCCATGACCGGTTCCGCCGGGAGCGGATCGCTCACCACAGGCGGAAAAAAGGGAGCACCGATGGCTTGAGCAGTGGGAAAAGCACCCATCAATGCCAAAGAACAAAAAGAAGTCGCCGCGATGCTTGCAGCACGAAACAAAACAGACATGCAATCTACTATCGTGCGGCCGAACCACCAAAGCCGGGCATTAAACGCAAAACTATGCCCCGGTGAGTCTTCCGACTTGCGTCCGGTTGCTCCTGTACAACGGAGGGAAACCGACTACGCTTACCTTAAGGCGATTGCGATTATTGTGCGCTGCAACAATGTCAACACCATTAACCTATATCAGCGGCAAAGCGTTCAGCGTTCGCGATATCCAGTTCTACAAACCACATATCCGGATCACGTGCCCGCCGCTTGTCCAGATAGGCTGACAACATATCAGGTTGCGAGGGGCCTATCGATGCCCAGAAATACGCCCCCGCGGGATCAAGTATGCGTTCGCGTACGGACTGCACGACACCTTTTTCCATACAGATCAACAGTATAGCCCCGGCTGTCGGGTCACCCTTTGCAAGTACCACCGCGTTGCCGCCCTCGGCACCGACACGGCGGAGCAAAGCACTCACCAGCACCCCGCTGGTCAGCCGCCCAGTCATCCGCGCGCATAACCATCGAGCGATGAAAGTGCGATTTGCGAGCGCATGAAGGTGCCGGTGCCCCGCGCTGCTTCTTCACCGTGCTGGTCGATGAGCCGTGAGTCGCCGACAAAGACACGTTTGCGACCGCTGATCCAACGCCCCTCGGCAATGACGAGCCCTGCCTTGATCGGTTTCGTAAACAGCACATTGAAAGCGGTCGTTAGGACGAATCGGTCTGTCACAAGCGAATTTACCGCATAAAAGGCGGCATCATCGAGCATCTTGAAATAGGCTGTGCCGTGCAAGGCGCCGGCCGCATGGAAATGCTCGGGGCCGACTTCGAATTTGATCCGCGCAAAGCCATCTTCGATGATCTCGAGTTCGGACGGAAACGTGCGATTGATCGGAGCCGAGCGATAGAGCGATTCGAGCGCACGATGGTGCGCGGGGTGCGCGGATGCGCCACCGGTCGAATCAAGCGGCGTCACGCGCTTCGCTGGCTTCAAAGAGAGCGTAAAGCGCGTCATCGGTTGCGGCACCGCGAAGTTTCGCAACAAAAGCGCGATCGCGCAAAACGCGGCTGACCTGCGCCAATGCCTTCAGATGCGATGCGCCGGCGTCTGTCGGGGACAAGAGCATGAAAACGAGATCGACCGGTTCGTCGTCTATCGATGCAAAATCGACCGGCTGCACTAGGCGCGCAAACAGCCCCACAACCTGATCGAGCCCGTCGATCTTGCCATGCGGAATGGCAATGCCGCCGCCAAAACCAGTCGAGCCGAGCCGCTCGCGCTCGGTCAAGCGTTCCACCACGAGTGCCGAATCGACGTCATGAATGCGCTCTGCCATTGCGCCAAGTTGTTGAAACAATGTCTTCTTGTTCGGTGCCACAAGGGCGGCCACAACCGCGCCGGGGCGGAGAAAATCGTGCAAATCGTTCATATTGGTTCCGGGTCCAGGCGCAATGGCGCCAGCAAGAGACTCAGGCCGCGCGCTGGGGTTCCACCCAGCCAATCGTGCCGTCGCCGCGCCGATAGACCATATTGAACGCTCCTGTCCCGTTATTTTTGAACAGCAGTGCATTCGTATTGCGCAGGTCGAGCATCATCACAGCGTCCGAAACCGTTGCGTCGGGGACATCGACGCGCGTTTCGGCCACGATCAGGGGATGGTCGCCGACATCGACATCGATTTCCTCGCTGACCGGCTCGAACACCGTATAGCCCGCTTCGATCGGGGCAACGCCGTTTGGACCTTTATGGTCTTTCAGCCGCCGCATGTAGCGCCGCAACTGTCGCTCGATCTTTTCGGCTGCGCCGTCAAATGCAGGATGCGCTTCCATGGCACTGCTCGCCGCTTTCAGGATGACACCCTGCATCACATGCGCCACAATGTCGCACGAAAATCCATTGTCGTGCGGCCCGCGCCCGAACGTCACATGTGCGGAAATCGCGCGCGAAAAATATTTGTCGGCCACACCCTGAAGCCGGTCAGACACATGGGTTCGCAACGCATCGCCAGTTGCAACCTGATGGCCTGAAACGCGGATGTCCATAAATTATCTCCTTGTTTTTCAGTCTTCGTCAGGCATTCACGGGTGCCGCCCAATCTTCATTTGTTGCCCACAACGGCTCCGTCAGCGTCTCCACAAACGCGCGATGGCGCCTGATTTCGTCGGCTGTTGCATGATGCGTTCGGGGCTGGCGGAAATGATCATGCCGGGGTGTAACCAGCCGCCGCGCCATTGGTTCAATCATGGGGGCACTGGCGATGTCCAGACCGATCTGGCGGCCGCCGGTCAGTTCGATGTAGACCTGCGACAACAGCGCCGCATCGAGCAACGCGCCATGATTCACCCGGTGGCTGCGATCGACACCATAGCGGGTGCAAAGCGCATCGAGGCTGTGTTTTGCCCCCGGGTGACGCGCCTTCGACATCGCCAGCGTATCGATCATCCGCGACATCGAAATATGGAGCCGTCCGCAATTACCCAGTTCCGCATTCAAAAAGCCGAAATCGAACATGGCATTATGCGCAACCAGCGGGCTGTCACCCAAGAAGTCGAGCAAATCCTCGACCGTGTCTTCGAAATACGGCTTGTCTGACAGGAAAATATCGCTCAGCCCATGCACCTGTTCGGCAATGCTGGGCATTGCCATGCCGGGATTGAAATAGGCGTGATAGTTGTTGCCGGTTTCGACGCGGTTGATCAGCTCGATGCAGCCGATTTCCACGATCCGGTCGCCCTGCTTGGGATCAAGTCCGGTGGTTTCGGTATCGAAAACGATTTCGCGCATTGAGTCGTTACGATGGACCCGGGCGCTCAATTAAACAAGCAATGACTTTTCGAACCTGCGCGCGGGTTGCGCCGAGCGTTGTTCCGGTATCGATGACATGATCTGCGCGCGCGCGTTTTTGGGAATCGGGCATCTGACGAGCTTGAATCTGTTCGAACTTTTCGACTGTCATACCCGGACGCGCCAGCACGCGTTGCCGTTGGATCGTTGCGGGCGCCGAAACAACGACAACGCAGTCAATCTCGGGTGGGCGGCCATTTTCCAGAAGCAACGGTATGTCGAACACAACCATCGATGCGTCGCGATGGCTTTCAATGAATTTCGCACGAGCGGCATGGACTGCCGGATGAACAATGGCTTCGAGCTTCTTGAGCTGGTCAGCATCGCCGAAGACCAAAGCGCCGAGCTTTACACGATCGACGCCGCCGTTTGTCGTGCTCCCGGGAAATGCATTCTCAATTGCGTGCACCAACGCACCGCCCGGTCGCTGAAGCGCGTGAACAACCGCATCGGCGTCGAAAACAGGAATGCCTTCATCAGCGAACATGGCCGCCGCCGTCGATTTACCCATCCCGATCGATCCGGTGAGCCCGACCGCAATCATAACGTCAAGAGCGCGCGAAGTTCGGGATCCTTGTCGCGCGGCGGCGCGATGCCGAAGAACAGTTCGAACGCAAGCGCCGCCTGACCGATAAGCATTTCCAGCCCGTCCACGGTTGCGAGCTGCCGCGCCTGCGCTGCGGCCAGCAAAGCTGTCACGAGCGGCGCGTAGACGATGTCATAGACGACAGCGTCATCGGGCAACTGGGAAAGATCGAGCGCAAGCGGCATTTGACCGGTCATGCCCAGCTGTGTCGCGTTCACCAGCAGCGCGACTTGCGGCAATGGTTTGTCGAGCGTTTGCACCGTGCCGCCAAGCCCAAAATGCGCCAACAGCGCCGCACCCTTCAAGGGGTTGCGGGCAATCAACGTGACCGGACCCACCGCAACGCGCGCCAAGGCGAATAAAATTGCACGGGCGGCACCGCCGGTGCCGACGACGGCCACCGGCATATCCGTCAGCGCAAGATCAGCGATCGGTGCAAAAAAGCCCGCGGCGTCGGTATTTGTCCCCATCACGACGCCATCGGACTGGCGCAGGACGGTGTTCATTGCGCCAATCGTTCCGCGAATATCGCCGGGATCGGCGACATGATCCAACACGCTTAACTTATGCGGGATCGTGACGTTGCAGCCGCGCCATGCCTCGTCGGTAAAGCGATCGCGGAAATAATCAGAAAGCTGATCGGGCGCGACATGACAGACTCGATAGTCCGCTTCGATGCCGAGTGCGTTCAGCCAGAACCCTTGAATAAGCGGGGATTTTGAATGGGCAATCGGGTCGCCGATAACTTCTGCATAGGGGATCATGACGTCAATTCCCCGCGATGCCGCAGCCAGTCGAGCAGGGGAAGCAAAGGCAAACCGAGAATTGCAAAATGACTGCCTTCGATTTTCGAAAAAAGCTGCGCGCCCAAACCTTCGATTCGATAGCCGCCGACGCAGCCAGCGACAAACTTGCCCTCGCTCGCGACATAATCCTGAATGAAGTTGTCCGAAAGGTCGCGCATTGTCAGTGTCGCTTTTTCGATGTGTCGCCAGATCGGATGTCCGTTCTCTACGGCGACGACTGCACTGTAGAGATGATGCTTTTTACCCGAGAGCAATTGCAAATGGGCAGCAAGATCGTTACCGGGCTTATCGAGCATCGTCCCGTTGTCGATCACTAATGTTTGATCACAGCCCAGCACAACATCGCCGGGCCGCGAGGCCGACACGCGCACCGCTTTCAATTCGGCCAGAGCATCGGCCAGATCACGTGCGCTGAGCCCCCGCGCTTTGAACGAGTCTTTCGCCGCTTCTTCATCCACCCGCGGAACCGCGATTTCGAACGACACGCCTGCTGCCGTCAACATTGTCTGTCGCGCTGCACTCGATGATGCCAATACCAGCATCAGGCAGCGCCGCGTTCGTTGACGAGGCCGATGATGGCAGCCGCCGCTTCCTCGATCGATCGTCGCGTCATGTCGATTACCGGCCAGCCATTGTCGGCAAACATCCGGCGGGCAAAAGAGATTTCGCGTGCGACGGCGTCCGGATCGACATAGTCGGTCTCAGGCGTCTGGTTTAGCGACAAAAGGCGGTTGCGCCGCACCTGGATGAGGCGATCGGCACTTGTCACCAATCCAACCACAAGCGGCCGTTTCAGCGAAAAAAGGCTTGAGGGGGGCGGCGATTCAATGACGATCGGAATGTTCGCGGTCTTGTATCCGCGATTGGCGAGATAGATCGACGTTGGCGTCTTCGACGTCCGCGACACGCCGGCCAGCACGATGTCGGCCTCTTCCCAATTTTCGGACGCGATCCCATCGTCATGGGCAATCGTGAACTGGATTGCTTCGACCCGCGCAAAATAGGCATCGTCGAGAACATGCTGACGACCGGGGCGCGCTTTTGCTGTCTGCCCGAGCATGTCGGACAAGGCATCGGTCACTTTGTCGAGCGGTGCCACCGCCGGTATGCCGAGTGCGCGGCACGCCGCCTCGACACGCTGTCGTGTTTCAGCATTGACCAACGTGAACAGCACAAGGCCGGGATTCTGGCCAATCTCGTTTAATATGCGCGTCAGATGGCCCTCGCCGCGCACCATCGGCCAGAAATGCTTCATCGTCTCGACACCATCGAATTGCGCGAGCGCGGCTTTTGCCATCATATCAAGCGTTTCGCCGGTGGAGTCGGACAGCAGATGCAGATGCAGTTTGGGCATCTCCGTTCTGTGCATAACCACGGGGAATTTTGCTAGGCGAATCGCGCGGATGATTCACGGTGGAATTTGCATCCCCGACGCCCGAGATTTAGCGCTCAGCCTTATCCACATCGAATATGATTCCAAACGAGCCTGTGGATAATGGGGACGACGCAATCGAATCCCCCGCGTTTGGCGAGTCCGCCTGCGTCAACCTGTTGGCAATATTGCGCAAGGTCGATAAGCCCCGCGAAATGCCGCTCTACATCTTACATCAGACTCTTTCTTAATATCTCTTAAAGGATAAGAATTGACCAAGCCCTTGCTTCGCGTTCTCCGGGGAGAGCGTCAGGATCGTCCGCCGGTCTGGTTCATGCGTCAGGCAGGGCGCTACCTCGCCGAGTATCGCGAACTACGCGCGCAAAAAGGCGGTTTCCTCGAGTTGGTGCATGACAGCGATGCCGCCGCCGAAGTGACGCTCCAGCCGATCCGCCGTTTCGGTTTCGATGGCGCGATCCTGTTCTCTGATATTCTCGTCATCCCCAATGCACTGGGGCAGGATCTGTGGTTCGAAGAAGGCGAGGGCCCCCGTCTGGCACCCAAGCTCGTCGATCATGCGCTCAGCGGGCTTACAGCGGCCCCCGAACGGCTGTCGGCGATTTACCAGACGGTCGCCAAGGTAAAAGCCGCGCTGCCGCCCGAAACGACATTGCTCGGCTTTGCGGGCAGCCCCTGGACCGTCGCGACCTATATGATAGCCGGACAGGGTAGCAAGGAACAGGCCGAAGCGCGGCGCTACGCCTATCGGGATCCGGCGGCGTTCGGCGCGATCATCGATGCGATTGTCGCGATGACGGTCGGGTATCTCGCGAAACAAATCGAAGCCGGCGCGGACGCCGTGCAGCTATTCGACAGCTGGTCGGGCAGCCTCTCGCCTGCACAGTTCGACGACTGGGTCATCGCGCCGACCATCCGGATCGTCACCGAGCTGCGCGCGCGGCATCCGGACACGCCGATTATTGGCTTCCCCAAGGGCGCGGGCGGCAAGCTCATTGCCTATGCCAAGGCGACCGGCGTTGACGCGCTCGGCATTGACGAGACGGTCGATCCGGTTTGGGCGTCCACCTATTTACCCGCCGGATTGCCAGTGCAGGGCAATCTCGATCCGCTGGCGCTCATTGCGGGCGGCGCGACGCTGTCCAAAGCCATCGCGCATATCCTCGACGCGTTCGCCGATCGCCCGCATATCTTCAATCTCGGCCACGGCATCCTGCCCGATACGCCGATTGCGCATGTCGAGGTGGCGTTGGAGCAGGTGCGCGGGGGATGATGATCGGATTTCTGGGGGCCGCCTATCTCTGGGTGCAATCCGCGCATCTGATTTTCGTGATTTTCTGGATGGCGGGGCTGTTCATGCTGCCGCGCTTTTTCGCCTATCATCAGGAAACCGCCCCCGGCTCCCCCGAAATCGCCGCCTGGATCGAGCGCGAGGCACGGCTCATTAAGATCATCCTCAATCCTGCGATGATTGTCGTCTGGGTGCTCGGGCTGTTGTTGGTCATCAACATCGGGGCCTGGGCCGAAGGCTGGTTCTACGCCAAATTCGCTGCTGTCCTTGCGCTGTCGGGCTATCATGGCTGGATGGCGGGCTATGCCAAGAAACTGGCGCGCGGCGAAGCGGGGGTCTCGTCAAAGACCATGCGCCTGCTCAACGAAGTCCCGGGCGTGGCGACGGCGGTGATTGTGGTGCTGGTGATCGTGAAGCCGTTTTAGGGTTGAACATTTTATTAAATGGGTGCACATAAATTCATTGAAGATCGAATATGATCCCGCGAAAGACGACATCAATCAGGCCAAGCATGGCATTTCGTTAAAAGCGGCGGCGGATTTTGACTGGGACACGGCGCTCGAGCGCGAAGATGACCGGTTCGATTATGGCGAAGTCCGCTTCGTCGCCATCGGTCTGATCGATGCCCGATTATATGTGATGATTTTCACCGAGGGCTCCGATGACGAGGCGGTGCGCATCATTAGCCTGCGCCTGGCGGAGAAACATGAAACGAGGTTCTATTATGGACAAGTTTGACGCGAAGATACACGACGACAATCCGCCGCTGGATGCAGCCTTTCTGGTTGGCATGAAGCCGTCGCGGCGCGGCCGTCCTAAATTGGATGCGCCCAAGGTCGAGGTAAAAATCCGGCTTGACGCCAGCACGGCTGAGCATTTACGTGGCAGCGGGCCCGGATGGCAAACCCGCGTCAACGCGCTGTTGGGCCGGCTTGTCGCCAATGGGCAGATTTGAAGACAAAGATTTTGCTTATGCATGAAGAGCAAGTCGAAGTACTTCCTGCGAGACGTCGAAGGTAGTATGAATGCGACCTAATTTTATGTTGTGCGGCCAAACAAACGTCTCAGAAAGCTCTTTTTCGGCGGAGCAATTTCACCGCTTCCTAAAACGGCTGCGCCATCCGCCGCGAACTGGACGAATTTGCCGTCGCTCATTCGTCCGGCAGCAACTTCGCGTTGCACAATTTCATACAGGTCGTCAGGATGAAACAAATCTGTGTCGCTGCGTTGCAGCGCCTCCTGTATACACAAGGTATTGCAGTCCGCCATCCGAGCATTCCTGAAAGGTTCTGGGTCGCGCCCCTGAGTAATTAGCCCTCGTTCAAACAAGTCCAGAAAAGATGCGTATGATTGCAGCAATATGTCGCGATTATCTGGATTGAGCGGTTCGCTCAGAAGGGATTGGAACCGGCTTCGCCAATAGTTGAAGTCGACCGTCCTGTTAGGCGGGAGCGTTGAAAGTTCATCGATCAACAATTCAACTCGGGGGTCCATGCATTTCGCCTTTTGTAACTCTTCGATTGGAAGCATTGTCGGATTGCCAAGATTAATCAGTTGCCCAATGCCTCTTTTGGCTACAGCAATAGCGACTCTCTCGAAGGATTAGAACCTCGACGGCGCGGAACTCCCTCCCTTGACCTCCGCCCCCAAACCCTCTAATTTCCCCGTCAACGCAACCACTCGGTCCCGCGTTTTCAGCATCAGTCCTTGATCCGCTGTTTCGGCCATCCGGCCCCATAAGTCTCCCCGAAAGAATACCGCCATGCATTTGAAAGATTTGAAGAAAACAGCGCCGGCCGATCTGGTGGCCATGGCCGAGGAGCTCGGCATCGAGGGGGCGTCGACGCTGCGCAAGCAGGATCTGATGTTCGCGATCCTGAAAGTGAAGGCCGAAAACGGCGAACAGATCATGGGCGTTGGCACGATCGAAGTGTTGCAGGATGGCTTCGGCTTCCTGCGCTCGCCCGAAGCCAATTATCTTGCCGGACCCGACGACATTTATGTCTCGCCCAACCTCGTCCGCAAGCATGGCCTGCGCACCGGCGACACGGTCGAATGCGAAGTAAAGGGCCCGCGCGACGGCGAGCGCTATTTCGCGCTGACCAAAGTCGTCAAAGTCAATTTCGACGATCCCGAAGCCGTCCGCCACCGTGTCAATTTCGACAACCTCACGCCGCTTTACCCCGATGAAAAGCTCAGCCTCGACACGCTCGACCCTACGGTCAAGGACAAGTCGGCGCGCGTCATCGACATCATCTCGCCGCAGGGCAAAGGCCAGCGCACGCTGATCGTCGCGCCCCCGCGCGTCGGCAAAACCGTCATGCTGCAGAACATGGCGAAAGCAATCACCGACAATCATCCCGAGGTCTTCCTGATCGTCCTCCTCGTCGACGAACGCCCCGAGGAAGTCACCGACATGCAGCGCAGCGTGAAGGGCGAAGTCGTCTCCTCGACCTTTGACGAACCAGCAACACGCCACGTCCAGGTCGCCGAAATGGTCATCGAAAAGGCCAAGCGCCTCGTCGAGCACAAGAAGGATGTTGTCATCCTGCTCGATTCGATCACGCGTTTGGGCCGTGCCTACAACACGGTCGTGCCTTCGTCGGGCAAGGTGCTCACCGGCGGCGTCGATGCGAACGCGCTGCAACGCCCGAAGCGCTTTTTCGGCGCGGCGCGTAACATCGAGGAAGGCGGGTCCTTGTCGATCATCGCCACCGCCCTGATCGATACCGGAAGCCGCATGGACGAAGTCATTTTCGAAGAGTTCAAAGGCACGGGTAACTCCGAAATCGTCCTCGACCGCAAGGTTGCCGACAAGCGCGTCTTCCCCGCGCTCGACGTCGGCAAATCGGGCACGCGCAAGGAAGAATTGCTCGTCGAGAAGGTCAAATTGTCGAAAATGTGGGTACTGCGTCGTATTCTCATGCAAATGGGCACGATCGATGCGATGGAATTCCTGATCGACAAGATGAAGGATTCGAAGACAAACGAAGACTTCTTCGATTCGATGAATTCGTAAGGACGTAGCCGTGATAGATCTTCTTATCCTCGCCACCGAAACCGTCGCTGCGGCCGCGCCGTCCTTGGGAGGACCGAGCGAAATATGGGCCGCAATCGTCAAGGATTTCAGTAACCTGAACTCCGCGTCGGCGATGACGGCCTTTTTGCAAGTTCTCATGATCGACATTGTGCTTGCCGGTGACAATGCGATTGTCGTTGGCGCGCTTGCGGCGGGCCTGCCTGCTGAACAGCGAAAGAAAGTCATTTTCATCGGCGTCATTGCCGCGCTTGTTCTGCGCGTCATTTTTGCGCTCATGGTCACATGGCTGCTCGGCATTGTCGGGCTGGTGTTTGCCGGCGGTGTCCTGCTGCTGTGGGTCGCGTGGAAAATGTATCGCGACCTCGGCGCGGATCATGCGACTGACAGCCCGGGTTCGCCCGAAGTTGCCGGTGATGAAAATACAGGAATCAAGCCCGCCAAGAGCTTTGCTGCCGCGGCCTGGGCCGTTGCCGTTGCCGACGTGTCGATGAGCCTCGACAACGTGCTTGCCGTTGCCGGCGCGGCAAAGGATCATCCCGGGATCATGATCGTCGGGCTGATCTTTGCGGTTGCCCTGATGGGTATCGCTGCAAACCTGATTGCAAAGTATATCGAGCGTTATCGGTGGATTGCCTGGGTGGGTATGGCCGTCATCGTTTATGTCGCGGGCAAGATGATCTATGACGGCTGGGTCGATCCCGAGCTTGGCGTGGGCCGGTTCGTCATGGCAATGGTCGGTTAAGCGGCGGGAGCACGAAGATGAAAGTCAATGTCGAAGTCGATTGCACCCCTGAGGAAGTGCGCCGCCTGATGGGCCTGCCCGACATGGCACCCATACACGACGCGATGATGGCACAGCTTCAGGACACGATGAAAAACGGCGTCTCGCCTGATATGATGATGTCGATGCTCAAGAGCTGGTCACCGATGGGCGATACTGGCATGAAGCTGTGGCAGGGTCTGCTCGATCAGGTGACCAGCGTCGGGAAGAAATGATCGATACGATTTTTGCGGTTTCAAGCGGTGCACCGCCTGCCGCGATTGCCGTGATGCGGATCAGCGGTCCGGCTGCCGATGCGGCATTGTTATCGTTCATATTGGGAAGGGCCCCACTGCCACGTCACGCGGGTTTGCGGACGTTGTATGCCGCTGGCGAGACGCTGGATACCGCATTGGTTATTCGCTTTCCCGGACCTGACAGCGCAACCGGAGAGGATCTGGTCGAGCTTCATCTCCACGGCGGCCGAGCCACAATTGCCGCGATGAGCGCGGCGCTGGCACAGATTTCGGGTTTGCGGGCCGCCGAGCCTGGCGAGTTTACCCGCCGCGCGTTCGAAAATGGCCGCATTGATTTGTGCGAAGCAGAAGGCTTGTCCGACCTTTTGGCGGCAGAGACCGAGTATCAGCGGCGTGCTGCGCTTGCGATGGCATCGGGCGGGTTGACGCGGATCGTCGAAACATTGCGGGGTGAATTGCTCGGCGCTTCGGCACGGGTCGAGGCCGCAATCGACTTTGCCGACGAAGATGATGTGTCGCCATGGCCCGATCGTCAGTCGGTCCTGATCGCGATGGCCGCCCGAGCCGAGGAAATGCTTGCCAACCCACCTGCAGAACGGTTGCGCAACGGGGTCCGAATTGCCATTGCCGGCCCGCCGAACGCAGGTAAATCCTCGCTTATCAACGCGCTTGCCGCGCGTGATGCGGCAATTGTCTCGCCCATCGCCGGAACGACCCGCGACGTTATCGAAGTTCCTGTCATATTGAATGGATTGCCTCTCATATTCATCGATACGGCCGGGCTTCGATCGGAGTCCGGTGACAGTATCGAAACGATTGGCATTGCACGCGCCGAAGCCGTGATTTCATCGAGTGACCTTGTTTTGTGGCTTGGCGAACCGGACTTTGTGCCAGACCGACCTTGTGTCATCATGATCCGCGCAAAAGCTGATTTGCATCCTGCACGCGATGACGGTCGTATCGCTGTCTCTGCCAAAACAGGGATAGGAATAGCTGATTTGGTTGAGGCGATTGCTAGCGCGGCTCGGACGGTGTTGCCCGTTCCCGATGCCATTGCACTGAATGCCCGCCAGCGTGCGGGCCTCTGCGAACTGGTGACCGAGGTGCGCGAAGCGGCCTCCACCGATGATCTGATCCTGAGTGCCGAACATCTTCGCCGCGCTCGGCTCGCGATTGACCGGATTGTCGGTCGCGCAGGCGTCGAGGATATGCTCGATGCTCTGTTCGGCACATTCTGCATCGGAAAGTGAGAGTGCGCCAGGGTTTCACGTGAAACATTTGTGTGACGCGTACCGATACTCTATCGGCACCACCATGCGCTTCGAAGTCATCATTGTCGGCGGCGGTCATGCCGGTTGCGAAGCAGCGGCAGCGGCAGCGCGTCGTGGCGCGCGCGTTGCCCTTGTGACAATGTCGCGCGCAACCGTCGGGGCAATGTCCTGCAACCCGGCGATTGGTGGCGTCGGAAAAGGTCATCTTGTCCGCGAAGTCGACGCGCTCGATGGCATCATTGGCCACGCAGGCGATGCGGCAGCGATCCACTATCGCATGCTCAACAAATCGAAGGGAAAAGCAGTTCAGGGGCCGCGCATTCAGGCCGACCGGCATGCCTATCGGCGCGCCGTGCAAGACGCACTCGCAGCCTATGACAACCTCGATATCGTTGAGGGCGATGTCGACGAATTGCTGATCAGTCGAGAGGGGATTGTCGGCGTATCATTGAGCGACGGTACGACGATCGAGGCGCCTAGTGTCGTCATTGCGTCGGGCACGTTCCTGAATGCACGCATGTTCTGCGGCGATGCGACCGTGCCCGGCGGCCGCGCGGGCGATCGAAGTGCGACCAAGCTTGGTCAGCAAATGCGATTGCTCGGTCTGCCGGTCGCGCGTCTTAAGACGGGCACACCGCCGCGACTCGACGGCCGAACGATCGACTGGAGCCGCCTCACGGTGCAGGCGTCGGAGGCCGGCACATGGACATTGTCTCCTCTCGGCAAGCGCACGCTCCCCCAGCTTTTCTGTGCCGTGACGCGAACCAATCGCGCCACGCATGACATCATTCGCGCCGCATTGCACCAGTCGCCGTTGTTTACCGGCGCCATCGAAGCAAGTGGCCCGCGCTATTGCCCGTCGATCGAAGACAAGGTTGTTCGGTTCGGCGATCGCGACGGCCACCAGATTTTTCTCGAGCCTGAAGGTTGTAACGACCCGTTAATTTACCCCAACGGGATTTCGACTTCGCTTCCGATTGCGACACAGCAGGCGATGCTGCGAACGATCGCGGGGCTCGAGCGCGTTGCAATTGCTCAGCCAGGCTATGCCGTCGAATATGATTATCTCGATCCGCGCGCGCTTGACCATCATCTTGCATCGCGAGCGGCTGGCGGGCTCTTTCTCGCCGGACAGGTAAACGGCACAACCGGCTATGAAGAGGCAGCCGCGCAGGGCTTGGTGGCCGGTGCGAATGCGGCTGCGCACGCGCTAGAGTTACCGGCGCTCCGGCTCGAACGGGACGCCAGTTATATCGGCGTCATGATCGACGATCTTGTTCTGCAAGGCGTCACCGAACCCTATCGTATGCTGACGGCACGCGCCGAACATCGGCTGTATTTGCGCGCGGACAATGCCGAAACTCGATTGACGGACATCGGGATTGCGTACGGACTTATCGGCGACCGCCGCGCGTTGCATTGTGCGGCTCGCGCGCACGCACGGGCGACAACACAGTCCGTCCTGCATTTCGGTGGCGAGCGCTCGATTGCGAACCGCATTCGGCGCGAAACGCTTGATGCTGCCGCTGTGCGCGGACTTGACCCCACACTGCCGGCAGCATCGGACGATGTGCTCGATGAGCTTATCGAAGACGCATGCTATGCGCCTTATGTTGATCGGCAACAAAATGAGATCGCGGCACGGCGCAGTGCCACCTGCGTGATGATCCGGCCCGATCTTGATTATGGCGCTATAGCGGGACTGTCAGCAGAAATGGTGCAGCGTTTGCATGCGGCGCGGCCGGCAACTTTGGGTGATGCCGAACGCATTCCGGGCATAACGCCCGCCGCACTTTCGGCGCTGCTGATTCATAACCGCGCCGGGCTGCGGCATTGAATGAAGAGCAGGCGAAAGCCTGGCTTGCCGAGCATCTTGATGTTTCACGTGAAACGGTCGAACGGCTTGGAGCGTTTGCCGCCAGTGTGAGTGCCGAACAGGCGAACCAGAACCTCGTGAGCGCAACAACCCTGCCGACATTCTGGGCACGGCACATTGTAGATTCTGCGCAGCTTATCCTGCTTGCGAATCGAGGAAACTGGCTGGATATCGGCAGCGGCGCAGGCATCCCGGGCATCATCACAGCAATCATCACGGGCGCTGACACAGTGCTCGTCGAACCGCGCGCTCGGCGAGCCGATTTTCTTCGGCGGACAGCAGAAACACTCAGACTGGACCGCGTCGTTGTGGTCGCGTCGGCGGTCCAGCAGATGAAGCCGGATGCTTTCGACAATATCACAGCGCGCGCCGTCGCAGCCCTCCCGGCTTTGCTAACGATGGCGATGCCTTTCGCTCATCCCGGCACCGCATGGCTGCTGCCAAAGGGAAAAAATGCGAAAAGCGAACTGGCGTCGCTGCCGTCGGCATGGCAAGGTATATGGACAATGCAACCGAGTGTTACGGATCCGGATAGCCTGATCCTTGTCGGGCGAGACGTGAAAGTGGTGGGCAAACGATGATCTGCGTCGGCGTTGCGAATCAAAAAGGTGGCGTCGGGAAAACGACGACAGCCATCAATGTTGCGACGGCGCTCGCCGCGAGTGGCTGGCGCGTTTTGCTCATCGACCTTGACCCTCAGGGCAATGCATCGACCGGCCTTGGCGTCAAACATTCGGACCGCGTGCGTTCGAGTTACGAGCTGTTGACCGGCGATTGCACATTGGCCGAAGCGGTTATCGCGACAAAGGTTCCGCGGCTCGATCTGGTCGCCGCAACGGTCGATCTTTCCGGTGCGGAAGTCGAACTTGTCGCCTATGAAAACCGCACGCACAGGCTCGATGCGGCGTTGAACGCGGCGTCGGCGGGACGGTGGGACATCTGCCTGATCGATTGCCCACCATCGCTCGGGCTCCTGACAATCAACGCCATGATCGCCGCGCAGTCTTTGCTTGTGCCTCTGCAGTGCGAGTTCTTTGCGCTCGAGGGGCTCTCGCAACTTTTGCAAACGATCGAGCGCATTCGGGCGAAGTTCAATCCGAGTCTGTCCATTCTCGGCGTTGCGCTGACCATGTATGATCGCCGCAACCGGCTTACCGAGCAAGTCGCGCAGGATGTCCGTGCTTGCCTGGGTAAAGTGGTCTTCGACACTGTGATCCCGCGGAATGTCCGCTTGTCCGAAGCGCCAAGCCACGGGCTGCCGGCGCTGGTTTATGACATGCGCTGCACGGGGTCGGAAGCCTATATCCGGCTTGCGCGCGAGCTGATCGCACGACTTCCTCGTTTGACGGCGGCGGCCGCATGACCGAGCCGGTTGTTGCAAAACGGCGCGCACCCGCTCTCGGACGCGGTCTTTCCGCTTTGCTTGGCGATAGCGATGTCGAGCGCGGTCCTGCGAATGACGGAGTCCGTGAGATCGCCATTGCCGATATCGCGCCCGATCCCGATCAGCCGCGCCGTTTTTTCGACAGCGAGGCGCTTGACGAGCTGGCAGCGTCGATCGCGATGCGCGGTGTCTTGCAACCCATCGTGGTACGACCGATCGGCGACAAATTCCGTATTGTCGCGGGCGAACGCCGCTGGCGTGCGGCTCAGCGCGCCCATTTGCACCAAATCCCTGCCATCATTCGTGAATTCGATGACGGGGTCACACTCGAAGTCGCGCTGATCGAGAATATCCAGCGTGCTGATCTCAACGCGATCGAAGAAGGCGAGGCGTATAAACGGCTCATCGAGCTCCATGGCCACAGCCAGGAAGCACTCGGCAAGATCGTGCATAAATCGCGCAGCCATGTCGCCAATCTGATGCGCTTGCTCGATTTGCCGTTTCCGGTGCGGGCGATGGTTGCTGATGGGCGGCTGTCGATGGGGCATGCGCGGGCCTTGCTCGGTGCCGATGACGCTGTTGCGCTCGCTCAGGACGTCATTGCCAAGAACCTCTCGGTGCGAGACGTCGAACGACTTATCAAACGGGCCAAGCGCCCAAGTCCCGTTGAATATAAATCAATGGGCGGGCTGGCCCCCGACGAGGATATCGCGATGCTCCAGCGTCAATTGGGCGATCTGCTGGGCTTGAACGTCAACATAACACATAAGGCTGGCACGGGCAGTGTGACATTGCATTACGCCACGCTCGATCAGCTCGACATGATCTGCCAGCGCCTCAGTGGTGAAAAAATCTAGGCTTTAGCGCCGTGCGCAACCCAAGCTTAGCGCAACCGTTGCGCGACGCGGGCAATGGCGATCAGCTCCTCGGCGGCAATGACTGCCCCGACTGTATCCTTTGCCATGATGGCGCGCTCGCTCGTAAACAGGCGGGTGGATGCCGTCGAAAGACGAACTGAGGTCCACCGCGAAAGCTGCGTTGTCACGACCGATTGTTCTTTGAAAAACAATGCTTTACCTAGGGCAGTCACGGCGGCATTTGGGGATTTGCCCGCGTCGACTTCACTGCGCAAACGCGCCAGCAGGATAAGTCGTCGTTGCAGTGCGCGGATCGCGGGGACCCAGCCATTCGCTGTCTCGACTTCGGTCAATTCCGCCGTCACGACCACTAGGTCGCCCGCAAGAACAGCGTTGACCAGCCGACTGGTATCGGCCTCCGCAATATCCGCCCCGATGGAGGCCAAGGCTTCCTCGCTCGCCTCGCGCGGACGATCCGGTGCCGCATCGAGATAGAGCGCGAGCTTTTCGATTTCGCGTTCGAGAACCGCCCGATCTCCGAGGCAATTGGCACCCAGCCGCGCGGCAACGCCGGGTTGCAGGCGCACGCCGAAAGCCCGCCCGATACTTGTCGCGATCGTCTCCAGCCCCGCGGCGTCGGGCTTATACCCCTGAAAAGCCATCACGCCGGGATGGTTGAGCGCGGCTTTCATCAACGAGGACGTCGGCTTCAGCGCACCCGCGATCATCACCGCGGGATTGCCCACGGCCTCCGCCTCAAGCAGCGCCACGACAGCATTGGTGCACTCGTCTCCGCCCGTCACGCGGATGTGGCGCTTGCCGCCGAACAGCGAAAATGAAGCCGCTTCATCCGAAAGACGCGCGGGATCATCTTTGAGCGCTGCCCCGTCGAGATCGATCCGTTCCGCGTCGGGCCCCATTGCCTGTTCGAGCCGGGCCGCGAGCGCGCGCGATCCAGCGTCGTCGGGGCCATAAAGCAGGTAGAGCCGGACCTTGCCGTCGGGATTGTCGAGTGCCCGGATGATCTGGGGCTCTTTGACTTTCACGGCGTCGGAGCGCGCTCGGCATAGAGCGCGATACGGGCAACGATCTGGTCGGCAACGATGCCCGACAACCGCTCGAGCGCTGTATTTTCCGCCTCAATCGTTGCATATTCCGAGCTTACGACGTCGATACCGACATCGGACCCTGCTGTCGCGTCAACCAATAGTTTGCCGTTCGCATCGGTGAGTTTGTAGCGCGCACGCAGCGTCCGCCGCTCGCGGGTGATGGCATCGTCGCTGCGCACGCCGAAGCCCTCGATCTTGTCATCGAGTTCAACGTCGAGCCGATACTGCTTCGTGCCGCCGCTGCCGAGACGGTCGGTTAGCGCATTGCGGACAAGCCAGCCCGATTTTCCGCCTCCGATCGGTGCCACGTCGATGCCCTGCAACGTCTGCGCGACGACGCCATTTGAGCCGCCGCTATACAGCGGGCGCAGGCCACAAGCGGAGAGCGCGAAAAGCAGGACAAGCGGCAGCACGCGGATCATACGACCACGTTTACCAGACGATCGGGCACAACGACGACCTTTTTCGGCGAGGCGCCGTCGAGGATGCGGACGACGTTGGCCGATGCCATCGCCAGCGCTTCGAGTGCATCCTTCGGCGTCCCTTTGGCCACGGTCAGGGTATCACGCAGCTTGCCGTTGACCTGAATGGCGATAGTCGCTTCGTCATCGATCAGCATGGCGGGATCGGCGTCTGGCCATGCCGCATCAGCGACAAGGCCGTCATGGCCCATCGCGGCCCATGCCTCCTCGGCAAGATGCGGGAGCATCGGTGCGATCAGGCGGACAAGCGTGGTGATGGCCGTATCGCGCGAGGCGGACGGCGCGGCTTTTTCGATGGCATTGGCGAGCGAATGCACCCGCGCAACGGCTTTGTTGAATTGAAGCCCGTCGATGTCCTTGCCGATGCCGTCGATGGCGCGGTGCAAAGCGCGGTCGATATCCTTGTCCGCGCCATCATTTCCACGCGACGATTCAAACAACCGCCACAGCCGCTGGACAAACTTCCACGTCCCCTCGATTCCCGCCTCGGACCACGGCAAATCGCGCTCGGGCGGCGAGTCGGACAGCATGAACCAGCGCACTGCGTCCGCGCCATAGGTGTCGAACATCGGCTCGGGATCGACTGTGTTTTTCTTCGACTTCGACATTTTCTCGATGCGGCCGACGGTGACTGGCTCGCCGCTCGCAACGACCTTTCCGTCACTAACTTCATCGAGCCCCAGCCATCGGCCGTCGGGCGCGCTATAGGTTTCGTGCGTCACCATTCCTTGTGTGAACAGTCCCGCAAACGGCTCGGCGACGCCTAACCGCCCGATCCGCCCCAGCGCGCGCGTCCAGAAGCGCGCGTAGAGCAAATGCAAGATCGCATGCTCGACGCCGCCGATATACTGCCCGACGGGCAGCCACTTTTCGGCTTCTTCGCGGTCGAACGGCGCGTCCTTTGGCTGGCTCGCGAACCGTATGAAATACCACGACGAATTGACGAATGTATCGAGCGTATCGGTCTCGCGCCGCGCGGGTTCGCGACAATTGGGGCAGGTGACCTGCTTCCACGTCGGATGCCGGTCGAGCGGATTGCCGGGACTGTCGAAGGTCACATCTTCGGGCAGCACCAGTGGCAATTGCGACCGCGGCACCGGCAGCACGCCACAAAAGTCGCAGTGGATGATCGGGATCGGCGTCCCCCAATAGCGTTGCCGCGACACGCCCCAGTCGCGCAGCCGATATTGCGTCTGCCCCTCGCCCCAACCCTCGCTCTCGCCGCGCGCAATGACGGCTGCCTTGGCAGCCTTGACGTCAAGGCCGTCGAGAAATCCCGAATTCACCAGCGTGCCCGGCCCGCTATACGCCTCATTGCCCCTAAAATACGGATCGACATGCTCGCCATCCGCCACGACCCGGCGCACGGGCAATTCATATTTGCGCGCAAAATCAAGGTCGCGCTGGTCATGCGCGGGCACGCCCATGACGGCGCCCGTGCCATAATCCATCAGCACGAAATTGGCGACGAAAACGGGCAGTTTCAGCGTCGTATCGAACGGATGATCGACGGTCAGCCCGGTATCGAACCCAAGCTTTTCCGCCGTTTCGATCTCTGCTGCGGTCGTCCCGCCCAGCTTGCACTGCTCGATAAATTGCTCGAGTGCATATCGGTTCGCTGCCAGCGCCTGCGCCAACGGATGATCACACGCAATCGCGACAAAACTCGCGCCGAAAATCGTGTCAGGCCGCGTCGTGAACACATCGATGCTGTCGGACCCATCAGAAAGCGCAAACGACGCGCGCATCCCGACTGATTTGCCGATCCAGTTTTCCTGCATCAGCCGCACCTTGTCGGGCCACTGGTCGAGACCTTTCAAGCCTTCCAGCAAATCCTCGGCAAAATCGGTGATCCGCAAAAACCACTGGTTGAGCTTGCGCTTCTCGACCAGCGCGCCGGAGCGCCAGCCGCGCCCGTCGATGACCTGTTCATTGGCAAGCACCGTCATGTCCACCGGATCCCAGTTCACCTGCGACTCCCGGCGATAGACCAGCCCTGCTTTGTACAGATCGAGGAACAGCGCTTGTTCATGCCCGTAATAATCGGGCTCGCACGTCGACAATTCGCGTGTCCAGTCGATCGCAAGCCCCAGCCGCTTCAGCTGTGCGCGCATTGCGGCGATATTGGCGCGCGTCCAGTCGCCGGGATGTACGCCTTTTTCGATCGCGGCATTTTCAGCGGGCATCCCGAACGCGTCCCACCCCATCGGATGCAGCACGGCATGACTCGTCATCTTCTTGTAGCGCGCCAGCACGTCGCCCATCGCATAGTTGCGAACATGGCCCATGTGGATGCGCCCCGATGGATAGGGAAACATTTCGAGCACATAGGCGCGCTTGGCAGACGAATCAGCGTCAGCCGTAAACGTGCCGCGCTCGTCCCACAGCTGTTGCCAGCGCGAGTCTGCCGCGCGGGGGTTGAACCGCTCGGTCATGACTTGGTCAGCCCGCGACGGCGCTGCGCCTCAGGTCGCGCGCTTTGGTAAGGATGATATCTTCGAGCTTCTGGACGGTTGCGGCCTGCACCGGAGCGTCTGTCCATTGACCGCCCGCGAGGACCTGACGCGACGCCGCGACCCGCACCGCATCAGCGCGTAAATCCTGATCCAGGATTGTGACCGCAAGCTTCATACGTTCGTTCGGGCTGTTCGGATTGACATACCAGTCGGTCACGATCACGCCACCGTTCGAATCGGTCTGGACAATCGGCATGAAAGAGACGGTGTCGAGTGCCGCGCGCCACAGATAGGCATTGATGCCGATCGTCGTCACTTTCGATGCCGCAAGGTCGGCAATGCGGCCGGGCCGTTCCTTCTTTCCACAGGCGGCCGTTGTCGAGATCAGCGCAATCGCAAAGACGGTAAAAAGATGGCGAGGCATGGCATTCCTTGAAGCGGGCGCGCGCTGGTGCGCAATCGCCGCGTTATAGCCGGTGTTGCCCACCCTGCAAGGCATCAAGCTGTGTGCGATATGCCACAGCAACGGCCAAAAGAAAGACGGGGGTGGTAGTTCGGGGTCGAAGCACTAATACAAGTGTTGTCAGCAAGGGATTTGAGTCGTGCGCCATCGTCGCATCATTTTCGGGGCAGCAACGGGGGCATTTTCCATGCTCGCGCTTGCGTTGTCGCCCGCGATGAGTGCGTCGGGCGATTTGCGGTCGGTCAAACCGCGTGTTTCGCTGGGTGCGCGCGGTGGGCTGGGTGCTTTTACCCCTGCTACGACGGATGCGCGCTTGTCGGCGCTTCTTGCACGAAGCGGTATTTCTTCGAGCGGCATGCGGTTTACCCCTGCTTCGGCCAGCGTCCGGTTGAACCGGTCGGTCACGGTTGCGGTCCGCGCGCAGACGACGCGTCGCAATGGCGGCGGTGAGCGGATCGCGCTCGTGAACGCACCAACGGCCAGCATCATGCCGGTTGCCTATAATCTTGGTGTTGCTGTCGGTTGGAAGCGATTCGCCTTTTCGGGCGATGTCGAAAAAGTCGATCTCGGGACGGTCGGTGGTCGCGAATCGGTCGATCTTGGCGTCAGCTACCGCGTCAAGAATTTCACGACGCGTCTGGCGATCGGTGGTGATCGCGCGACCCCGAATACACCCAAGGCAATTGCGGGCGACGCCGGTGTCTCAATCGGCATGAGCGGCTCTTATTCCTTAACGCGCAATATAGACGTTACCGCGGGGCTGAAATTCCGTGAGACAGACCGTGATCGCTTTGGGCTTCTGCCTGCCGATATTTCTGCGGACAAGCGCGGTGACAGCCAGGCTGTCTATATCGGCACGGCCTTCAAGTTCTAAAGGTGTCGATTCCCGCCCAGCCGTAAACGCTGAGTCGATTTAGCATTCTCATGCGTTTTGCCGTCATGCCGCCAAGCGCGATTGTTCGTTCCCGCTGATCGCCGGCAATCCGTGCCATACCGAGCACACCGATCGCGCGCGCGCCACGATGCGACCGCGTTGCAAAGACGGGCGACACAAAAATCAGGTCGGCTTTCGCCCGTTTGGCAACGACCGCTTCGCGCGCATCGTGTACCGCGACCGTCCGGATACCCTGCGATCGATGCAGTGACCGGTGATGAGCACCGTCGGCGCCCCATTGGCGTGCCGTCGCTGGCCGGTCGGCGAGCACGACGATATGCCGCCGCGCGCGTGCGGCTTTGCGAACGCGCTTGAACAGTGCGCGTCTTTGCGTGCGGGGCAGCTCATAATGACGAAAGATGATTCCGCTGCCTTTGGGCAACGCACGGATCACAGTTTCGAGGTCGTCGAGCCGCGCATCGGTCATCAGCCAGATTTTGGGAAGCAGGTGGCGACGGCGCATCGGCACGCGTATAGCGCGGCGATGACTGCAGTTGAAACCAGGCTATCGACGGTCCAAGCCGCCATTACGAAGGCGTCGAAGCTGGCAGGGCGACCGAGCGATGCAACCACGCTGATTGCCGTGTCCAAGACCAGAACCGCCGACCAGATTTTGCCGCTGATCGCTGCCGGCCATCGCGATTTCGGGGAAAACCGCGTTCAGGAAGCGCAATCGAAATGGCCCGCGCTGATTGCCCAGACGCCCGGTATCCGGCTGCATCTGGTCGGTCAGCTGCAATCGAACAAAGCCGATGAAGCGCTGGCTTTATTCGACGTCATTCATTCGGTCGACCGGTCCTCGCTGGTCGCAGCGCTGGGGAGGGCACAGGGCAAGTCAACGCGGCGACCGGCATGCTTCATTCAGGTCAACATCGGCGACGAAGACCAAAAGGGTGGCTGTTCGACAACAGAATTGCCCGCGCTGCTGGCCGAAGCACGCGCCGCAGGTCTCGACGTTGTCGGGCTAATGGCCGTGCCCCCGGTGGGCCACGAAGCTGCCCCCTTTTTTGCTTTGCTGGCCAAGCTGGCGCGCGATCATGGGCTCGACCAACTCAGCATGGGTATGTCGGGCGATTATGAAACGGCCATCGTGCTTGGCGCCACGCACATCCGCGTCGGGACGGCGCTGTTCGGTGAACGCCCATGACATTCGAGGCAATCATTTTCGACTTCGACGGCGTGCTGATCGAAAGCGAATATATCAGTGGCCAGCAAGTCGCTGCGACACTGACCGGCCTTGGCTATCCGACGACAGTCGATCAGGCGCTGGACACGTTTACTGGGCTCGGCGGAAGCGACTTTCACGATGCAGTGTCGGGCTGGATCGGCGGTTCGGTGCCGGAAGCGTTTCACGCGGCGCGGCGGATCGAAGATGATCGCGTCATGCGCGACGGTGTCGACGCAGTGTCGGGTGCAGTTGCCTTCGTCAGCGCTCTGCCACCGGCGATGCCGCGCGCCATTGCCTCATCGAGCACGACGACATGGATCGCGCGACATCTCGGCCACATCGGCCTGCGCGCGGCGTTCGGGGATCATGTTTACTCGGGCCGCGAGCATGTGACACGCGGAAAGCCCGCGCCCGACATCTATCTCCATGCTGCCGCTGCCATTGGCGCCGATATCCGCCGAACGCTGATTATCGAGGATTCGATTGTCGGTGTGACGGGGGCGGTTGCGTCAGGTGCGCATGTTGTCGGCCTGGCGGTGGGGATGCACTGCCGCGACGGGCATGGCGCACGGCTGAAAGCACAGGGCGCGCATCAGGTTGTGCACAGCTTCGACGAAGTTGCTGCCATGCTCGGCTAAAGCTGGTGCCCCGTGCGGTCGCGCTTGGTGGCAAGATAGCGCTCGTTATGGACATTGGGCGGCACGAAGTGCGCCACGCGTTCGATGACCGTGATCCCCGAGCTTTCGAGACCCGCGACCTTGGCCGGATTGTTGGTCAGCAACCGGATGCGCGACTGCCCCAGCAGCGTTAGCATACGCGCTGCCACGCCGAAGTCGCGGGCGTCGATCGCAAAGCCAAGCCGTAGATTGGCATCGACGGTATCATAGCCCTGATCCTGGAGCTGATAGGCGCGCAGCTTGTTGATGAGGCCAATCCCGCGACCCTCCTGGCGGAGGTAGAGCAATATGCCCCAGCCGCTGGTGGCGATTTCGTGCAGGGCAGCGTGAAGCTGCGGGCCGCAGTCGCACTTGAGGCTGCCGAGCACATCGCCGGTCAAGCACTCGCTGTGCAGGCGGACCAGCGGCGGCGTGCCGTCAGGCGTGCCGATGACGAGCGCGACATGCTCCTCGATCGTCTCGGGACTGCGGAAG
>JBGSMP010000047.1:0-1686 GCA_041740105.1 Sphingomonadaceae bacterium
CCCCGCGCATTGCCGGTCGCCTGCTCCGCCGCGTTCGCGATTTCGCCAATGTTGCGGGTGACAAGACTGTCACGAGGCTGATCGCCGATGCTGCCCTCACCCGCCTTGAAGTCGACGGCATCGGACTCGATGCGATGGACCGGCGTTACCTGACGATGATTGCCGACATTTATAAAGGCGGTCCCGTCGGCGTCGAGACGCTGGCCGCAGGGCTCTCCGAACCACGCGACACGATCGAGGAAGTGATCGAGCCCTATCTTATCCAGCTTGGTCTCGTCGCGCGGACGGCGCGCGGTCGCTGTCTGAATGCGGGCGGCTGGAAGCATCTGGGCCTGACGCCGCCGAGCGATCTTCAGGATGGTCTGTTCGATCAATAACGTCTCGGCGCGGCTCGAAGCGCAACACGCGCTCGCTGCTTCGGACAACGAACCCGACGACACCAAAGCCCACGATCAGGAAAGCCCACGTCTCAGGCCCCAACCATGATGATATCGCCTGTGCACCTGCCACCACGCTGTCGACGCCCCCGCGGAAGCCGTTACGGCTTGGCGTCAGGGGCTTCTCGTCCTGCCCGGTAAAGACGAGCGCTTCTTCGGACGGCGCAGGGACGGCACTATTTTGCGTCTGCTCGACCGCGAAATTGCCCGGCTCGATGTCCTCGACCGCAACTGCCGGACAAGCATAGAGGGCAAGGAGAGCGACGATCGCACTGCGCCGGATTTTCTGTTGCCGCATCACGCGGCTCTCTATCCGCTTCTGCCGTGGGGCGGTCAACATCGGCGCACCGCTCGGCCAAAGCGGTTTAATTCGTTGTCGAACGGGGATTCCCTCAATTCGTCGCACGCACTAAGGCGGCCGGACAGGGTTAATTCAGGATCGACCCCCGAAATGGAGATGAGATGAACAGCCTCGCGACCACCACTGACGCGGCCATGATGTCGCCGATCGCCCTGTTCGTTCAAGCTGACATTGTCGTCAAAGGCGTAATCGTCGTGCTTTTGCTCGCGAGCATCTGGACGTGGACGATCATCATCGGCCAGTGGCTTTCGCTCGGCAAAACCGCGCGCGACAGCGATAGCTTCGAACGCGACTTCGTGCAGGCCGATGATGTCGAGGCGTTTGCGCGCAGTCATCAGGCCTCCAAAGTGCCCAGCGCGCAGATATTCCAGGCGGGCTTTGCCGAATGGCGCGCGTCGACGCGCGTGACGCCGATCGACAAGGACGCCACGCGGTCGCGGCTTTCGACCGTGCTGTCGTCGACAATTGCCAGCGAGATCGACCGATTGTCGGATCGCCTGAACGTGCTCGCCACGGTCGGCGCGGTGGCGCCGTTTGTGGGGCTGTTCGGCACGGTGTGGGGCATCATGCGCAGTTTCACCGGGATTGCGCAGGCGCAGAATACGTCGCTTGCGGTCGTTGCCCCGGGGATTGCCGAAGCGTTGTTCGCAACCGCACTCGGGCTGTTTGCGGCGATCCCCGCCGTCATTGCCTATAACCGTTTCGGCCATCGTCTGAACCGGCTGGAAGGGAAGCTCGGGCGCTTTGCCGACGGGTTTCATACGACACTCAGCCGCGAACTGGATCGGGCGTCTTGAGCGTCCCGCTACCCTCCGAACGGTCACGCCACCGCCGCGCGCCGATGGCTGAGATCAACGTCACGCCGATGGTTGACGTGATGCTGGTGCT
>JBGSMP010000205.1:0-1721 GCA_041740105.1 Sphingomonadaceae bacterium
CGACCGGCTGCAGCGGCTGGGCACGGCGAAGGGCGCAGGGTTCACCGTCGTCGGCCACGTCGACATGGGCGACGTCCCAAGCGTGATCCCGACGGCGATCCTGCGCGAACATATCGACAATCTGTCCGAGCATGTGACGCGGCTGAATGCCAATGAAGTCGTGCTGGCGCTGGAGGAAAGGCGCAACGCGATCCCGCTGAACGACCTGCTGCGGATTCGCACGGCAGGGGTGCATGTCAACGAGATCACGACATTTCTCGAACGCGAAACGGGGCGCGTCGATCTGCGCAGCACGAATCCATCATGGCTGATTTTCTCGGATGGATTTTCGAGCGGGCGGCGGCTGTCGTCGGTTGCCAAGCGCATTTTTGATATTGGCGCAAGCGGGCTGTTGCTGGTGCTGACCGTGCCGCTGGTTGTATTCACCGCCCTGTGTGTGAAGCTGGAATCGAAAGGTCCCGCCTTTTATCGCCAGACGCGCGTCGGCCTGTTCGGGCAGGAATTCGACATTCTGAAACTGCGGTCGATGCGCGCTGATGCCGAGGCGCCGGGCAATGCCGTCTGGGCCGAAAAAGACGATCCGCGGATCACCCGCGTCGGGCGCATCATCCGCAAGCTGCGAATCGACGAACTGCCGCAGGTCTGGACGGTGCTGAAAGGCGAGATGAGCTTTGTGGGCCCGCGCCCCGAACGGCCGACGTTCGTTGCCGAACTGGCGCAGCAAATGCCCTATTATGCCGAACGGCATATGGTGAAGCCCGGCATTACCGGATGGGCACAGATCAATTATCCCTATGGCGCGAGCATGGACGATGCGCGGCAGAAGCTCGAATATGACCTGTATTACGCCAAAAACTATACGCCGTTCCTCGATGTCGTGATCCTGCTGCAGACGATCCGCGTCGTCCTGTTTCCGGTCGGCGCGCGATGATCGGGTTGATTGCCTATCTTGGCCATGCGCTGGCGGCGTTGCTGTTCGGCATTTTGACCGTGAACGAAATCCGCGCCGGACGACTTGATCGCGCGCGCTATTTCCTCGCGGCCGCTTGTGCAGCAACGGCATCATGGGCCGTCTTCAGTGCAGCCTGGGGGCCGACCGATGTGATGACCGGACACGCCGAGACGGTGCGGAACATTGCATGGCTCGGTTTCATGTATGCGCTGCTGCGACGGGCCGAGGGCGTGCGTCGGATGCTGTCGTTGCGTGCGGTCTATGCTGCACTGATCCTTGCAGCGGCCGTGCAGACGGGGATCGGCGTATCCGCCTATTATGGTCGCGACGACGCTGGATTGTCGGCATTGTTGCTGCACGCGACGTTCGTGATGCGGATGATGTTTGCCATCGGTGCGCTGTTGCTGGTCCATAATCTTTACGTTGCCGCCGCTTCGAGCGCACGGGCCGGTATCGGCCTGCCGATGGCGGCCCTCGCCGTGCTGTTTGCCTATGATCTCAATCTCTACACACTGTCCTATCTCGCGGGCGAACCGATGGCGTGGCTTGTTGCGGCGCGCGGCATTGTTATTGCGGCCCTTGCCCCGGTCTTTGCGCTGGCGCTGCGCCGCAACCAGAGCTGGTCGATCCGCTTGTCACGCACCGTAGCGTTCCGGTCGCTTTCGCTCGGGCTTGTCGCGGGCTACCTCGCGCTTACGTTCATCTTGTCGGCGTTGCTCGACACGATCGGGACATCGGGCGCGGCAATCGTGCAGGTCGCTTCGCTGGT
>JBGSMP010000223.1:0-2135 GCA_041740105.1 Sphingomonadaceae bacterium
GCCCACAGCAGCGGCGTATCGGGCTCGCCGTTGAATGCGACTGGTTTGCCGTTCACTGTTGCAGCTATCGACATGTTGACCTCTACTTTTCTGTTGGCGAAGCGTAACATGAAATTCGTTCGCAATCAAAACGGACCCTGAAAAAGACATGCTGCAAACCGGCGCTGCCGATCATAACCGTATTCTCGCCAAAGCCACCGAATGGGCAGGGGCACCGATGGCGCTGGCAACGGTGATCGAGACATGGCGTTCGGCGCCCTGTCCCGTCGGGACGCATATGCTCGTCCACGGTGACGGTGCATTCGTCGGCTCGGTGTCGGGCGGTTGCGTCGAAGGCGACGTGCTGCAGGTTGCGGCTGAAATCATTGACGGAGCCCCTGCGACCGTCAGGCGTTATGGTGTGGCTGACGGTGCGGCCTGGGAGGTCGGCCTTCCTTGCGGCGGCAATATCGCGGTGCTCGTCCAGCCGGTGACGGCTGCCGGTTTCGCGCGACCGTTGTTCGAACGGATCATCGCCGCCAATGCCAGCGGCGAAACGCTGTGTATCGGCACCGATTTGGGCAGCGGTATGAGCAACGTGGTGGCAGAACGCGGCGCCGTCCAGTTTCTCAATGTCTACGCGCCGCCAAAACGGCTCATCATCGTCGGCGCCGTTGAGATTGCAGCCGCGCTCGCGACCATTGCCCAACAACTTGGTTTTGCCGCAACTGTGGTCGATCCGCGTGCGCGCTTCCTGACCGAGGATCGCTTTCCCGGCGTTGCGCGTGACGACCGCTGGCCCGATGAGGCCGTAACCGCGCTGAAGCTCGACAGCCGGACGGCCGTCGTCACGCTCAGCCACGATATCAAAATCGACGATCCGGCGCTCGTTGCAGCGCTTGCGAGTCCTGCAGCCTATGTCGCCGCGCTGGGTTCGAAGTCGTCACACGCAGCACGGCTAGCGCGATTGCGTGCGGCCGGTGTGGCGGAGGATCAACTCGCCCGGATCGAAGGACCGGCGGGCATTGCGGTCAATGCGATCAGCGCACCCGAAATTGCGCTGTCGATCGCGGCGGGGATGGTGCGGGTGATGAATGACGGATTGCGCTAACATCGCCGGGGTACTGCTCGCCGCGGGGCAAGGCAAGCGCTTCGGCGGCAACAAACTCGAAGCCAAGCTGGGCGATAAAATGCTGGGCATCCACGCCGCGCAGACGCTGGCAGGAGCGGGGTGCCGCTACCTGTTCGCCGTCCACGATCCGGCGCACGTCCGCCTTGCGGGTGCGCTGCAGAATGAAGGCTACACGCTCATCGATAACAACGACGCGGCGGCGGGGCAGGCGCGTTCGCTCGGTCTTGCCGTTCAACAAGCAATGGCTGTTGATGCGGGAGCGATTATGGTTTGTCTCGGCGACATGCCGTTTGTCACCCCGACGCATCTCGCCGCATTGCGCTCGGCAGCCTTCGCGCGCCCGGACTCCATCGTCGCATCCACTGCCGCATCGATTGCGTCACCCCCTGCGATTTTTCCGCGATCAACCTGGCCGGAACTTCTTTCGCTGCGCGGTGATGCCGGTGCGCGATCATTGTTGAAACAGGCGGTCCAAGTCACGGCTACGGCGCAGGAATTGACCGACATCGATAGTCAAGAGGCACTGGCAGCGCTGTAAACCCTTCAAAACGGACGGAATTGCGACGAACCGAACTGGTCCGGAAGGACCTTTTATGTTAATTGCTGGTTTACGACATCCAGCATGGATCGTCGTCTGGTTGCCGTGTTGGGGTAACAGGGGTTGCTTATGCGTAATTTATCTGTCGTCCGTGGCGTTCCGAATGTGGAACCCGCATCATGGGCATGACGCTGGCGGCCAAGGCCGCACTGTGCGTCTGTCCGACGGTCGTGATGGGCACGGCGGCCGTGTCGCTTCCGAAAGCGCGACAGGCTGTGCATAAAGCGACCGCCCCGCGTGGCAAAGCCGTGAAATCGCAAGCGCAGCGTCAGAACCGGCCCCGATCGTCGCAGACAGCGGCGCTCGATCTTCCTTGTCCGCCAGCCTTCGCAGGACTTGCGCTCCCGATTGCCGGTTCAGGCTTGCCGAATGTCGATACTTCTGGCGTCAGCTTCGGGTCGGGTCCGGCGAGCTTTGGCGGCGGCG
>JBGSMP010000298.1:0-3845 GCA_041740105.1 Sphingomonadaceae bacterium
GTGGCACAATTGCGCTCGACCCGGCGACGGGCGAACGGCGCGTTACCGGTGGACTGGCCGATCTCGGCGGTTTTTCGCTGAAAGGAACAGTCCGTTTGCAGGGGGAGCCGTTTGCGCCCGTCTCGGTATCGATGCCGAACCGCATCCCACTGACGGCGCCCGACGGGAGCACGGCGGATGTCATCGATCTTCGCACGACCCTTGCGCCGAACGCGCGGCTCGACGGGCAAGGGCAACTGAGCTTTGCCTTTGGCGGGCGGCTCATCGTGACGGCGGGCCAAGCCGGGGATTTCCGGGGCCGCGTCACGGTCGTCGCCGACTATCGCTAAACCCTTCGTCTGCATTAACCAGTCCACGAAGCGATTTGTGAACGCCCGGTGGTCCAAAGCCGAAACGGCGGAGCAGATGGGTGCTCTCGCTCTGCTTGATCAGTTTCTGGGGACCATCTATTATGACCAAGAATTTCACGAAGGCCGCGCTGGCGGCAACTTTCGCTACGGCTGCATTCGCATCGACCGGTGCACAGGCAGCGACCGCCACGGCAACAGCACGTGCGCAGATTTTGCAGCAGCTTACCGTCACACGCAATGCCGATCTCGATTACGCAACGATCGTTACCGGCGCTGCCGCTTCGACGGTCGTCGTGGCACCCGACGGCACACGCACGTGCGGCCTTGGCCTTGTTTGCACTGGCACGGCAACCGCGGCTGACTTCAGTGTCGTCGGCACGGTCGGTCAGGTTGCAACGGTTTCGGTGCCTGCAACGGTGTCGCTGGTTTCGGGTGCAAATTCGATGACATCGACGCTCGTTTCATCGACGGCGCTGATGACACTGGCCGCCGTCAACAACTTCCAGGTTGGTGGCACGCTTTCAGTCGGCGCCAGCCAGCCCGACGGTGCCTATGCAGGCGTTTTCACCGTGACCGTCAACTATCAATAAGCCCTCCGCTTAACACGAAGGCTTAGCGAAAAGCCCGCTGGTGCACTGTCTCCAGCGGGTTTTTTGTTGTTGAGACAAGGTTATCGGAAAATCAACCTTGTCCGGTCATGATGGCGGTGACCAGACTGGGGACCAACCAATGCTAAACTTTGCGCCGCGCATGCTTGCGCTTTCGCTCGCCGGTATAACCGCGCCTGCCCTTGCCGGGGGCGACCTGTTGGTCGCGCCGACCCGCGTCGTTCTCGACGGGCCGCGCGGCACCGAGGTTTTTTTGAATAATGTCGGTGCACAGCCTGCGACCTATCGCATTTCGATGGAACTGAAACGGATGTTGCCGTCGGGCCAGGTCGAAGAAGTCGCCGTCGATGCCGCCACCGACAAGGAAAAAACGACACTGGCGATGATCAGCTATGCGCCACGGCGCGTAACGCTCGCGCCGAATCAGCCGCAAGCGATCCGTATCGGTGTCCGCCCGCCAGCCGATCTACCCGATGGCGAATACCGTGCGCATATCCTGTTTCGCGCCATCCCCGATGCCGCCCCGCCCCAGCCAGCCGCTGCCGGGCCGCCGCAAGGCGTCTCGATCGCCCTCACGCCCATTTATGGCGTCACGATTCCGATCATCATTCGAAAAGGCAGCCTGAAAGTCACGGCGGCAATTTCGGGGGTGCAAAAGGTCAAGATCGACCCGAGCAGCAATGAAGTGGTTTCGGCGTCCGCGCAGCCGGGCAATGCTGAACCGATCGATGCGATTTCATTTACGCTTGCCCGAAGCGGCGAACGCTCGACCTTTGGCAGGATCCGCGTGTCGAAGCCCGGCGTCGTCAAGCCGCTCTTCGAAGCGCGCGGAATCGCCGTCTATACCGAAGTTTCGAGCCGCATCGTGACGCTTCCGGTCCCGCCCGAAGTTGCGGCGCAACTTATCGGGCCGACGAAAGTCGAATATCTTGAGGATAGCGATACCGGCGGCGGCATGATTGCCGAAGCGCAAGTCGTGATCCGCTAAGGGGCAGCGGATCGCTTCACGATCATGCACCGTCTGTTCAAACGCACGGGCCAGGCGCTTGCCGCTCTGGCCGTTCTGGCATCGGCCGGCGTTGCGCCGCCGGTGCATGCGAACGCGTGGACGCCGACGGCCGATGATGCGCTTTTGTTCGATGTCCGGCTGAACCAATATCGGCTTGGCGACGGGGTGCGCGGCTATCAAACCCCGACCGGCGTCTGCGTGGACTTTGCCGATGTTATCATGGCGCTCGATATTTCGGTCCGGCTCGACAAACAGTCGCGCCGCGCAACCGGCTGGGCTTATGACGAACGTCAAACCCTGAAGATCGATCGCGTGAGCGGTGAAGAACAAATCATGAACCTGACGCGGAAAGTCGCGCCAGACGACATTCGCGACACGCCGGAAGGCTGGTGCGTATCGACGGTCGCGCTGTCGCGCTGGCTGGGCGTTTCGCTGAAGCCCGACACCGGCAATGCCATCCTGACGGTGGCGTCGGACAAGAAGTTGCCCCCGCAACTTGCCGCCGAGCGACGCGCCCGCGTTCAATCGAGCGTTCCCTCGTTCGATCTCGCGAGCCTCCCCCAGTCGAGCGCGCCTTATCGCGGCGTGAAAATTCCCTCGGTGGATGTCGTTGCCAGTCTCGGCGGCACGCTCGACCGCCGCAACGGCAATCGCCTCGATGCCCAATATGAACTCTATGCGTCGGGTGAAGTCGGCCCAGTTGCCTATGATGCAAGGCTGTCGTCGGATCGACGCGGCGTTCCCGCCACGCTCCGGCTGCGCGGCTATCGTACCGACCCCGCCGGTAACCTGCCGCTGGGCGCAACGCACATCGCGGTCGGGGACGTTCAGGGGCTTTCGACGCCGCTCGTGTCGCAATCGGGCGTCGGGCGTGGCTTTGTGGTCACGAACCGCCCCGTCGATCGGCCACAGAATTTCGATCGCACCGACTTCCGCGGCGAATTGCCCAACGGCTGGGACGCAGAACTCTATCGCAACGGTCAGCTGCTTGCCTTTGCCAATGATCGTGCCGACGGTCGCTACGAGTTTCTCGATGTGGCGCTGCAATATGGCCAGAATCGGTTCGAGGTCGTGCTCTATGGTCCACAGGGGCAGATCCGGCGCGAGGTGAAATCGGTGCCGGTCGGGCTCGACAGCATCCCGCCGCGCAAGACCTGGTATTGGGCGGGTGCCGACGAAGAAGGTCGCGATCTGATCAATCTTTACCCGTCGCCGACGTTCGGGCGGCGCGGCTGGCGCGGATCGTTGGGGCTCGAGCGCGGGTTGAATGCCAAAACCTCGGTCGCACTCAACATGAGCAGCCTGCTGATCGACGGGATCGGTCGGCGCAACTTTAGTGAAGTTGCGCTGAGGCGCGCCATTGGACCGGCGTTGGCCGAATTCTCGGGCGCGATCGATGCCGCTGGCGGCCAGGCTTTGCGCGCGCAGGCGCTGGCGCAGCTGGGGACGACCAATTTTGCGCTCGAGACGATCTGGGCGGGTGGCGCGTATCGGTCCGACCGAATATTGCAGAATGTCACTGGACTTCATGTGGCCAGTATCGACCATTTCTTTGGCAAGGGGCGACGAAGTATTCCGGTCCACCTCGATGCGCGCCTGACGACACGGCGCGGCGGCGACAGCACGCTCGAATTTGCAACGCGATCGTCACTGGGCATCGGCCAGATGTCGTTTACCGGCGAACTGGCGTATCGCGACGAGCGACGTAAATTCGGGCCCGACCCGCCGTCTCAAATCGAGGTCGGGCTGCTGGCCAATGCGCGCGTCGGCAGCGTCCGGCTGCGCGGCGAGGCACGCTTCCGCATTACGCCCGAACAACAGTTTCAATCTGCAACGGTTGTTGGTGAATGGGCGGCGGGCGGCAGTCAGCTGCACCCG
>JBGSMP010000007.1:0-3812 GCA_041740105.1 Sphingomonadaceae bacterium
GCAACGATCGCGGCGGGGTCGGTCAACAGTGGCGACCGTCGCCTGAATGTCGATGCGGGCGGCGCATTCCGGTCGATCGCGGCGCTCGAAAGTTCGATAATCAAGAGCGAGCCTGGCCGATTCGTCACCGTCGGCGATGTCGCCAGCGTCGCATGGGCCGAAGCCGAACAACTGCACTACACGCGCTTCAACGGAAAGCGCGCCGTGTTCATTGCGGTCAAACAGAAGGATTCGGTCAGCGCCCCCGATCTGCGCGAGCGACTGGCCGAGGCCACGACCGCGCTGAACAAAACACTGCCACCCGACATGACGCTCGAAACCAGTTTCGACCAGACGCTGGATATCCAGCGACGGCTCGGTCAGCTCGCTGCCGATTTCGCGATTGCGCTTGCGCTCGTTCTCATCACGCTGATCCCGCTCGGGTGGCGCGCGTCGCTGGTCGTGATGATCTCGATCCCGCTGTCGCTGGCGATGGGCGTGTTCGCGCTGGCGCAGTTCGGTTTCACGCTCAACCAGATCAGCATTTCGGGCTTCATCATTTCGCTCGGGCTGCTCGTCGATGACTCGATCGTGGTCACCGAGAATATCGAACGCCACATGCGCGGTGGCGAAAACCCCGTGGCCGCCGCGATCAGCGGGACAAGGGAAATCAGCCTTGCCGTGCTTGGCTCGACGGGCGTGCTCCTGTTCGCATTTCTCCCGCTAACCTTCCTTCCAGAAGGATCGGGCGATTTCGTGCGCGGGCTGCCGGTGGCCGTGCTCGTGACCATTGCAAGCTCGCTGATCGTGTCGCTGACCATTATTCCTTTCGTCGCGAGCCGCGTGCTGAAGGACAATCACGGTCCCGAGGGAAACCGCGTTCTGCAGGCGATCAATCGCGCGATCCACCGCTTTTACCAGCCGCTGCTGCGCTGGGGATTGCGCCATCCGAAAACCACAGTCTGGGGATCGATGGCGGTCTGCGTTGCTGCACTGGGCACCCTGCCCTTCATCGGCGCCAGTCTCTTTCCGGCGTCGGATTCGCCCTATTTCATGGTGCGCGTCGAAACGCCCGAAGGCAGTGGCATGGCGGCCACCGACCGTGCGGTCCGCGACGTATCCGCCATCGTCTCGACATTCCCCGGCATTACCGGGCGGATGGACAATGTCGGGCGCGGCAACCCACAGATTTATTACAACAACATCCCGCGCGAGGAAGACACGCGATACGGCGAAGTTTTCGTGACCATCGAAAAATGGGTGCCAAGCGAAAGCCCCGGCCAGCTCGATGCGCTGCGCCGCAAGTTCGATTCATACCCAAATGCAAAAGTCACCGTCATACAATTCGAGAACGGACCGCCGGTCGAAGCACCCGTGGCGATCCGCCTGCGCGGCGCCGAAATCGAAACGCTGCGCACTGCCGCTGCGCAGGTCGCCACGCTGATGGCGGCAACACCGGGCTTGCGCGATGTCGAAAACCCGCTTGCCATCGAACGCGTCGATCTCGACATCGGTTTCGATTCCGCCTCGGCCAGTCTGCTTGGCGTCACGACCGGCGATGTCCGGCGCTCGGTCCGGTTGGCACTCGCAGGCGAACGGGCAAGCAGTTTCCGCGATGCCGAAGGCGACAGCTACCCCGTCGTCGTGCGCTTGCCGATGGCTGCGAACCAGCCCGTTTCCGCGCTGCAATCCATTTATGTCTCGACGCAAGCCGGGGGCAGCGTCCCGCTTTCCGAAGTCGCAACCCCACGCCTGAAATCGGTGCCGAGCCAGATCAACCGGTTCCAGCTCGAACGCACCGTCACGATCAAGGCCTATAACGAGCGCGGTGCGCTCCCGTCCAAACTCAACGAGGATGTGATTGCCAAGCTCGAAACGCTGAAATTGCCGACGGGTATCCGCTGGGAAGTTGGCGGTGCTGCCGAAGTCGCTGCCCGAAACACATCGGGTCTGGGTGGCGTTATCCTTGTGGCGATGTTCGGTATTTTTGCCGTGCTGGTCGCCGAATTCGGGCGTTTCCGCGAAGTGGCCGTCGTCGCAGGCGTCATCCCGCTCGGCCTGTTCGGCGGTATCGTCGCGCTGATTCTGACAGGTAATTCGGTGTCGTTCCTCGCGATTATCGGGTTTGTTGCCTTGATCGGGATCGAGATCAAAAACTCGATCCTGCTGGTCGATTTCACCACGCGGCTGCGCGAACAGGGCATGGGCCTGATGGACGCAATCGAAAGGGCAGGCGAAATCCGCTTCCTGCCCGTCCTGCTCACGTCGGTAACGGCGATCGGCGGTCTGCTCCCGCTCGCACTGTCCGGCTCGCCGCTCTATGCGCCGCTCGCCTGGGTCATCATCGGCGGCTTGATATCGTCTACTTTGCTAAGCCGCGTCGTAACACCGGTTATGTATCTGCTCATCGTGCGTGAGCGATCTGCATCCTGAACCCGGCCGACGACGGCTTGCTAACGGCGGTTGATCCCGCATATCGTCGCTTCGAGCTTGGGCGTTGATCATGATATTCCGGCAAAACACCGAACCGCGTGGGCGGCTCAAGCGCTGTGCCGCCGGTATCGCGCTGTTCCTCGTTGCCGCATGCGCGCCTGCCGATGACCCCACCCGAATCGACATCAGCATTATCGGCGCGCCGCCAAAGCTCGGCGATCCCGACCGTGAATCGCTTGATCCATCGCGAAGCGTGTTGATGCGCGAAACCGCGATGGGCCTGGTCGCTTTCGACGCCAGCGGCCAGATCGAGCCCGCGCTCGCCGAAAGCTGGGTGGTGACCGATGACGGGCGCAGCATCGTATTCCGCATCCAGCGGCTGAAATGGCGCGATGGCCGCGACGTAACCGGACAGGATGTCGCCGCGAGCCTCAATCGCGCGCTTGCCGCAAACAGCCAAAACCGGCTGAAGCCACTGCTCGGTGCGATCGATGCCGTGGTCGGCATGACGGGCCGTGTGGTCGAAATCCGGCTGAAGACACCGCGGCCGAATATGCTTCAGTTGCTTGCCCAGCCCGAACTCGGCATTCGTCGCAACGGGACGGGCCTCGGGCCATGGCGTATCGCGGACCGTGCCGGGAATGCGCTCGTTTTGCGGCCCGTCGCCGATCCGATGGCGGCGGTGGACGACGACGAAACACCCGTCGATGCCCGACGGGTTCATGTCAAAGGCGGGCGCGCGTCGCTTGCTATGGCGCGTTTCATCAACGGCACGAGCGATCTGGTGCTCGGCGGGACCGTTGCCGACTGGCCCTTTATCGAAGCGGGACAACTGACGGGCACGGCTCGCGTGCGGCGTGATCCCGCCGAGGGTCTGTTCGGGCTTGCGATCACTTCGCGCGCGCCGTTTCTGAAGGAACGGACGTTACGGGAAGCATTGGCCATGGCGATCGATCGCGAAGCACTTGCCCGCACGCTTGCGATCCCACGCTGGACGATGATGGACCGCCTACTTGCCGCGCAACTCGACAGCGGCCGTGCGCCTGCCCTGCCAAGCTGGACCGGCGAAAATCAAAGCGAACGGATCGAACTTGCCCGCCGCCGCATCGCCGCTTGGGAAAACGCGCGTGGTGCAATCGCGCCTGTTCGCATTGCCCTTCCGATCGGCCCGGGAATGGAAATCCTGTTTGCGCGACTCCGTTCGGATTTTCAGCGGATCGGTGTGCCCGCCGAACGCGTTCCATTTGCCGACGAAGATGCCGATCTGCGCTTGATCGACGAAGTCGCGCCAAACAGCAGCGCCAACTGGTATCTGACGCGCACGGGATGCGCTTATAATCTCAGCTGCAGTCCGATCGGCGATTTTGCACTTTCGGAAGCACGCGCGGCACCGAGCCTCG
>JBGSMP010000026.1:0-19104 GCA_041740105.1 Sphingomonadaceae bacterium
TACGCACGCCGAAGCCGACCGCGACGGGGAGAGTGGTAGCAGCTTTCAACGCAGCGACGGCGGTTTCGATGCTGGTCTGCGCGGCTTGTTGCAGCCCGGTGATCCCGGCGACCGAGACATAATAGAGAAACCCGCTTGCACCATCGAGCACAGTTGGAAGGCGCGCAGCGTCGGTCGTGGGGGTGGCAAGGCGGATCGGGCTGATCCCGGCGGCGCGAAGGGCAGGGCCCAGTTCCTCGTCTTCCTCGGGCGGCAAGTCGACGCAGATCACGCCGTCGACACCTGCATTTACGCACTGCGCGGCGAACCACTCGCCGCCGCGGATCGTCATCGGGTTGGCGTAACCCATCAAGACGAGGGGGATGTCGGGGTGGCGCGCGCGGAAATCGCTGGCAAGTTTGAAGATGTCGGCGGTCGTCGTGCCTGCTGAAAGGCTGCGCAGGTTCGCCGCCTGAATCGCAGGGCCGTCGGCCATCGGATCGGTAAACGGCATGCCGAGTTCGATGACATCCGCTCCCCCTGAGACCAGTGCGTCAAGGATTGCAGGCGTCGGGCCATCTCCTGCAGTGACGAAAGTGACGAATGCGGGGCCGTTGGAGAAAGCGTTGGCGAGGCGTGTCATAAATTCGCTTTGTGTCTTTCCCGATAGTAGTTCGCAAATGCGGCTGTGAGGGCCGTGGAAATGCTAAGCGACAGCATCTGGCGTGTCATCAGCACAGGATTACCAGAGAGCCAGTCGATAATGACCATGCCAAGAAGCGTCGTGGCAAAAAATAGCAGCAATATCGTGATGTGACCAATCACAACGTCACCCCCAACGCCTCGGCAACCGTGAAAATATCCTTGTCGCCGCGCCCGCACAGGTTGACGATCAACAATGCGTCTTTCGCCATCGACGGCGCTCTCCGCATCACTGCTGCTATGGCATGCGCCGGTTCGAGGGCGGGGATGATCCCTTCGATGGCGCACATCAGTTTGAAGGCTTCGAGCGCTTCGACGTCGGTCGCACTGTCGTATTCGACGCGGCCGATTTCCTTGAGCCAGCTATGTTCAGGCCCAATACCGGGATAGTCGAGGCCTGCACTGATGCTATGTGCTTCGTCAATCTGGCCATCTTCGTCCTGCAACAGGAAGGTCTTGTTTCCGTGCAAGATTCCGGGGCGGCCGCCCGCAAGACTGGCGGCATGTTGTTTGTCTAGCCCGTGGCCGCCGGCTTCGACGCCGACCATCTTGACGTCGCTGTCATCGAGGAAGGGATGAAACAGTCCCAGTGCGTTCGACCCGCCGCCGATGCAGGCCACGAGTATGTCGGGCAAGCGGCCCTCGCGGGACAGGATCTGCGCGCGCGCTTCCTTGCCGATGACGCTTTGAAAATCGCGGACGAGCTCGGGATAGGGATGCGGTCCCGCTGCCGTGCCGATGATGTAGAAAGTGTCGTGAACGTTGGCGACCCAGTCACGGAGCGCTTCGTTCATCGCATCCTTCAGCGTCTGCGCACCGCTGGTGACGGGCACAATGTCGGCACCGAGCAGCTTCATGCGGAACACGTTGGGCGACTGCCGCTCGACATCGCGCGCGCCCATGAAGATCGTGCAGGGCAGCCCAAAGCGCGCGGCAACGGTGGCCGTCGCAACACCATGCTGGCCCGCGCCGGTCTCCGCGATGATCCGCGTCTTGCCCATACGCTTGGCAAGCAGGATCTGGCCGATGCAATTGTTGATCTTGTGCGCGCCGGTGTGGTTCAGTTCGTCGCGCTTGAAATAGATTTTGGCCCCGCCGAGATGCTCGGTCAGCCGCTCGGCATAATAAAGCGGCGAGGGTCGGCCGACATAATGTTCGAGCAGATCGTCGAACTCGGCCGCAAATGCAGGATCGTTCTTCGCCGCGCGGTAATGCCGCTCGAGATCGAGGACCAGCGGCATGAGTGTTTCGGCGACGTAGCGACCACCGAACTGGCCAAAATGACCGCGGTCGTCGGGTTGGGTGCGGAGTGTGTTTGATATGCTCATAATGTGCTGGCCGCTTTAAGGAACGCGGCAATCTTGTCCACATCCTTCACGCCGGGTGCGGTCTCGACGCCCGACGAAACATCGAGCAGCGGCGCACCGGTAATCCGCACGGCCTCGGTGATATTGCCGATATCCAGTCCACCCGAAAGTGCCCAGGGTATGTCGTGGCGATGGCCGCGCAGCAATTCCCAGTCAAACCGCAGCCCATTGCCGCCGGGTAGGTCGGCACCTTCGGCAGGCTTTGCGTCGTAGAGAATCAGCGAGGCCGCGCCGAGATAAGCCTGTGCTCCGGCCAGGTCGCGTGCGGTTCGGACGGGAATCGCTTTCCAGACGTCAAGGCCGCTGGTCGCCCGCAATCTCGATACGAACGCGGGTGTCTCGTCACCGTGCAGTTGGATGATGTCAAGGTGGACCTGCGCACGAATGCGGTCGATGTCGTCCGCTGTGGGATCGACAAACAATCCGACGCTTTGCGCTTTGCTTTGAACGCGCGCGGCAAGCGCTGCGGCCTTTTCCGGTGTCAGGTTGCGCGGGCTTTTCGCAAAGAAAACGAAGCCGACATGGCTCGCCCCACCTTTTAAAGCAGCGTCGAGTGTTTCGGGCGTTGTAAGGCCACAGATTTTGACTTGGACGGGCATGACACCCGCCTAGTCTGATCGTCTTACGCTGTCATCCGAATGTCGGTTGCATGCTCGGGATAGGGCGCGTGCCTCTTCGGATCGACGGGCCGCCCCGCTATCTTGCTCGAAAACCCATGATTCACGTCGCGGTGATGCATTTCATCTTGCCGCACGACCAGGATGACATCGCGAAGCGTCGCATCGTCGGCCATTTTCCAATAATGCTTGGCAATCGCGGGCGCGGGCACGTTGGGCGAGCGACCTTCATCGAGTTCCTGAAGATACAGCGTGTAGCTCGTTACGGCTTCCTCCTCGAAATAGCCGACGACGCGGTGGGCCGTGCGCGGCGAGACGAGATAGAGGATCGAGAAGCCAATGAGAAAAACAGCTTGCGTCAGGAGGATGACCATGCGCTCGAACCACGTCGGCTTTGCAATCTCGATGAAGGTCATCAAGTGCATCCGTTCGTTTTCGGCTTCCTCCATCAGCGTGCGGATCCAGCCTTCGTCGTCGCGCATCCAACGCAGTGAATGAAGATGCTGGAACATTGCGCCCACCATGCCCGGCACGGCCGCAACGGTTTCAAGCACGATCGCCCGATGGCCGTAACGCTTTGCAAAAAACGTGTCAGCGCTGAAACGCAGAAGCTTTGTGAAGCCAAGCGCAAAACGGTCAGAAAAACCGTGCGGTGTAAAGTGGACGACAGGTTCGGCATCGCGCTCGTCGCGAATCGCCTTGGGGTCGGGTTGCAATATCGTGTTAGCCATCGTGTCGGTCCTTCCGGGACGCGCCTTAGACAAACAACCTCTCTGCCGAGAAAATAGGTCCGGCGAACCGAAAATTCAATGGTGTTAGAGCGTCGCTTCGATGGCCCTGACAGCGCTGTCGGGGTCGCTCGCCTGCGTAATGGGACGACCGACGATCAGGATCGACGCGCCATTATCGAGCGCCTGCCTTGGCGTCACAATGCGTTTCTGGTCAGCGCTCTGACCATTCGCCGGACGGACGCCGGGCACCACGAAAAAGCCATTTGGCCAGAATTTGTGCACGGCTTTGACTTCGTTGCCCGAACAAACGACGCCGTCGAGGCCGGCTTCGCGTGCCGCCGCTGTCAGGCGCATCACCTGATCATGCGCGCTGCCGGAAACGCCGCTCGCCGCGAGGTCGCTTTCGTCGAGGCTGGTCAGCACCGTGACGGCAACGACTTTTGTGCCCGACGGTGCCGCTGCTTTGGCATCTTCCCTCATCGCGCGTCCGCCGGCTGCATGCACGGTCAAAATAGCGGGATCGAGCGGGCGCAAGGCCTGAACGGCTTTGGCCACGGTATTGGGAATGTCATGCAGCTTCAGATCGAGGAAAATCGGCAAATGCAGCTTTGCCATTTCGTGGACACCCGAGCGACCGTTGGCAGCAAAAAATTCAAGACCGAGCTTGATCCCGCCGATGTGCTTTGCCACGCGCTTGGCGATATCCTGCGCGCGCTCCAGATCGGGCGTATCGATGGCGACCCAGATCGGGCTGGTCATGGCAGCATCGGCGGTACAACGTCGGCACGGACGGGTTCTACGACAGCGCGGCTTTCGCTCAGATTGCGGTTTGCCGCATCAAGTTTGCGGTTTAGACTCCAGCGCGTCGCGCGGTAAAGCAGCAGCATAGGCACGAGCCCCAGCATGAAAACGACGAACAGCAGGATCGGCAACGGCGTATCGACGATAATGTCGCCCCACAGCCTGATGCTGACGATCTGCCAGTTGTTGAACGAAAAGATCACGCCGATGACGGCAAGCACGACCCAGAAGACTGTGCGCAGGAACTGCATGCGGATACCCTTTTGAACGTATCGCTCAGTCTATCTCCTCCATAGCTGCTACTTCAAGGCGCAACTGCGCAATCAGCGGCATGATCGCCGTGCAGCGCGGGGTTTCCTCGTCGAGGATTGCATCGAAAATCGATCTTTTGGCCAGCATGATTTTGCGGCGCGGCAGTTCGGCACCGACAGGCAGCGTTGACAATATGATGTCGATCAACCGGTCCGCGCCGTGCAGCCTGCCCCAAAGATAATCGTTTTCGCGGTAGCTCCGGCTAAAGAATGCACCAAAGCTGTTGAATTGAATGCCTTTCAATGTCGCCCGGGCATCGCCTTTGCGGATCGACTGGGCTTCGTTCGGTGAAATCCGGTCGACCTTGATTGCATCGAATTCATCCAACCCTTCGCCCTGCAGCAAGGCAAAAGTCGCGACGTCGTAAAACGGGAAGCCGAGATAGGCCAGCAAAGGCGCGCGCCGGTCCGCTTTGGCGCATCGGCCGAGCGCTGCGGCAAGCAGCGCGTCGGTGTCAGCATCGAATTGCGGAAGGTTCGCTGCTTCGGGAGCCATTTCGAACAGCGTGTGAAGCCGTTCGAATACCGCAAGCCGAACGGATTCGAAGTCCGCTTCCGGATGGGCTTCGGCAAGATTTGCAATACGTCGCGACAGAAAGCGCAAGCGGCGCGTGCGATAGGCCATGTCGTGGCGGTCAAGAAACGCGACCGAATCGGTTTCGCGCCCGCCCTCGCTCTCGACGCGCACGCGCTGATATGCTGACCACGCATGCCCTGAATCGCTGGCTGATTTGGCTTCGGCCAGCGTTCGCCATTTGCCAAGGCGCGCGGCGCTCGGCGTCGTCATAAAGAAAGTGCGACCGAACAATTGATCAACCGTTGCTTCGATTTCGGGCCGGATCGCGTCGACGACGCGGCGCGATCGCGCGATACGCGCCGACCGTCCGGCAATCGCATCGAGATTGTCGCGAATGGGCTGTTCGCGCGGAATGTCCGAGAGTGCTCCGAAAATGGTGGTGAAGAACCCTGGCACCCGCGTCTCGCCACCGCGATTGATGCGGACGCTGTGAATGCCTGGCTTTGGATCGATATAGACGAACCGCCGATCGATCTCGCGCCGCGCAGGGCGGCTGTTCAGTGCATTGATGGCAGGTTTGAACGGCGCATTGGCAAGGACCGAGCCGTCGATGAGTATGGTCGTTTCGCGCCCCGGCAAATTGCGGCTGAGAAACGCCGCGCGTCCCGGCCAGTCGCGCCCGTCTTCGGCAAGAACATCATCCAGCTCAGCAACGGTAAACGGCGGGAAGGCACCAGGGAAACTGGCGGTCGCGCGCGCTGCGAACACGAGATCATTCGTATCGCCCAGCACGTCCGGATCGCCCGGCGCATCGCGAAATGAAAAAATCAGCCGGTGTTCGGTTTCCGTAATTTCTGGTGGCGAATGAAGTTTGAGCTGTTCGGGATGCCCGCGAAAATCGGTCACGGTCACGAACAGATCAAGCGGCTGTTCGAGCGGCAGCAGCCGTGGTCCCACTGGCAGTGCTGCCATGGCGTCGAAGGCTTTCAAGAGCATCCGGCTGAAAACCGCGCCGCCAAAAGGTGGCTCAAACCAGCGCGCCCGAATGAAGCGATTGAGCTTGTTGTGCAGTTCGTTCCGGGTTTCGGGATCAAGATCATCGTCCCATTCAGCGCCCTGACGATTTGCAAAGGCCCAGACGAGCGGCTTTGCCCAGATTTTGGAGAACCGCGAACGCATCTTGGCGTCGGGATCGATGAGCTGATCGATGTCGGCCCCATCCAGCCACAGATCAGTCAGTGGCTCGAGCGATTGCCCGGTTGCGATCGCGTGCGACAGGAAAATCCCGTTGATCCCGCCGGCCGACGCACCGGCAACGATATCGGCCAATATGCGCAGCTTGATGCCGCTAAGCGCCGCGATCTCGTCAAGCAATGTTATGTAAACGGCCTCGCTGGCACCGCTCGCCGATGCACCGTCATGGAACGCGCGGGATGCTTTGGCGAGATGCCAGATCTCTTTCGTGATGCCGTGCATGTAGACCGCCAGGCTGATCCCGCCGTAACAAACCAGCGCAAGGCGAAGCTCTTTTTCCCGCATGGATGCCATCGTTGCATGTTGCCGTGACAAGCGAAAGTGCGGGTCAGGCGCGCCGTTGCTGATTCAGGATTTCATAGGCCATGACGGCCGTTGCCACCGCCGCGTTCAGACTGTCGGCGCGGCCGCGCATCGGCATTTTGACGAGCAGGTCGCATTGCGCTTCGTATTCGGGCGGGAGACCCTGCGCTTCATTGCCGACCATCAGAAAGACCGGTGTGGTGTAGGTCGGTGTCTGATAATCTTTATCCGTGTTCAAACTGGTGCCAACCAGCTGACCATCGCCCGACCGCAACCACGGCAGAAACGCATCCCAGCGCGCCTGAACGATTTTCTGCGTGAAGATCGCGCCCATGCTGGCGCGCACGGCCTCGACCGAAAACGGATCGGTGCAATCGTCGATCAGGATAAGTCCTCCGGCGCCGACCGCATCGCCGGTCCGCAACATCGTCCCCAGATTGCCTGGATCGCGCAGCCGCTCGGCCACGATCCAGATGCTTGCCGACGTGCGGTCCAATTGTTCAAGCGTCGAAGGATGCTCGCGGTAGACGCCAATGACGATGCCGGGATTATCCTTGCCCGATAGTTTGGAGAGGATGTCTGCGCTGGTCACAAGAACATCGCCGCGCTTTTCTTCTGTGGCTGCAATCAGGCGCTGGACCAGCGGATGATCCTCGCTTTCAGGCGCATACCAGAGCATTTCGGGCACGACGCCGGCATCGAGCGCTTCGATCAGGATGCGCAGCCCTTCGGCGAGGAACATCTGTTCGATACGCCGATATTTCTTGTCGCGAAGGCCGCGGACTTGCTTGACCAGCGGGTTGGAAAAACCGGTAATAAGGCGGGGCATCTTAAGTCCGTCGCAGCAAAGCTGCGCCGTCGGTCGTCGCCAAACGCGACGCCGTCCGGACGTGCCGGTGGTGAGCTTGCATTCGCTCCGCTAATGCGTCGCGCGGCACGTCAGTCTTCCCCGAACTTTGCCTCGATCAGTTCGACCAATGCACTGACGGACAGTTGGGCGCCGTCGCCTTGTGCGCGGATGGTCACATGGTCGCCCATCGCTGCGCCAAGCATCATGAGGCCCATGATCGACGTGCCGACAACGCTCGATCCGTCCTTTTCGACTTCGACTTTGGCGGGCAGGCCGCTGGCCATGGTGACGAATTTGGCGCTGGCGCGTGCATGAAGGCCGCGGCGGTTGGTGATAAGGACGGTCTGTTCGATCACGCGGCTTGTTCGCCAAGCACTTCGGAGGCGACCGAAATATATTTGCGGCCGGCTTCGCGCGCTGCGGCGACGGCATCGCCGACGTTCATCGTCCGGCGCGCGCCTTCGAGGCGGATCAGCATGGGCAGGTTGATCCCCGCGATCACTTCGACATGGCCCGGTTTCATGAGCGAAATCGCCAGATTTGACGGCGTGCCGCCGAACAGATCGGTCAGGACAATGACGCCGCGCCCGCTGTCGACGTTGGCAATTGCCGATGCGATGTCGCTGCGCCGTGATTCCATATCGTCATCCGGACCGATGCAGATCGGCGCAATCGCGCGCTGCGGCCCGACGACATGTTCCATTGCGACGACAAATTCAGTGGCAAGCCGCCCATGCGTCACCAGCACCAGCCCGATCATTGCGGCTCCATCGTCGTTGTCGTCCTGCGTTCGTTCGTTGCTTTGCCTTCCAGCGAGTCGTCGGGGCGGCTCGCCAGATCGCGGTGCGAAACCGTGGGCGAAAATCCGGCGCTGCGCAACCGTTCTCCGACACGCTCGGTCACATGGACACTACGGTGCCGCCCGCCGGTGCATCCTAACGCGATTGTGACATAGGCTTTACCCTCGGCTTCATAACGCGGCAGTAGCAGCAGCAGCAGGTCTTCGACGCGCGATACCGCGCTCTCATAGGCCGGATCGCCCGCGACATAATTTGCAACGTCCGGGTCGAGTCCGCTCATCGGTCTCAGCGCATCGATCCAATGTGGGTTGCGCAGGAAACGCATGTCAAACACGAGATCCGCGTTGCGGGGAACGCCGCGCGAAAAGCCAAATGACATTATCGATAAGGTCGGTGCTGCGCTCAACGGCTCGCCAAATCGGGTGCGCATGTCGAGGCGAAGGTCGTTGCTTGTCGATGTTGTCGTATCGATGAGATGATCGGCCCAGCGTCGCAACGGGCTGAGCAGTTCGCGTTCGCGCGCGATGCCGTCACTTGCCGGGCGATCGAGCGCGAGCGGGTGGCGTCGACGCGTTTCCGAATAGCGGCGTTCGAGTTCGGCGCCGCCACAATCGAGAAAAACCGTCGCGGTATCATCGCCACGGTCGCGCATGGTTCTGATCCGAGTCACGATTTCGTCGGCGTCGAAACCGCGCGTGCGGCTGTCGATCCCGAAGGCAAGCGGGCGATCATCGCTCGCCCCTTCGGGAAGTTTGGTGACCAGCAAGCGGTTGAGCAGCAGCAGTGGCAGATTGTCGACGGTTTCCCAGCCCATGTCCTCGAGCGATTTCAACGCGGTCGATTTGCCCGCGCCTGACATGCCGGTGACGAGCAGGATCCGCGTCGGCTTCGATCGCTTCACGAAAGGCCGCGCGCTTTAAGGAGCATTTCGACCTTGACTGGTGCGGACGCTTCGAGCGGCGCGATCGTTGCGGTCGGAATTGCGACGCCTGCCACGATCCGCGTGGTGGCAACCTCGGGCAAGCGCTCGATCAAGTTCGAAGTGCTGACAATCAGCGCCACGGGCACATCGCTTTCGAATGGCATCGACACGAGCCCGACACCGCGCACTTCGCACAGTCCCGTGATATTAGGGGGAGAACTTGCCAGCAGCTTGCCATCGACGCGGCGGACGATCGTGTAATCGTCGCTGACGAGCGTCGCGCCGCGGTCGATCAGGCGGAGTGCGAGATCGGATTTCCCCGATCCCGACAATCCTTCGACGAGTACCGCACGCCCGCCAATCGATACCGACGAGGCATGAAGCGTTTCTGATGACAGCACAGTCATTCTGCCCCCCCAAGCACAGGAATCGTTACCGTGAATCGCGCGCCGCCCGTGCCCGACTCGCTTTCGGCTACGCCAATTGCGCCATTATGACCCTCGACGATTGTTTTGGCGATGGCGAGGCCGAGTCCCGAATGCCGACCGAAAGGATCGCTTTCGGGACGATCACTATGGAAACGGCGAAATATAGCTTCGCGGGCATCAGCTGCGACGCCCGGGCCTTCATCTTCCACCCAAAAAATCGCATCTGTTCCCCGTCGCGCGACTCCCAAGCGAACAGGTGTGTCGGGCGGTGCAAATGACAAGGCGTTGTCGATCAGATTATCGACGACCCGCGCCAGTCTGACTTCGTCACCGGCTACCGTCACCGCATTATAAGGCGCGACGAACCCAAAGCGCAGCTCAAGTGCCGGATCACGCGAGATGCGGGAATCGATCAGCGTTTGCATCAACGCGCCGAGGTCAACTGGCGCAAAGGCTGACCGGCTCAATTGGGCGTCGAGACGCGATATGTCGGCAATGTCGGTGATCAAGCGGTCGAGCCGTTTGACGTCATCGCCAATGATTGCAAGCAGCTGCCGACGATCGTCGGGATCCGTTACCCGATCGAGGCTTTCGACTGCAGACGACAACGACGCGAGTGGATTTTTCAGCTCGTGCGACACATCGGCAGCAAAGGATTCAACCGCATCGATCCGGTCTCGCAGCGTTCGGGTCATGTCCGACAGCGCACGCGCAAGTTGCCCGATCTCGTCGTTGCGATCGGGCAGGCGCGGGATCACCACATCACGCGCGCGTCCCTGCTTCACGCGCAATGCGGCCTCGGCAAGGCGACGCAGCGGGCGCACGATCGTCCGCGCCAGAAAGAATGAGAGCGCGATCGACAACAGCAGCGCGAGCAGCACGATGACGATTAGCCGAAAGCGTTCTTCGCGGACCAGGCGCGTGACATCGAGCGCGTTTTCGACCGACAGGAGAAAGATCGGGCGATTGCCGACGCGTGTCGCCGCCGTAATCATCGCCGTCCGGTCGGGGGCAAGGCGGACGCGCGATGCAATGTGGGCATCGCCTGAAATCACCGCGCTCAACTCGGGCCAGTTCTTCGCGTTCGACCGTCCCTGATCGACATAAGGCGGTGGGATTTGGGCGCGCACGATGCGGTCGACGATGGCATCCATCCACCGCGCCACGCGGGCATCGCGGGTTTCGGTTGCAGGATCGATCAGGCGAAACGTGCGCGGCCCTAGTTGCCAGCTATCGAGCGCCAGTTCGCCCTTTGCGTTATAGGTGCGGATACGGTTGCCCGCTTCCTGACCGAGCGAGCGGATGATTGCGGCGTGTGTGCTGTCGGGCGACGACGCCAGCACCGTTGCCACGAGTTCGATCTCGCTTTCCTGCTGGGTGCGTCGTTCCTCGATAAGCCGGGTGCGAAATCCGTCGAGATAGAAGATGCTGCCGCCGACGAGGGCAAGCGCAATGATGTTGACGGCTAAGATGCGAAGGGTAAGCGAACCACGGCTTCGTGGCCGCGAGTCAGCCTCAGACATCGGAGAAGCGATATCCCGCGCCATAGAGCGTCTCGATCGCATCGAAATCGGGATCGACCTGGCGGAACTTGCGGCGCAACCGCTTGATGTGGCTGTCGATTGTGCGATCGTCGACATAGACATCATCCTGATAGGCAACATCCATCAGCTGGTTTCGGCTTTTGACAACGTCGGGTCGCGACGCGAGCGCTTCGAGGATCATGAATTCGCTGACGGTGATCGCCACTTGCTTGCCACCCCAATGAACGCGATGCCGCGCCGGATCCATTTCGAGCCGCCCGCGGATGATCGGTTCGGATGCAAGCGCGTCCGGATCGGGTGCGCTGCGGGTGATCTCCACCCGGCGCAAAATGGCACGAATCCGCGCGATCAGGAGCCGCTGCGAAAAAGGCTTCGAGATATAATCGTCGGCGCCGAGCGCCAGCCCGAGTGCCTCATCAAGTTCGTCGTCCTTGGACGTCAGAAAAATAACAGGCAGCGGCGACTTTTCCCGCAACCGCCGCAGCAGCTCGAGGCCGTCAAGCCGCGGCATTTTAATGTCGCAGACGGCAAGATCGGGGGGGTTCTCGAGCAAGGCCTTCAGCCCTGTTTCACCATCGGCATAGACGCGCGTCAAAAACCCTTCGGCTTTTAAAGCAATCGACACGGACGTCAGAATATTGCGGTCGTCATCGATGAGGGCAATGGTCGCATTCACAATGTCCCATGGTAGAGCAACGCCCATCGCGCAGCAACCGAACAGCGTTTGACGATGCGCAAGGCGCCGCCTAAGCGCTGATGCATACGTATGTGATACGGGTCGCAAACCGTATTTTTATGGAAATGGAGTAAGTGTCGTGGCCGATCGTGCCCCCAAATTTGCGCTCGCTGATCAAGGCATTACAACCGATGCTTCGGTTCACTGGAATCTGACGACTGCACCGCTTTACGAACTGGCGATTGCAAACGGCGAAGGCATTCTTGCGAAAGACGGTCCGCTCGTTGTCGAGACGGGCGAGCATACCGGTCGTTCGGCCAAGGACAAGTTTATCGTCCGCGATGCCGAAACCGAATCGACGATCTGGTGGGGCAAGACGAACCGGGGCATGACACCCGAACATTTTGCGGCGCTGAAAGCTGACTTCATGGCCGCCGTTGCAGCCAAGAAGACGGTTTATGCTCAAGATTTATATGGTGGATCGCAACCGGAATACCGTGTGAATGTTCGCGTCGTCACCGAGTTCGCCTGGCACAGCCTTTTTATCCGGACGCTGCTTGTTCGTCCGCAACTCGCCGATCTGGCGGGGTTCGTGCCCGAATTCACGATTATCGACCTGCCTAGTTTTCGTGCCGATCCCGAACGGCATGGATGCCGCAGCGAAACCGTCGTTGCGGTCAACTTTACGGAAAAGCTGATCCTGATCGGTGGCACGGCTTATGCCGGCGAAATGAAGAAATCGGTGTTCGGCATTCTGAACTACAAGCTGCCGCTGCAGGGCGTCATGCCGATGCACTGTTCGGCCAACATCGGCGCAAAGGGCGACACGGCGGTGTTTTTCGGGCTGTCAGGCACCGGCAAGACGACGTTGAGCGCGGATGCAAGCCGCACGCTGATCGGCGACGACGAGCACGGCTGGTCGGATACGGCGGTCTTTAACTTCGAAGGCGGGTGTTACGCCAAGATGATCCGCCTGTCGGAAGATGCCGAGCCGGAGATCTTTGCGACCACCAAACGCTTCGGAACGATTCTTGAAAACGTCGTGATCGATCCGGTGACGCGCGAACTCGATTTTGGCGATGCGAGTTTGGCTGAAAACAGCCGCGGCTCGTATCCGATCGAATTCATCCCGAACTGCAGCGACGACAATCTGGGCCCGGCGCCGACCAATGTCATCATGCTGACGGCGGATGCTTACGGCGTCCTCCCGCCGATCGCCAAGCTCACGCCCGAACAGGCCATGTATCATTTCCTGTCGGGCTACACCGCGCGCGTGGCGGGGACCGAAATCGGCGTGACCGAGCCCGAAGCGACGTTTTCGACCTGCTTTGGTGAGCCTTTCATGCCGCGCCACCCAAGCGTTTACGGCAATTTGCTGAAGGAGCGGATTGCCAAGGGCGGCGCGACCTGCTGGCTGGTCAACACCGGCTGGACCGGCGGCAAAGCAACGATGGCCGGCATCAAGCGGATGCCGATCAAGGCGACGCGGGCATTGCTGAATGCAGCGCTCGACGGCAGCCTGAACAACGCCGAATTCCGCACCGATCCCAATTTCGGCTTCAAAGTGCCTATCGCAGTCGAGGGCGTCGACAGCGGTATTCTCGATCCGCGCGCGGCCTGGGCCGATCCGTCAGAATATGATGCGACGGCAAAGAAGCTTGTGGGGCAATTCATCGACAATTTCGCGCAATTTGCCGATCAAGTCGACGAAGGGGTCCGGCAGTCGGCACCAAAGGCAGCTTGAAAGCGCGCGCTTTGAATCCCTGAACGATGGTCGCGCCAGATCAGCGCCAGTAGCATCAGCGGGACAATCGGTGCCAGGTTAAGGATCGTAGCGCTGTAGAAATTGCCGGCAAGGCTGAGCATTGCCATTGCGTAAACAAGTGCCAGCCAGCCCCTATTGGTGTTGCGCTGCCAAAGATACGCGAGCGCGGGCACGAGAAGCACCTGATCGTAAATAAAGACATAGGGGCTGATCAGCAGCGTCGCACAGCCCAGCACAGCCGCGCGTGGTGCGATATCAACCGATGTCCGCCAGACCCGCCAGACTAAAATACATGCGGCAATGGCGATTGCCGCATGGGCTGCGAGAGCGACATAGTCGGGGACTCCGATGAGACGCAATGCCGCGTAGATGCTGGCCATCTTGTTCCAGCTTACCAACCCCGCCTCCGCAATCTCGCCGGCAAGAGGCATGCGCGCGAAAAAGCCTTCCCAGCTCGCCCAGCCGAACGCGGCAACACTCAACAGCATAAGGCCGACCGTCGAAACCGCGGCCCCGGCAAAAGCGCGCCATTCGCGCGCCGCAACTAGGGCAAGCGGCAGCAACAACCCAAGATGCGGCTTGAATACGATCAGTCCAAGAGTCAGTCCGGCAACAAAAGGTCGGGGGGTCAGCAGCGTCATGCCACTCATAAAAATGGCTGCGATCAGGAAGCTGTTCTGCCCGCCGATGCCGCAAATGATTGCCGGCGGAAATGCCAGCGCGAGTATCCCCGCGCCTTGCACGAGCTTGTTTGCAGCGGCAATATATGCCGAAACTGTCGTCGCCACCCAGACGGCGTGCGCCATGGCATAGGGCATTAACCCGAACGGCAAGACGGCAAAGAGATAGGGCGGAGGATAGGTAAACGGGATCGTGCCGTCGATCGCGACCGCCGTCATTTCCATCGCGCGGTGCACGTCGAGGTCGTACGCCGCCACAGGCGTGCCCGCCAAGGTCAGCGTCGATGCCGCCCAGAAACTCACGAAATCGGTTTGCAGATTGTAGCGCAGGTTCGTGGCGATTGCAGTCATGATGACGAACATCGTCAGAATCGCTGCCACTTTAACGGCACGGTCAAACGGCGAAGTCTGCATCGGTTCCATGCCCGTGGGCCTAAGCCCTCGTGGTTAATTCGGGGTAACGAACAAAGCTGTTTGCGATTGCGCCTGACAGCGCACGCTGGTGCGTTTAGGCTCAAGACGAGTGAGTCGGGGGGACGCCGAAAATGAACATGATGGACATATTGAACCAAGCCGGTGGCATCGGTGCGATCGCGCGCGAATTGGGTGTCGACGAAGGCACGGCCGCATCAGGCGCAGCCGCACTGCTTCCGGCGATCCTCGGCGGGTTCAAGGGGCAGGCGCAAACGCAGCCCGATGGTCTGGGCGGATTGATCGGCATGCTGGGCGGGATGGGCGGCGGCGGTCTGCTTGCCAGTGTCCTTGGCGCTGGCCCGAGCAATGTCGATGCAGGTAATAACGTGCTCGGCCAGATTTTCGGATCGAAGGATGTCAGCCGGACCGTTGCCGCCGATGCATCGGCAAAGTCAGGCATATCGAGTGAATTGCTCAAAAAGATGCTGCCGCTGATCGCGATGGCGGTTGCGGGGTATATGGCCAATCAGGCGGGCGGTGCGCAGGCAGCACCGGCGCAGGATACCGGCGGCGGGCTCGGCGGGATGCTCGGCAATGTTCTCGGCGGCATGATGGGTGGGGGCCAGCAATCCGCACCGGCTTCCGGCGGCATGACGGGTGGCCTCGGGTCGTTGCTCGACATGGACCGCGACGGCAACCCGCTTAACGACATCATCGGCATGGCAGGCAAATTCGGCCGCTAGACGCTTTCGACGATCAAAACCCCATGCTCGACCGCGACGACACGCAGCCGGTCGCCCGGTTGCGCATTCGTTCCCCGCGCTGACCATACGCTGTCGCCGACCTTTACGCGGCCTTGCAGCGCATCGACAGGCTCGGTCGCGGTTACCGTGGAGCCGATCAGCCGCGCCACGCGGTCGTTCAGCATGGGATCGTCCGAGCGAATCGGATTGTCGTTCAGCATTTTGCGGCCAACGTAGATCGCAGCGATCGTCGCGACCGCAAAAATCGCAAACTGCGCTGCGAATCCGATCGGGAGCAGTAAGGCGAGCACACCGGTCAACACGGCCGCCCCGCCGATCCACATCAGATAAACGCCCGGCAGTACCATCTCGGCAATGCCCAACACAGTGCCGCCGATCAGCCAGAGCCAGGGCGCCTCGATGCCAAAGGGGGCGTTCATTGCCCCTGTCCTTCGAAAGGCCCTTCGAACGGACCCCTGCGACGTGGCGTGGCCGGTGGCGTCGGTGAATCGCCCAGTGCGTCCTTGGCAAGCTGACCGATGCCGCCGAGCGTCCCGATCAGCTGCGTCGCTTCGACGGGGAACAGGATCGTCTTGGCATTCGGACTCGTCGCGAACAGCCCGATGGCTTCGACATATTTCTGCGCGATGAAATAATTGATTGCCTGTGAACTGCCATTTTCGATGGCGACGGATACGAGGCGGGTTGCCTCGGCTTCGGCCTGTGCCGACCGTTCGCGCGCTTCGGCGTCGCGGAAAGCGGCTTCCTTGCGGCCCTCGGCTTCGAGTATCTGCGACTGCTTCTGCCCTTCGGCGCGGTTGATGTCGTTCTGGCGCGCGGCTTCCGATTCGAGGATCGTCGCGCGCTTTTCGCGTTCGGCTTTCATCTGGCGCGTCATGGCGTTGACGATGTCGGCGGGGGGGCGGATGTCCTTCAGCTCGACGCGGGTGATCTTTACGCCCCATGATTCAGTGGCGAGATCGACGATGCCCAGTAGCCGGGCATTGATCTCGTCGCGCTTCGACAATGTCTCGTCGAGGTCCATGCTTCCCATTACGGTGCGCAAATTCGTCGTCGTCAGCTGCATCGTCGCGAGGTAAAGATCACTGACCTCGTACGCTGCCTTGGCCGCGTCGAGAACCTGGAAGAAAACAACGCCGTCGACCGCGACCATCGCATTGTCCTTGGTAATGATTTCCTGTCCCGGAATATCGAGCACCTGCTCCATCATGTTCACCTTGCGACCGACGCGGTCGATGAACGGGAAGATGAGCGTGAGGCCGGGCTGGGCGACCGTCGTGAACTTGCCGAAACGCTCGATGGTATACTGATAGCCCTGCCGGACCATCGTTACGGCCATCAAGACATAAACGACGCCAAGGACTGCGATGACGACGACCAGCGTTTCCATTGTTCGAATTCCCCAAACGACCCCATCGCCTATGCCCCATTTGCGCGTGAACCGCCAAGCAATATCGGGGGGTCTGCTGGCGCATTGCCAGTCAGCCGGTTACTTGAGGCCCCACGACTCGTAACAGGTTCTTTTCTGGCTATGGATATTCCCCTCGGACTGACGTTTGACGACGTGCTTTTGCAGCCCGGCGCATCGGACGTTTTGCCGAGCCAGACCGATACGCGGACGCAACTGACCAAGTCGATCTCGCTCAATATTCCCATTCTGTCGTCGGCGATGGACACCGTAACCGAAGCCGACATGGCAATCGTGATGGCGCAATTGGGCGGCATCGGCGTGCTGCACCGAAACCTGTCGGTCGAGGAACAGGCGGACGCAATACGCGCCGTAAAGCGCTTCGAAAGCGGCATGGTCGTCAACCCGATCACGATCCGTCCCGATCAGACTCTGGCCGACGCGCGCGACCTTATGGTGCGCCACCGCATTTCGGGCATTCCCGTTGTCGAGGCATCGGGCAAGCTGGTCGGCATATTGACCAATCGCGACGTGCGCTTTGCCGAAAATCCGGCGCAACCGGTCAGCGAGCTGATGACCAGCCAGAATCTGGCGACCGTCAAGGAAGGCGTGTCGCAGGAAGAGGCACAGCGCCTGCTTCACCAGCGGCGGATCGAAAAGCTGCTGGTCGTCGATGCCAGTTTCCACTGCACCGGGCTGATCACGGTGAAGGATATCGAGAAGGCCGTGACCTATCCCGACGCCACCAAGGATGGCACGGGGCGGCTGCGCGTTGCGGCGGCAACGACAACGGGCGATGCCGGTTTCGAACGAACCGAAGCCCTGATCGATGCGGAATGCGATCTGATCGTGGTTGATACCGCCCACGGTCATTCGGCGATGGTCCTCGCGGCGGTCGCGCGTATCCGCAAACTCAGCAACAATGTGCAAATCGTGGCCGGCAATGTCGCAACCGCCGAAGCAACGCGCGCGCTGATCGATGCGGGTGCGGACGGCATCAAGGTCGGGATCGGCCCGGGATCGATCTGCACGACGCGCGTGGTTGCGGGTGTCGGCGTGCCGCAATTGACCGCGATCATGAATGCAGCAAGCGAAGCGGCGAAATCGGGTGTTCCGGTCATTGCGGACGGGGGCCTGCGCACGTCGGGCGACATTGCCAAGGCGCTCGCCGGTGGCGCGTCGACGGTCATGGTCGGGTCTTTGCTGGCGGGCACAGAGGAAGCGCCGGGCGAGATTTTCCTGTATCAGGGCCGCTCCTACAAATCCTATCGCGGCATGGGCAGTGTCGGGGCAATGGCGCGCGGTTCGGCCGATCGCTATTTCCAGCAGGATATCAAGGATCAACTGAAGCTGGTGCCCGAAGGGATCGAAGGGCAAGTCGCGTTCAAGGGTCCGGCGCGTGACGTGATCCATCAACTGGTCGGCGGCGTAAAGGCGGCGATGGGGTACACAGGGTCGCGCACCATTGCTGACCTTCAGAAGCGAGCGAAGTTCGTCCGGATTACCGGCGCAGGCTTGCGCGAAAGCCATGTTCATGATGTGACGATCACGCGCGAAGCCCCGAATTATCCCACGCGATGACACCGGCTGCGCGTGTTCAATCCAGCATCGAAATCCTTGACCTGATTATCGCTTCGGTGCGCGACAACGGTGCAGCGGCCGATACGATCATCGCCAACTGGTTCAAAACGCGGCGATTTGCGGGGTCGGGCGATCGGCGCGCGGTGCGCGACCTGATCTACCGCGCGATCCGGACATTTGGCGAGGTGCCGAAATCGGGTCGCGCGGCGATGCTTGGGCTCGCTGCGGACGATGCCGAACTTACGGCACTGTTTGACGGCTCACCACACGGGCCACCGGCGATCGGCGCGTCGGAACGACCGGCAGAACCAAGTCTTCTTCCGGGATGGCTGGCGCGGATCATTCCTGAAGAAGAACATGAAGCGCTTCTGGAGCGCGCGCCGTTTGATTTGCGGGTCAACCCATTGAAGACGACGCGCGATGTCGTTTTGGCCATGTTGCCCGGTGCCGTGCCGATCGACGACACGCGCAACGGCCTCAGGCTCCCCGACAAGATCCCGTTGGCGGACCGGGCCGAATTGCTTGGCCTCATCGAAGTGCAGGATGCGGGTAGCCAGATGATTGCCGAAGCTTGTCAGGCGATGCCGGGGCAGACCATTATCGACTTGTGCGCCGGTGCGGGTGGCAAGACGCTCGCGCTGGCGGCCGATATGGCGGGGCAGGGTCTGCTTTACGCGTGCGACACCGATC
>JBGSMP010000077.1:0-5136 GCA_041740105.1 Sphingomonadaceae bacterium
CCGCCGACCAGCACCAGCGTGCAGTCGGCAAGCACCGGATCGGCAAACGCGCGCAGCAACAGCCCGATATTCTTGTGCGCTTGCGTCGTCGACAGCGCGACAACATAGCGGCCGCGTTCGAGCCCAAGCGCAGCGATCGGAGACACATCGCTTTCGACGCGCAGAACATGATCGACGCCGTTGTGCACGACGTGGATGCGTTCGACGGGGCATAAGCCAAGCGCGGCAATCTGTGCCTTCGAATATTCGGAGACCGTCAGGATCGCGCGGTTGCGGCGGCCGAGTATCGGCTGGATCAAGCGATACCACAGCCGAAAGCCACGACTGTATGATTCCGGTGACAGGTGCACCTGCGCGTCATGGATCATCGTGATCGCGTCGCGCGTTGCCACCGGGCCGATGTTGCAAAAATTCAGGAGCGTGGCGTTGCCCTTGCGCAGCGGCAGCGTGACTTGTTCCCATGGGATGCCGGTCAGCGGCCCGAGGATGCGCGACGGCAGCATCATGCTCGAAGCCCGCGCCGCACCGTCGCGGGTGTGAACCACCGAAAACTGCAGCCCTTCCAGAGCGGGATGCCGCTCGGCCTCGAGCGCTGCGATTGCATTGGCCAGTTCGATCGCGACGCGGTGAACGCCGGTCGACTCGGCACGCAGAAACTTGCCGTTTATGAGGAACTGGCGCGCCATCGTGGCTCAGGCCTGCTCGAGCTTGCGGCGTTGCTTCTTCAAGCCGACGACCGACCGGCCAAGGCGCATGAACGGTCGTTCGACAAAATGGAAACCAACCCACGACACGACAAGTGTCAGCGCAATCGCCGCCGGCACTTGAAACCCTGTCACAAAATATGTTTTCGCCGTTGCCGTCGCGATTGGATGAAGCAGGTAGATCGAATAGCTCATCGCACCGAGCGCCGGGACAATCCCGTAATTGAGCGCGCGGGCGTCGCGTAGCGGCGTCCACAAGGCAAAGCCCAGAAAAAACGCGGTTCCCACGATCCATGGGCCGACAGCCTGCGAAACCGTAAGGTTGGGGTGGGAAAAGACGCCGAAAGCGACCGCCATCGCTATTAACGCGACGACCGAGAATGTCGCGATGCTGCGGGCCAATTGTCGCGCGTCGATCTCGCCGGCTTGGAAGCGGAAGCATTGGAAGCCGATGACCGCCGCATAGATCATCGTCGGGCGCCCCAAGGGGATGCGGACTTGCAGGGCAAGCGACAGGACCGTGAGTGCGACCAACGAGAGCGGCACGAAAAGGTCGAGGCGGTTGGCCGCACGGCTGCCGAACAGCGTGATGCTGACCGCAAAAGCGATATACCAGACCATTTCGACCGCGAGCGTCCAGCTAACGCCCAGAAAAGTCGTGATGCCGATATAGTCGGACACGATTGAAATATTGGCCAGCCAGACAAGCGGCGATGCCTCGGCAACAAACGCGAATGCCGGCAAAAACCCGATCGCGCCGACTGCTGCCATCAGCAACAGTGTGGCGACGTAAACCGGAAAGATGCGAAAGACCCTTCGCACCATGAAATCGCGCATGTTGAAGCCGCTGCGCGCGGCCATCGGGATCACGTAACCGCTGATGAAAAAGAAGATCGCGACACCTATGACGCCCGGCGCCAGCGGGATCAGCCACGTTTTGACCAGGCCGTCGCGCTTTTCGAACAGATGTTGTGCAAAGACCAGAACCGCCGCCAGCAAGCGCAACGAATCGAGGAACCCAAGGCGGGATTGAAGCGTCGCACTCATGCCGGGGTTCGCAAACAGGTGGCCGCTAACATCGAATTCCCTCGTCCAGACGGGCGAGGCGACGGTGCCGGTCCCAATCGGTGCGCGGTAGATGAGAATTGTTCTATTTTTGTAACATCGCGCTGCCAAGGCTTGGGCGAAGGGTGGATTACGCGACATGTTCGGCATTTGGCGCACGATGCTGGCGGTGGAAGTTGTCGCGTTTCACCTTTTGCTGGTGCCGCTGATCGGGGCCTACGCGGTTTTTTCGTTCTTTGTGCTCTCGGGCTTTCTCATGACCGCAATCATGCAGGGCACTTACGGCTATTCGGTCAACGGCGTGGCGCGCTATCTCCAGAATCGGGCGCTGCGGCTCTACCCGAGCTATTGGTTCGCGCTGGTCGTTAGCTTGATGCTGATCGTTTCATTCGGGGCGGGCCCGATGCAGGCCTACAACTTCCACATCATAATGCCGGACTCGCCCATCGACTGGGTCAAAAATCTGACCATGGTCTTTGGACTGATGCCTTTCGAACAAGTTTCGCGGCTCGTACCGCCAACATGGGCGCTAACTGTCGAAATCGTATTCTATGTTCTTATCGGTCTTGGCCTGTCACGCACGCCGCTGCGGACAATGGTCTGGATCATATTGAGTTTGCTCTATATTGTTGTCACCTATGCGATGATTGGCGGCGGCGCGGCGCTTTACAGTGCGATCCCCGCCGGTTCACTGCCTTTTGCCGCAGGCGCAATGGCTTGGCATTATCGAAGTGAAATTTACGGGCGAATGCAGCATCTGAAGCTGGACCGACCCGTGAGCCTGATCGTCCTGCGCTGGGTAATATGGGCGTCGTTCCTCGGCATGCATACACTTACCGGCGCTGGCTGGTTGGTTGCGCTCGGCAATTACGTCAACATCGGTCTTTCGATGCTGATCGTTTGCGTGCTTTTTCACGAGCGCCCCGCCGAGCGCCTGAAACGGATCGACAAGGCCGTCGGCGATTTCAGCTATCCCATATATCTGCTCCACTGGCAGGGCGCGGCGATCGCATCGATGCTGCTGTTCGGCGAACTCGTGCGCGGACCCACCCCCGCGGGCCTGTCGGCCGCAGCACTCGGACTAGTCATCACAATTTTGCTCGGCCTTGTCTGCGCCCGGGTCATCGATCCCGCGGTGGAACGGCGTCGCACAAAGATACGCAAGGCTACGATCTAGATGTTCGGCATTTGGCGCACAATGCTGGCGATCGAGGTCGTCGCGTTTCACCTTTTGCTGGTGCCGCTGATCGGGGCCTACGCGGTTTTTTCGTTCTTTGTGCTGTCAGGCTTTCTCATGACGGAGATTGTCCAGCGCACATACGGTTATGGGCCGGGCGGTTTTGCACGTTACATAGGCAATCGCGCCTTGCGGCTGCTGCCAAGCTATTGGTTCGCTTTGGTCGTGACGATGCTGGTAATTGCCGCTGTCGGCACGGCAAATGTCTACTTGTTTCACAAGGTGATGGGTGTCCCCGACAACATCGAAGACTGGGTCCAGAACATCTCGATGATATTTTTCAACTGGTTGCCCAAGGAAGAAAAACCACGGCTTGTTCCCCTCGCTTGGGCGCTCACCGTCGAGATATTCTATTATGTCGCAATCGGACTCGGCGCATCGCGAACGCGTCTTGTTACGCTTGTCTGGCTTGTTTTCAGCCTCGTTTACGTTGTGGTGATCCGCAGGCTTTATCCTGAAGGCGGCGAGTATCTTTATGCTGCAATCCCGGCTGGGTCGCTGCCGTTTTCGGTCGGGGCGCTTGTCTGGCATTATCAATCTGAGATTCGTGCGTGGCTTGCTCATTTCCAGCTTGGCGACGCGCGGGTGCTCGTCATCGGGCGCTGGGTGCTGTATGGCATTATTTTGGCCGCGCTCACTGTGACCGGCTGGCGATGGCTCGCAATGTTTGGCAACTGGCTCAATATCATTGTGTCGGCGCTCATTGTAGTTGCGCTGTTCGCGGTAAAGCCCACGCAATCGTGGCGGCGGATTGACAAAGCGGTCGGCGATTACAGCTATCCGATCTATCTGCTTCATCTCCAGATGGGGTTGCTGGCGGGCGTCATGCTCTATGGCGTGACGACAAAGAGCGGGCCATGGGTATTTATCGTCGGCCTGATGTTCACCATCGCGCTGGCTGCAATTTGCGCGCGCCTTATCGACCCCGCCGTGGAGCAATTGCGCCACCGGATCAGACCACGGTGAAAGCCTCTCGCCAGCCTTTCCCAATCGGCAAAGCGCACATTTCGTATTGTAACACTGTGGTGGCATGCGAACGCCGGGCCAGGCATCAATACGCGTGAACATGTTACAAAAAACAAGCTGCTTTGTGATCAACTTGCCGCGCGACGTGGAGCGGCGCGCGCGCATGGAAGCTGTGCTGAACGACCTGCAACTCGAATTCACGATTGTCGATGCGGTCATCGGCAGCGAGCTTACCACCGAACAGCTCGATTTTTTCGAGCATCTCGCCGAAATGAAACTGCGTCCGGCAGAATATGGCTGCATGATGAGTCATATCGAATGCTGGCGCACCTTTCTGGCATCCGACGCCGATCGTGCGCTGGTGTGCGAAGACGATATCCATGTCGCGCCGTGCATCAAGGAATGCTTAGCGGCGCTCGATTTTCCCGCCGACGGCCCTGCCATCGTGCGGCTGGAAGGTTTCGGAAGTTTCACGACCTTTTCGGTGCGGCCGCGGCAAATGATCGGTCGATATGGCCTCCACCGAATGTTCACTGACCATGGCGGGACGGCGGGCTATGTCGTCGATCGTCGGAGCGCGCAGTTCCTGCTCGAAGCAGCGCCTCGATTTCGCAATGCCATCGACATCGAAATGTTCTTCCCCACCCGCCGGTCGTTTTCGGGGATCGATGTCTACCAGTTCATCCCCGCGCTGGTGATCCAGGACGAGATACTGACGCGGAACCAGTCCGTCGGCTATCTGAAAAGCAACATGGGCGATCAGCGCGCCGACCGGTCGATCTGGAACAAGCGCAATGCGCTGCAACGCTTCAAGGGCAAAGCGCGACCCTATTACCAGGCGATTTATTCGGCATTGCTGCGCATTTTTGCCGGTAAGATGCGGCTGATCGTTCCCTTCAAATGAGCGGGCACACGGCGGGGCGGAAGGTCGACGATCGGGTCGATGTGGATTTTTCGCTGGCGATCCATAACCGGACCGGAAAATATTTCATCGGGCGCGATTTGCTTGGCATTGCTGACTTGCCCTTGGGCGATGTTTATTACTGGCATCTTGCGCGCAGTTCGCCGCCGGGCGGGCTGGCCGGTCGGGTCATCGGGCGGTTGCAGCATTGGCAGATCGTGGGGCAAACGATTGGCCGGCCGCTCAAATCGATGCCGCGCCGC
>JBGSMP010000080.1:0-1780 GCA_041740105.1 Sphingomonadaceae bacterium
GCGCCCGCGCCTGCCGCAAGCGCCGTTGCACCGGCGCGTTCGGCACTGGCAAAGTCGGCATTTCCGGCGCGCGCCTCGGCAACCAAGGTCGATAGTTTTACGGTCAATGCAGGTTCGATTACGGGCGCGACGACAGGCGACGTAGATTGGCTTGCCGCGGAGGATCGCGATTCAATTGCGCGCGGCAGCAGCGACGGCGGATTGGCGGGCGCGGCGCAGCTCATGAGGAATGCGCACGTGCACAAGGTGGCTAGGGACCGTTTCATGACGACGTGCGTAGTCCGGTGCGGATGTTACGGCAACGGACTTGCGCCATCCGCGGCTTGCGCCTAGGGGACCTTTTCTTGCGCGCCCGTAGCTCAGCTGGATAGAGCATCAGACTACGAATCTGAGGGTCGGACGTTCGAATCGTTCCGGGCGCGCCAATTTCAATAATCTCTAGATCAGACCCAGCGCACGCATGCTGCTGTGCCCCGTTGCGCCGATGATTACATGGTCGTGCACCGCGACATTCAGCCGTTTTCCGGCATCGATAATCTCTCGCGTCAGGTTGATGTCCGCGCGGCTGGGTGTGGGATCGCCGCTCGGATGGTTGTGCACAAGAATGATGGCGGACGAGCCGAGATCGATCGCGCGGCGGATGACTTCGCGCACATGAACGCTGGCCTGATCGATCGAGCCTTCGCTGATCAATTCGTCTCTGATGAGAATATTCTTTGCATTAAGATGCAAGACACGCACGCGCTCGATTGTGATGTGCCCCATGTCGGCGCGAAGATAGTCGATCAGCGCTTGCCAACTGGCAAGAACCGGCTTCTCGGCAATTTCTGACCGGAGCAGACGCAACGACGTAGCCTGAACAATCTTCAAAGCGGCAACGACCGTTTCGCCAACGCCGTCGATGCGCAGCAAGGCGTCTGCATCGGCGGAAAGCAGACCACCGATCCCGTTGAATTCGCGCAACAATGCCTTTGCCAATGGCTTGGTGTCACGCCGCGGGATCGCAAGCGCGAGCAGATATTCGATCAGCTCATAATCGTGTAACGCATCGCCGCCGCTATCGATCAGGCGCGCGCGCAAGCGACTGCGATGGCCAGCAGAGTCTGGAAAAGCGGACGCGTCAGCCATGGGAGGTTGCTACGGTGCTGCGGCGCATGACGCAATTGCCCTTGATCGTGGAGCATGAATACGTCTCTAAGCCTCGGGGTGTGCGGTTTAGCCAGAACATGACCCGAAAAACGGCGTATCGCGTTCTGATCGGCGTGCTGCTCGTGATCGTTGTCGCTGCGGCCTTGATCTGGTTTGCGCGCCGGCCGATCGCCGATGCCGCAATCCGGCGCGCGATCGCATCACGCGGTGTGGATGCGAGCTACACGGTGAAAAGTATCGGGCTGCAATGGGAGCGGATCGAGAATCTGAGAATCGGTGATCCCGACGCGCCCGATCTGACAGCGGAATGGGCCGACATTCGCGTCTCGGCCGGGCTCGACGGCGTCAAACTCAGGGGCGTCAGGGCTGGCGGGGTTCGACTGCGCGGCCGCATCGTCAATGACCGCCTGACGCTTGGCGACATCGACAAGCTGCTGAAGCAAAGTGATGGTGCTGAACCCATTATCCTGCCCGACCTCGATGTCGAGCTGGTCGATGCCCGCGTTTTGATCGACAGCAAATGGGGGCAAGTCGGCGGACGCATCGACGGAAACGGCAACTTGGCCGATGGCTTTTCGGGCAAGATCGCCGCCATCGCACCGGCGTTGCAGGTTTCCGGCTGCCGCGCCGC
>JBGSMP010000088.1:0-4882 GCA_041740105.1 Sphingomonadaceae bacterium
GTTTGGCGGAGTGGGTACGCGGATTGCGGTCGCGGCCACGCAGGCTGCTAGTGGCAACCAAACGCGCGGTGAAGTCTCGGTCTTTGAAGATAGCGTCCATATTGTGTCTCCTGATCAAGCGCATCGCGGGTGCGAGCGCGAGGCACACCAAGAGACAGTTCGTTCAGCCGGTCACGCGGGGAGTTTCAGACTGCGCTTTATTGACGCGTTCGCTGTGCTCTTTGACGGCATCCAGGATCGCTTGTGGGAGGAAATTGCGGCCATGTGCCTTGCGGATGTCCGCAGGGATAAGTCCATGTACCCAATCGGCAAAAGCGCGCACAAACTTCGCATCTGCGTTATGATGTTCAGCACGCACATCGAGCTTGAGCGGAATGCCACGCGCCTCTGCTATGGCTTCGTATAGATCTTGCGCAAGCAGCATCAGGTCAGTGCGGGGAAGCGGTCCTCGCAAGCTCTGATACATACTATGAGCCTGTCGCCCCGTCGCAGCGATACTGTCCAACTGCATCGCAAAGGTCTCGATTTGGTCGTTGCGCCGCGCCGGTATCACTGTTTGGTTCGGCAGCATCCCCGGATTAAAATAGGTTGCGTCGTCGAGCGAGACGAGCACTTGGCGTAAGGCCAGTAGGGCGTCAGCAAGTGATGCGAGCGCTGGGGTATTTGCCGCCTCAGCACGCACGGCGATACTGGCGGCGACTTTGTTCATCTCTTCGAGCCACTTGTTTTGCGGTCCGTCGGAAGGGCATTCCGGCAGGTCTGGCCACGGCCCAAGTGCAGCGACGTCATCGTCATTCAGCGATCGAATGAGACGTGACGCTTCTTCTGCTTTTGATGTTAGGTCCCGGTAAATGGCGCGATCGTCTTTGCGACTTGCGCCTGCAACTGTTTGCAGGACACGCGAACGATAGCTGCTGGCTACATTTTGCAAGCGACCGCGGAGCTCGGCTGCATTGTCTTTCGGGTCGAAAGTTAGGAGTGCGCGTAGTGTATCCCAACGATCGTTGGTGAGAATCGGGCTTGAAAGATCGATATAAGGGGGGCTCGGCATGCCGCAACGTTAGTCAAAGACACGGCCAAAGATACAGGTCGTTGACACATTTTGAATATCGCTGGCGGTCTATCGCTAATGTCCGGTTTGGGAGGCCTTAACGGCTGTAAAGTCGTGGCGAGCGGTCCGGCAGCTTTCGGAATCGAATGGGCCAATAGCAGACGTTAGTTAAATGCTGGTTCAATGCTCCGGCTGCGCTGGCGGATCAGCTCGGGAGACGAATGAAAGTAGTTAAACGGCTGTGAGGCCTGGGTTTGTAACGACGCATGCAGCCGATCGCTTGCCGCCCAGAATCTGACAAAGAGTCGCGTATGCATGGCGTAAGTGGTCAGATTGAAGCAGGGGCATTGATGCTACCTGAAGATGCAAGCTGGCTGGCCGAATTTGTGCGCGAGATTGTTGGGTTTCCAGGCGGTCGGTTCGACGACCAGGCCGATGCATTAACGCAGCTGATGAATTGGGGAATGCGCAATCACGCGCGCAACAATCCGCCGCCGATCGAGGGGCCAATCCTTATTTATGTCGATGACTACGGTAACCTCATCAGTCAGGAGGGTGACCAACACAGGATCGTAGAGCGATATCCGTCAAGCGATCCGTTCGAGGCATATTTTCATTTAGATTAGGCTCCGGACCTCTTGCGCCGACGGATGCATGTCGCTTCAATCCCGAAAGGCACAGAAAATGCCAGCGCATCATTCTTCGGAAATCAAAGGCCCACCAGGACGAGCGGGATATGCAACACCCTTACAGACGTAATTGGCGAAAAGCCGCCGGCACTAAGTCAGGCAAGTCGTCAGCAATGAGTCCCGGTCCGAATGCAGTGGCAGCCGCGCCGTGGAGCCAAACTCCTGCGGCCGCCGCGAGGTAAGCATCCATATTCTGTGCAAGCAGCCCGATGATGATACCGGCGAGAACATCGCCTGTTCCAGCAGTCGCGAGGGTTGGCGGCGCATTGCTGTTAATAATTATGCGCCCGTCCGGCGCAGCAATCACCGTTTCGCGGCCCTTCAGCACGACCACCGCGCCGCTGCGCCGCGCGGCGCGTGATGCGCGTTCGGCTTTCGTGCCTTGCACATCGAATAGACGCGCAAATTCACCATCGTGCGGCGTGAGAACCGTATTGCCATGCCCTGCCGCAAAGAGCGCCGAGGGGTCGTCCGAGAAGCAGGTCAATGCGTCGGCATCGAGCAGTGTCGGTCGCGCAGTTCCAAGCATCGCGAGAACACCCGCTTTCGTCGCCGCGCTTATCCCCGATCCGGGGCCGATCAAGAAGGCTGAAAACGAACGCTCCTGAAGCAAACGCGCGATGCCGTTTTCGCCGACGACTACTTGGACCATAATGCTCGTCAACGCTGTCGCATAGATCGGGAAGGCGATTTCGGGCACTGCCACGGTGGTCAGCCCCGCCCCCGCCCGTGCCGCAGCGCGTGCGGCCAAACGCGCTGCACCGGTCATCGGGTAACCCCCCGCAATCAGCGCATGGCCTCGATCATATTTATGGGCGTCGATCGACAGAGTCGGCAGGTGGTCCCGCCAAAGGCTCGGGTGGTTTACGACATCGTCGGTTGTCATGACGGGTGCTTAATTGAGGGCGTTCCATCACACCATCCGCTTTTTGCGCGCGTCGCCATCAGGAGAGTTACGGATAGGCCAGAATTGCGATGCAGCCCAATGCTTGGCGGCTGGCGAGGGCACTCGCCGGTTCAAAACAAGCTTCACGCGACGACAAATCGCTCGCTTTCAAGGAACTGAACATGGCCAATTCGATCCTCGCACCCGATGCGCGCGGGCTTGCTGAAGAGCACGATGCCCAGCCTGTCATCCATCATGTGCCCCATGGTATTTCCGACCGGTTTGCGCTCGGGTTTACCAAGTTGCTTCGCTTCACGGCAGATACGTTCTTCGCCAAGCGTTACGGCCACCGCGCGATCGTTCTCGAAACCGTCGCCGCTGTGCCGGGCATTGTCGGTGGCATGTTCACGCATCTCACCTCGCTAAGGCGGATGCGTGACGACCAAGGCTGGATCCGCACCTTGCTCGAGGAAGCCGAAAACGAGCGGATGCACCTTATGACATTTATCGAGATCGCCCAGCCGACGCTGTTCGAACGGCTGGTGATCCTCGGCGCGCAATGGGTTTTCCTTGTCCTTTACTCGATCCTCTATCTCGTCTCGCCACGCACGGCGCACCGCGTTGACGGCTATTTCGAAGAAGAAGCAGTCATCAGCTACACCCTGTACCTGAAGGAACTCGACGAGGGCCGATCGCCCAATGTGCCAGCACCCGCAATCGCGATTCATTACTGGAAAATGGCCCATGACGCGACGCTGCGCGACGTGATCCTGATCGTGCGCGCCGATGAAGCGCATCATCGTGACATTAATCACGGCTATGCCTCCAAACTGGGCGGCGATGCAGTCGATCGGTCGCTGGCAGCCCCCTATCCCGATCACGCGACCGAGATCCGGTTGAATGCCTGACGTGGTGCATCAATCACCTGCACATAGGGCGTTGGCCCGTTGGGAAAATGAGGGCGGTGCGCGCGCAGCAGGGATTGCTGCGTTACCGAAACCGGTTCTCGATCTGGCCAAGCGTGTCGGCGTCGATGTGAACACGGCGGCACAACGCGTTACGTTGACGCAGTCAGGCGACATGCGGCTGGGCAAAGGCACCCGCCGTTCGCGCTTTCGCGCTCGGCAAACGATCGACGTTTGCCAAACCAGTTTCGCCTGGCGTGCGTCGTTTGGACCCTTCGGGGCCGTCTCGGTCTGCGATGCTTATTCGGAAGGGGCGGGCTCTCTCGACGTCCACTTGTTTGGCCTCTTGCGCCTCGCCCATATGGATGGACCGGCTTTCGCGAAGGGCGAGATCATGCGCTACCTCGCCGAGATTGCTTGGGCACCCGACGCGATTTTACTCAACAGCACGCTCATCTGGTCGGCGATTGACAACCGCACGCTGAGCGTCGCCGCAGGTTCGGGGGCGGGTTATGGCAGTGTCCGGATCGACCTTGACGAGGAAGGCCGCATCGGGGCTATCTTTGCGCCGGACCGGCCCTTCGCCGATGGCAAGATAATCGAAGAACGCCCGTGGTCCGGCCGCTTTTTCGATTACCGTAAACACGCCGGTCGCTGGTTGCCGTTCGGTGCCGAAGTCGGCTGGACCATCGACGGTAAGGTCGCGAATTACTGGCGCGGGGCGATGACTAGTTGGACACTCGCATGATCGGCAAGTTCGACGCCGATGACACCGCACGTCTCCATGAACTGCGCGCCCGCCGTGCCGAGGATCGGAGGACGCCGCCGCATGACCGACCAGCGCCGCTTACCGTCGGGCAGCGCATCGCCGACCAGGTCGCAGTCACGATGGGATCATGGTCGTTCATCATCATCCAGTCGGTCGTGCTGATCCTATGGATCGCGGTCAACGTCACCGCGTACATCGCGCGCTGGGATCCATATCCATTCATCCTGCTCAATCTGGTCCTGTCGTTTCAGGCGGCCTATGCCGCGCCCGTGATCATGATGAGCCAGAACCGGCAGCAGGACATCGATCGCCGCGACGCTGCCAACGACTACCGGATCAATGTGAAAGCCGAACTCGAAATCGAGTCGCTGCACGCAAAGATCGACGAATTACGTGAGAAAGAAGTCCTCGCGCTGACGCAGTCCGTCCATGAACTGACGACGCTGCTGCAAGCGCGCGGCACGGACCGAACCGCGCCCTAATGTCATCCACCGACATCGTGTCCTATCTGCCGATCATCCTGCGGCCCGATCCGGCGCGGGTCGTGATCCGGCCGTTCGTGCCTGCCGACGATCCTGCCCC
>JBGSMP010000099.1:0-4682 GCA_041740105.1 Sphingomonadaceae bacterium
TGGCGGCGGCAATGCCGGCAAGGACGCGATCGAGGTCGCCCTGCCGCGTGATGTAGCGAAACCGCTCGGGATCGCGGGTATCGAGGCTTACGTTGATCCGGCGAACACCGGCATCGTGCAAGGGCGCGGCAAACTCGGCGAGGCGCGTGGCGTTGGTCGTCAGCGTCAGTTCGTCGAGCCCGTGACCGATCAGCTTGCCGATACCTGCTGCAACCTGCAATGCGCCGCGCCGCGCCAGCGGTTCGCCACCCGTCAATCGAATCCGCTTGACCCCGCGTGCAACAAAACGTTGGGCAAGTTCAACGATCTCTTCGAGGGTCAGAACCTCGCTGCGCGGCAAAAAAACCATGTCCTCGGCCATGCAATAACGGCAACGCATATCGCAGCGGTCGGTCAGCGAAAGCCGTACATAATCGATCCGGCGACCGAAGCCGTCGTTCATCACTGAAGTTGCAGTGCTTTCTAAACCCATCGGTCTTCGCTAGACCGAAGCGGGCGTTTCAGCAATTGTCCAGTTGGCAGACATGTGCTGGGCGCGCTGCGTTGCGATGATATGGGGTGAATGCTTGACGCGGTTTCCAACATCCGAAGCATTGGCGGCACCGATCTTTCTGGTTGCCGATGCGCGGCAGGATGAATTGGTTACGAACGTGATAGCCCTTGGTTTCAAGGTTATTCTTTCGGATGGCGCGGCTGATGCAGCGGCACGGTTTGTGACCAGCGGTGCGGCAATCTGCGTCATCGATCTCGATGGCCGCAGCAAGGTGGGGCTCGATGCGTTGACGGGTGCCGCGACTTTGCAACGCGGCGCAACGCTTGTGCTGTCGGCAGCCGATGACACTGCCCTCGATCGCATTATTGCGGGCGGCGCGACGCATTATTTGCCGCGTCCGTTCGCCGAATCAGACCTTGCCCGCGCGCTTCAGTTGGCAAACCGTCACGTCGAACGGTTGCGCGGGCGACGCGAGCGGCGCGTGCCGCGTGATCGGTCATTTGCGGTCGAAAGCGAAATCGGCGCGCGCGAACGGATTGCAGCGCGGCTTGCGGGCGATCCGTTGCCGCTGGGCATGCTATTGATTGCATTTACGCGGTTCGACATGATCAACACGGCGTTCGGTCGCGGCACGGGGGATATATTGCTTGCGGCCGTCGCTGAGCGCATCGAGCCCTTGGTTGCCGAATATGGCGGTGATCGCGCATTTCTGACGCGGATGGGCGGGGCCGAATTTATTGTAACGCTCGACGGGCTCGATGCCGACGCACGTGAAACGCTGGCAAACCAGATCGTTGCGCGCATCGAACGGCCGTTTCTGGCTGACGGGCACATGGTCACGCTGGGTTGCCGCATCGGCATTGTCGAGAGCGCGCCCGACGATACCGCCGTCCTCCTGATGCGACGCGCCGGTGCAGCGCTTGCCAAGGCGCGCGCGTCGGAAGGATCTCATGTTCGAAGCCTGAGCGCGGCAGATGAAGGCGCGGTCTTGTTCGACGTCAGTCTTCAAACCGATTTGCGCCGTGCGCTTGACCGCGACGAGATCGAAATTCTGTTCCAGCCTCAATTGTCGATTGCCAGCGGTCGGATGATCGGCGTCGAAGCGCTCGCGCGTTGGCAACATCCCGAACATGGCGAACTCGGCGCGCAAACGCTGTTCGCGGTTGCCGAGCGCTCGGATTATCTGACGGCGCTGTCAGGGCATGTACAGCGCCGCGCGGCGACCATCGCGGCAAACTGGCCGGACAGTTTGAAAACATTACGTCTTGCGATCAATCTAACTGCTGCCGACATCGCCCGCGCCGATTTCGTCGCCGCATTCTTCGCCATGATCGACAGCACGGGCTTTCCGCGTTCACGGCTCACCGTAGAAGTCACCGAAAGCGGCCTCATCGAAGACCTTGCCAGCGCGGCCACAGTCCTTGCCAGTCTGAGGGCAGGCGGATGCCGCGTCGCTATCGATGACTTCGGGACGGGTTATTCCAGCCTTGCCTATTTGAAAGCGCTCCCGCTCGATTACCTGAAAATCGACAGGGATCTGGCGAGTGACATCTCGGGTTCGACGCGCGACCGGATCGTCGTGCGCGGCGTCATCGACATGGCCCGTTCGCTGGGACTGGCGGTTGTCGCCGAAGGTGTCGAAACCGGAGAGCAGCTGGCGCTCCTCGCAGCCGACGGTTGCAACTACTATCAGGGATTTCTGTTTGCCGAGGCCGTCGGCGTCGACGAACTGGTCCGGTTGATGGCCAAAAATATCAACGAATAAGTTGTGGATAACTCCAATACTTATTGCATTTATGTTTCATATTCACTAATTATATTGGTGTCAGCGCTGCTGGCACTTGTCCGCAAGCGCTGGGAAGGAGCGATGCGACATGACCCACACAATCGAATCTTCTGCCCCTCCAGCGGCGACAATCCCGCGCGCGACCGACGGCGACATTAACCAGCATTCCGACGAGATCAGCCTGACCGTCCGGCATCGTCGCCTGGCACGTCGGCGGGCCGAACCATCGGCGTTACGACCCGAAGCGCGCATGTAGCCGTTCAGGCTAGGATCTTCGCCAGGCCCTTTGACAGTTGCAGCGCGCCGTTCAGCCGCGCTTTCGAGCCGTCCCATTCGCGCGAAATGCTGAGTTTCATGTCGGGGCGCAGTTTCGCAATGCCGCCCAAACGCTGGACATAGCCAAGCAGCCCCTCGACGTTCGGGAAATTGTCGTTCCAGAAACTGACCAGCGCCCCTTTTGCACCGACATCGATCTTGGCGATCTGTGCGGCGCGTGCATTGAGCTTGATTCCCATCAGCGTCAGCAGATTTTCGGTCGGCTCGGGCAGCGCGCCAAAGCGATCGATCATTTCGGCGGCAAAGGCTTCGATTGCGCCGGCATCGCTTAGGTCGTTGATCCGCCGATACAGACTCATGCGCAGATCGAGATCGGGGACATAATCCTCGGGGATGAGGATCGGCGCATCGACTGTAATCTGCGGCGACAAATCGGCAGCGCGCGCCGCAACGATGCCACCGGCCTTGGCTTCCATAATCGCTTCTTCGAGCATCGATTGGTAAAGTTCGAAGCCGACTTCGCGGATATGCCCCGATTGTTCATCGCCGAGCAGATTGCCCGCGCCTCGAATATCGAGATCGTGCGACGCCAGCTGAAAGCCCGCGCCCAGGCTGTCGAGATCGCTCAATACCTTTAGCCGCTTTTCGGCGCCTTCGGTCATCTGCCGACCCGTCGCGGTCGTCATATAGGCATAGGCGCGCGTTTTCGACCGGCCGACGCGACCGCGCAACTGATATAATTGTGCAAGGCCGAAACGGTCGGCGCGGTGGATGATCAGCGTGTTCGCGCTCGGTATATCGAGGCCCGATTCGACGATCGTCGTCGACAACAGTACGTCATATTTGCGGTCGTAGAATGCCGACATGCGTTCTTCGACTTCGGTCGGCGACATTTGCCCGTGCGCTGTGACCATACGGACCTCAGGCACTTCCTTGCGCAGAAATTCCTCGATGTCGGGCAGGTCGGCAATGCGCGGGGCCACGAAAAAGCTCTGGCCGCCGCGGTAATGTTCGCGAAGCAGCGCTTCACGCAGCACCACCGGATCCCACGGCATGATATAGGTGCGGACCGCAAGCCGATCGACCGGCGGTGTCTGGATGACCGACAATTCGCGCAGTCCCGACATCGCCATCTGCAACGTCCGCGGGATCGGCGTCGCTGTCAGGGTCAGCATGTGGACGTCGGTTTTGAGCGCTTTCAACCGCTCTTTGTGCGTCACCCCGAACCGCTGTTCTTCGTCAACAATCACAAGGCCGAGGCGCTTGAACTCGAGGCCCTTGGTTAAAAGGGCATGTGTGCCGATCACAATATCGATGCGCCCGTCGCTAAGGCCCTCCTTGGTCGTTTTGGCTTCGGCTGCGGCAACAAGTCGTGACAGGCGCCCAATGTTGAGCGGAAACCCCTGAAACCGCTCGACAAAGGTGCGGTGGTGCTGGCGGGCGAGAAGCGTTGTCGGGCAAATCAGCGCGACCTGATGTCCCGCCATCGCCGCGGTAAAAGCCGCACGCAATGCAACTTCGGTCTTGCCGAATCCGACATCGCCGCAGACGAGCCGATCCATCGGCGTGCCGCTGGCCAGGTCGCTGAGAACATCCTCGATCGCGCGATCCTGATCGTCGGTTTCCTGATAGGGGAAACGATCGACGAACTCGTTGAAACTGCCGTCGCGTTCGATCACGTCGGCGGGACGTAGCGCTCGTTTGGCGGCAACGGCAATGAGTTCGCCCGCAATTTCGCGGATGCGCTCCTTCATTTTCGATTTGCGTCGCTGCCACGCTTCGCCGCCCAACCGATCGAGCGAAACGCCGTCGCTTTCGGAGCCATAGCGCGACAGCACGTCGAGATTTTCGACCGGCACGAAGAGCTTGTCGCCGCCCGCATAGGTCAGCGCGACGCAATCATGCGGGCTCTTGCCAACGGGGATCGACACGAGCCCTTCGTACCTCCCGATGCCGTGGTCGCGGTGGACGACAAAATCGCCGGGCGACAGCATGGCAAGTTCGGACAGGAACGCGTCGGCACTTTTCTTGCGCTTGGCGCGGCGGACGAGGCGATCACCGAGCAGGTCCTGTTCGGTGACGATGGCAACGGTGGGTGCTTTGAAGCCGTGATCGAGCGGCACGACG
>JBGSMP010000134.1:0-3181 GCA_041740105.1 Sphingomonadaceae bacterium
CCGCGACCTTGCCCGGGCGGATGCGCGCGCAGACGCAGGCCGCGGTCGACATGGCCGATGTCGCGCTGTTCGTCATCGATGCGCGCGCGGGGATCGTGCCGCTCGACGAGGAAATATCGCGCTGGCTGCGCGGCTCGAAAACGCCCGTCGTTCTGGTTGCCAACAAGGCCGAAGGGTCGAGCGGCGATGGCGGCTTTTACGAGGCGTTTTCGCTTGGCTTCGGGGACCCCGTTGCTTTGTCGGCCGAGCATGGCGAAGGGCTGGCGGACCTGTTTGAAGCGCTGTTGCCGCATCTCGACCGCGAGGGCATCGAGGTCGAAGAAGAAGACGAGATCGTCGAAGGCGGGCCGTTGAAACTGGCCATTGTCGGGCGACCTAACGCGGGGAAATCCACGCTGGTCAACAAGCTGCTCGGCGAGGAACGTATGATTACCGGACCCGAAGCCGGGATCACGCGCGATTCAATCAGCATCGAATGGGAATTTGACGGCAAGCCCGTCCGACTGATCGACACAGCGGGATTGCGTCGCAAGGCAAAGGTCGATGACAAGCTCGAGCGGCTGTCGGCGGCGGATACCGCACATGCGATCGATTTTGCCGAAGTCGTTGTCCTGCTGCTCGATGCGACGCGCGGGCTCGAAGCGCAGGATCTGCGAATCGCCGACCAGATTTTCACCGAAGGCCGGGCGATGGTGATCGCGCTCAACAAATGGGACGTTGCCGAGGGGCAATCGGCGTTGTTCAACGGTGTGCGTGCCGCGCTCGATGATGGCTTTGCGCAAGTGAAAGGCGTGCCGCTGCTCACGGTTTCGGCGGAGACGGGCAAGGGGCTCGACGTTCTGCTCAAAGTCGCGTTCGAAACGCGCGATGCTTGGTCCAAACGCGTGCCGACGGGCGAGCTCAATCGCTGGTTCGAACGCGCGCTCGAAGCGAATCCACCGCCAGCGCCCGGCGGCAAGCGGATCAAGCTGCGTTATGTGACGCAGATCAAGTCACGCCCGCCGAGCTTTGTCATCTTCGGGACGCGGGTGGACCAGCTGCCCGAAAGTTATCGGCGTTATCTGGTCAATGGCATCCGGCGCGATCTCGGCTTTGGTGCGGTGCCGGTGCGGTTAACGTTCCGTGCACCGAAAAACCCGTTCGCACCCGTATCCTGACGACCCGCAAAGTAACCCCGCCTTAACTTTGCGACGCTATTTTCGACGCGGGACATTTGGGGTCGTGCGCGGCCCCGGGGGAGCGTATTGTGGACGAATCGCCGGCAGAAATTATCGATTGGGACGCGTTCCAGACGGTCCGCGCCGAGCTTGGCGCGGATTTCATCCGTATCCTCGGCTATTTCCGCGAGGATGGGGCGAAGTCGGTCGATGCGCTCGAAGCCGCTGTGCGCGCCAACAAGGCGGTGGCGATGGTCCTGCCGGCGCACACGCTGAAAGGCGAAGCGCGGCAATTCGGCGCGGACGCAATCGGCGATCTTGCCGAGGAAATCGAAGATCATGCGCGCAAATGCATCGAATGGGGCCACGATCCCGATGGCGCCATCGAGCATGTCGTGAAGCTGCGCCCGCTTTTCGTGGAGACCATGGACGCCTTCGACAAAGAAATTAATCCGCTGGTCGCACGCCGCGGTTTCGGTCGCAAAGATACGATTGCCAACAATCAGGGATTTGGCCGGATTTAGTCTTCGGCGGGTTTCGATTGCAGCTGGATGTAGTTGGCGATGCCCATCTGCCGGATCATGTCGAACTGCTTTTCCAGCGTGTCGACATGTTCTTCCTCGCTGCTGAGGATGGAAGCGAACAGCTCGCGTGAGACGAAGTCGCGAATGCTTTCGCAATAGGCAATGGCATCGCGCAGCGGCGGCAAGGCTTCCTCTTCGAGCGCATAATCGGCTTTCAGAATTTCCTCGACCGTTTCGCCGATCCGGAGGCGCCCGAGAAGCTGGAAATTGGGCAGTCCATCGAGAAACAATATGCGCTCGGCAAGCTTATCGGCGTGCTTCATTTCGTCGATTGATTCGTGTCGCTCGAATTCGGCGAGCTTTGCCACGCCCCAATTGTCGAGCATCCGGTAATGCAGCCAATATTGATTGACCGCCGTCAGTTCGTTTTTGAGGCAGGTATTCAGATGTTCGATGACCTTGGGGTCGCCCTTCATGGCATTACTCCTGTTCGGAGCCCGTCATATCATATCCAACCGCAGCGTAAAGCGCAGAAATCTGCCGGTTTTGCTAATGCAAATGCTACGCAGCCGCGCGTTCTGCCTGGATGATCTCACGGGCGAAGGGGAGGCACTGCCCGCAGCGGACTTCACAGCCAAGGCGGCGATACGCGCATTTGGGGTGATCAGAACCGGCACGCGCGGCATCGCGAATTTCATTCTCGCGCAGCGCATTGCAGATGCAGACAACCATGGCCTTCTCCTAATGCGACTCGATTAGCAGGGATGATAATCGTTCGCAATAGCGATTTCGTTAACGGGTAAAAGGTTGACGTTGCCAACGCGCCAGCGATCGCCACGCCCATTCGAGCGGACCATAGCGAAAATAATCGAGCCATGGCTTCGACCAAAGCAACATCATTGCCCAGATCGCAGCCACGACAAGATAGAGTTCGGCGCGACCGAGATAGCCGAACCAGCCGAAACCATAACCATAGAAGAATGTCGTCGCGACAAGCGTGGTGCCGAGATAGTTCGAAAGGGCGGTCTGACCGATGGCTTGCAACCGGACCGTCAACGCGCGGCATAGCCCGCTGCGCAACAACAGGACAATGGCCGCGATATAGGCGAGCGCCACGAAAGGTCGGAGTGCAAGACTAAGCGTATCGGTAACAGGAAGCAGAACGGGGTCCCACTGGTTGGCAGACACCCATGCCACGAGTGGAATATAAGCAAAGCCGGCTGCCACACCGGCGATCAGGAATCGCTGATAAGCGGCAGTGCTCCACGCCCCGGAGAGAAAGCCAAGCCGGAACAGAGCCATGCCCAAGGCGGCGATCCCGGTCGTGCCGATGACGGTGATGGGCAGGAACACGGTTTGAAACAATATCGTCATCGGCATTCGGGCGGCAAACGCGTCGGCAAAATTTCCGCGATAGCCGCGCAGTTCGGCAGCGATTGTTCCGGCGGGCGGTACGAGTTGCGCCAGCATCGCCTGCCACGCCTCGCGCGCGGCGATCGT
>JBGSMP010000176.1:0-4446 GCA_041740105.1 Sphingomonadaceae bacterium
GTGCTGCAATATCTTGCCGCTGCGGGCGTCGGGCGGCTGATCATCGTCGACGACGATATGGTCAGCCTGTCGAACCTGCAGCGTCAGGTAATTTTCGAGACCGCAGACGTTGGCATCGGCAAGGCCACGCGCGCCGGAGACCGCGTCACGGCAATCAATCCCGATGTCGCAGTGACCTTGCATGAAAAACGCATCGACGCTGACAATGCGCCTTCGCTGCTCTCGGGTGCCGACGTTATCGTCGATGGCTCGGACAATTTCGCAACACGACTCGCAGTCGCCGACACGGCGCACGCTCTGCGTATCCCGCTCGCGTCCGCTGCAATCGGCCAGTTCCACGGGCAATTGGCAACATGGCGCGGGTGGGAAACCGGCCAGCCCTGCTACCGCTGCTATGTCGGCGATGCGCATGACAGCGACGATTGCGACAGTTGCGCCGACGTCGGCGTGCTCGGCGCGATGACCGGCGTCATGGGCAGTTACGCCGCCCTCGAAGCGATCCGCTGCATCTATCCGTTCGGCGAAACGCAAGCAGGCAAACTCCACATCATCGACGGCCTCACGCCTTCGATGCGAACGATCCGCATGCCCAAAGACCCCGGTTGCCGCACCTGCTCAGGGTAAATTCGTCGTTAACGCCTTATAAGCAAAACCGATGTAGTCCGGCTGAGACGTGAACGGGGACGAGCCATGAGCGGATTGCAACCAGTGTCGATCAGCCTTGCCACTTACAAGGCGATCGAAGCGCAGCGACTGTCTTTCAGCGAAAGCCATGATGCCATCATCCGCCGCGCGCTTTCAGAACGGACGTCGAAGCGGCGTCCGGCTTCGAAAGGTCCCGGGCATCCTATTCGCGGTGCGGCACGAAGGCGCGGCAATTGCCGGGTAATCGTGCTCGGCAAAGCGCACGCGGTGATGAACCTGAAGGACGCCTACCTGACGATCCTGACCGCGCTTGTCCGCCACAAGGCATCATTATTCCAGTTGCTGGCTTTCGAAGGTACCGAGCGCCGTCGCTGGATTGCGCCATCGGCCGAAGCACTGTTCATGACGTCGCCGCATCTCGCCGCCGACCATGCGCATGAGATTGCCCCAAACTGGTTCGTCGACACCAATGTTTCGCGCGCGCAGATCATGGCGCGGTTGACGGTTGCCTGTCGTCTTGCCGGATATCGCTTTGGCGAAGACGTCTCGATCCTCGAAAGCTAGGCTTTTTTCTTCGCCGCCGCCTTCTTTTTTGGTGCCGCCTTCTTCTTGGCCGGGGCCTTGCGCCCCTTCTTCGCAGGCGCCGCCGCAGCGCGCGTGTCAATCAGTTGCGCGGCTTCCTCGAGCGTCAACGCATCGGGCTCGACCGATTTGGGTACCGTCGCATTGGTCGTGCCGTCGGTAACGTACGGGCCATATTGACCCGCCATCAGTTTGATCTCGGCTTCGGTGCGCGGGTGATTGCCGAGTATTTTCAGCGGTGCTTTCGCCCCCCGCGCCGGCCGTCCGCCGTTCGCTGCGGCTTCGGCGAGCTTGACGACGGCGGCGTTCATGCCCGTTTCGAACACGTCCTCGGTCGACGTCAGCCGTGCGTATTTTCCATCATGCGCCAGATAGGGGCCATAGCGGCCAATGCTTGCAGTAATCGGATTGCCGGTTTCGGGGTGCGCGCCCACCGTGCGCGGCAGCGACAGCAGCTTGATGGCCCAGTCGAGACTGAATTCCCCTATATCTTTAGGGATCGATGCCCGCTTGATGGCATCGCCTTCGCCGACCTGGACATAAGGACCGAACCGCCCGCTTTTCTTCTCGATGGGCAGGCCGCTGACCGGATCGGTCCCGAGGGTTTCGTCATCGCCACCCGTCGCGGGCGCATCGCCGCCCTGCCCGAACTGGCGGGTATATTTGCATTCGGGATAATTCGAGCAGGCCACAAACGCGCCGAACTTGCCGCCACGCAAAGCGAGCCGTCCGTTGCCGCATTTGGGGCAGACGCGTGGATCGCTGCCGTCTTCCTTGTCGGGAAACAGGAAAGGCGAAAGAAACAAGTCAAGCTCGGCGGTCACTTCGGACGGTTTGGCTTCCATGACTTCGGCCGTTTTCGGCTTGAAATCGCGCCAGAACGCCTCAAGCACCGACTGCCATCCCGCGCGCCCGCCGGATACGTCATCAAGGCTTTCTTCAAGGCCTGCGGTATAATCATAGCTGACGTAGCGTTCGAAATAACGTTCGAGGAATGCCGTCACGAGCCGCCCGCTTTCGCTTGGCGAGAAACGGTTCTTGTCGGTCTCGACGTAGCTGCGGTCTTTCAGCGTCTGAAGAATCGACGCGTAGGTCGATGGTCGCCCGATGCCGAGCTCTTCCATTTTCTTGACAAGGCTGGCTTCGGAATAGCGCGGCGGTGGCTGCGTGAAATGCTGTTCGGCGTTCACTGCTTTTTTTGCTGGCGCATCGCCGGTCGATAGACGCGGCAAACGGCGCGATTCCTCATCGCCGTCGTCATCCTTGCCCTCTTCATACAACGCGAGGTAGCCTGGAAACAGGACCACCTGTCCCGTCGCGCGCAGTGCGGTTTGGCCCGTACCATCGACCATTTCGATGCTCGTCCGCTCGAGCCGCGCTGACGCCATCTGGCTTGCTGTCGCGCGCTTGAAGACCAGCTCGTAAAGCTTGGCGTGATCGCCCGACCCTGCGCGCTCCTTGCTGAAATCGGTCGGGCGTATGGCCTCGTGCGCTTCCTGCGCATTTTTGGCTTTGGTCGTGTAGATGCGTGGTTTGTCGGGCACGTAGGATGCGTCGTAGCGCTTGGCGATGGCACCGCGCGCAGCCGAAATCGCGCTGCCGTCCATCTGCACGCCGTCGGTCCGCATATAGGTGATTGCACCGTCTTCGTAAAGACCCTGTGCAAGGCGCATCGTGTGGCTTGCCGAAAAGCCGAGCTTGCGCGCCGCTTCCTGCTGCAGCGTCGATGTCGTGAACGGTGGCGGCGGGTTGCGCGTCAGCGGCTTGGTCTCGACGTCCTGAACGGTGAAATGCCCGCTCTCGACGGCTGCTTTCGCCGCCTTCGCGTCGCCTTCATTGCCGATCGTCAGCCGGTCGATCTTGTCGCCTTTCCAGCGCACGAGCCGCCCTACGAACGCGGTGCCGTCATGCTCGAGATCGGCAACGACCGACCAATATTCCTGTGCGCGGAACGCTTCGATTTCGCGCTCGCGATCGACGATCATGCGCAATGTGACCGACTGGACCCGCCCCGCCGACTTCGCGCCCGGCAGCTTGCGCCATAATACCGGTGAAAGCGTGAACCCAACGAGATAATCGAGCGCCCGTCGCGCGCGATAGGCATCGATCAGATCGTCATCGAGCGCGCGCGGGGCGGCCATCGCTTCGAGCACCGCCGTCTTTGTGATCGCATTGAACGTGACGCGCTCGACCTCCTTGGGCAGCGCTTTCTTTTTCGCCAGCACTTCGCGGACATGCCACGAGATGGCTTCGCCTTCGCGATCCGGATCGGTTGCGAGGATCAGGCGGTCGGCGGTTTTGGCAAGGTCAGTGATCGCCTTTAGCTGCTTGGCCTTGTCGGCGTAATTTTCCCACTCCATCGCGAAGCCATCGTCGGGGTTTACCGAACCATCCTTGGGCGGCAGATCGCGAACATGGCCATAGGACGCAAGGACGCGGAAATCCTTGCCGAGATAGCCCTCGATGGTTTTGGCCTTGGCCGGCGATTCGACGATGACAAGTTGCATGAGTGTAAAAAGCGTCCCTTACGTGTGCGTGCGAGGGTGGCGGGATAGTTGCGACGGCGTCAAGATAGCGATGTAGGCCGTCGGCAATAGCGCGCGTTCGGTTGATGAATCATTTGTTCTTGCACGCATGCCCCTCAAATCCGTCGGGCATTCCGTTGCGCTTGGCGATCGGCTACAGTCAAGCTCTGTCGGATTGAGGCCGGGCCGATTGTTATCGAAGAAGACACTGCCAGCAACGCGCAGCCGATGATTTTCATAAGCTATGCGCGCGCCGACCGTCCGCGCGTCAAGCCGCTTGCCGCTGCGCTTGTCGCGCAAGGTTATGACGTCTGGTGGGATGCGCTGATCGAAGGCGGATCAGGCTTTGCCGAAATGATCGAGGCAAAACTCGCCGCTGCCGACGCCGTAATCGTCGTTTGGTCCGCAGCGTCGGTCGGTTCAGACTGGGTTCGCGATGAGGCTGCGCACGCGCGTGACCGCAAACGCATCGTGCCGGTATCGCTGGACGGGACCGAAGCGCCGCTGGGGTTTCGGCAATATCATCTGATCGACCTGTCGAAGTGGAGAGGGCGGCAGGAGGCGCCGGAGATCGGCAAAGTGGTGGCGGGTATTATCGGCCTGGGTACCGCAAAGCCGCATGCGCCTATCGTCGCGCCGCGTGGCATCTCCCGCCGCAACGCACTGATCGCAGGCGGCGGCGGCATCGCTGCCA
>JBGSMP010000180.1:0-3868 GCA_041740105.1 Sphingomonadaceae bacterium
CCTTCAGCGCAATCAGCTGATTGTCCTGGCTCATCACGAAAACACTGCCGAGCGCGATTGTGGGGGCGCCACGCAACGGCGCGCCGGGCCGCTTTGTCCAGACAACCGAGCCATCGGCAACGTTCAGCGCGCCGACATCGCCGATGCCGTTGGTCGCATACAGAAACGCGCCTTCGACGCTGACCCCGCCGCCAAACAGCGACGCCTTGTTGTCACCGGCATTGCCGAACGCGACCGACCAGAGCCGCGCACCCGTATTCGCGTTGTAGGCCGTGATCACCGCATCGGTGCCCATGACGAAAAGCTTGCCGTCTGCAATGACAGGGGCAGCCGCAAGCCGTGCTTCCTTCGAAGCGCCTGCAATCTTCGCTGTCCATGCTGGGCCACCGCCGATCGGCAACGCCAGATGGCCCATCGATTTCGCCGCATTGCCGCCGGATTGCGTCCAGCTGTCGTTTGCCACCGCAGCCGGCAGGACGACCGCGACATCGGCCAGCGCGGGATCGATCTCGACTCCCGATTCCGACGTCAGGATCGGCACGCGATCGCCGAGCAGCGCGGTTTTCGGCTTCGAGCCCTTGAATATCCCGCAGCCGCCAAGCGCAACGAGCGCGGCAAGCGCGATAAGGGACTTGTTCGGTTTCATCATTTTACGTCAACGCCTTGTGTCGGAGTGATATCGACCCCTGAATTTCCTGCGAGCTGGACAACGCGCTCGCGAATGCTTTCGGGCACGCCATCATCTTTGGCAACGGCAGCAAACATGGCGCGGGCAAGTTCATCCTTGCCCATTTTGAGATAGGCAATGCCGACCATCTCGCCCGCACTCCCGAACCATGGATTGCCTGGTGCCGCAAGCGGCTTCAATCGCGCCACAACGTCCTCAGGTTTGAGCGTGTCGAACTCCGCAGCCGTTTGCCGCACGAGCGCGAGATCGCGATATGGCGCGTCGAGTTTGGTATCGGCCGCGATCGCACCATAAGTCGCGCTTGCGCCCTTTATGTCACCCTTGCTCAGCGCCAGCGCCGCATCGGCGAGTTTTGCCGCAACCGCGACACCGCTGTTTGGCGCGCCCGCCAGTTTGCCGAGCTGCGCCTTGGCTGTCTCATTCTTGCCGGCGGCCAGATCATCAAGCGCGCCGCTCAACTGCTCGCCTTCGACGCCGCGCTTCGTCTCGCGGTCATTCTGCCACCAGAGATAGCCCGCAAATAACGCCAGACCCCCGACGATCAGGACGATGATCCAGCGACCGTAACGCTTCCAGATCGTAAGTGCCTGATCGCGGCGAAGTTCATCATCGACTTCGCGGATAAACTGTTCGTTGGTCGTCGGCGGTACAGCCAAGGGAGCACGCTTTCACAAGGGGGAAACTGGCGGGCAGCCTTAGCGGGGCTTGTCCGGCGCGGCTAGTCCCTGCATCTTCAGGGCTTCGGCTTGTAAATCTGATCGTCGGTCGGAAAGGTTCGCGCACGAACATCGGCGGCATAGGCCCCCGCTGCCGCATCGATGAAATCCGCCATCGCAGCGTAGCGCTTCACAAAGCGCGGCGTCCGTTCGAACAGGCCGAGCATGTCTTCCGTAACCAGCACCTGCCCATCGCATTTGGCCGACGCCCCGATGCCGATCACCGGCACGTCGACGGTTGCCGCCACCGTGTCCGCCAGCGTATCGACGACACCTTCGAGCACCATCGCAAATGCACCCGCCTGCGACACGGCATTGGCATCGTCCAGAATTCGCGCATATTCCGCTTGGCTCCGCCCCCGCGCAGCATAACCACCGAGCTGGTTTACGGCTTGCGGCGTCAACCCGACATGCCCCATCACCGGAATGCCGCGCGCCGACAGGAAGGCCATCGTCTCGGCCATTGCCACGCCGCCCTCGAGCTTCACGCCTGCGCAGCCGGTTTCGGCCATGACACGGCTCGCACTCGCAAAAGCCTGCTGCGGCGACGCTTCGTAACTCCCGAACGGCATATCGACGATCACGACACTGTGGTAACTGCCGCGCACGACCGCCGCGCCATGCGCGCCCATCATGTCGAGCGTCACCGCCAACGTGGACGGCAATCCGTAAATCACTTGCCCGAGCGAATCGCCGACCAGCAATATGTCGCAATGCGGATCGAGGATCTGCGCCATCCGCACGGTATAGGCGGTCAGCATGACCAGCGGTTCGGCCGTGACGCCCTTGTCTTTGCGCGCCCGGATCGCCGGGATCGTGAGCCGCTTCATCGGGACCGGTGTCGGATTCGCCCGGCTGGTTGACGTGTCGATGGTGTAAGTCGTGGACATGCAATGACGTCTAGCGCGTCAAAGTTACCGCGTCACCCAACCGTCACACCTTTCCAGAATGCGATCCGGTCCTTGATCTCGCTCGCGGCCGATTTCGGGTCGGGATAATACCATGCCGCATCGCGGTTTTCCGCACCGCCCGCGCTGATCGAATGATAATTTGCTGTGCCTTTCCACGGGCAAGTGCTCGTCGTCGCGCTTTCGGTCAGCACGCCATCGCTAACGCTCGCGCGCGGGAAATAATGATTGCCTTCGACGACGACGGTATCGTCACTTTCGGCAATTGTGACGCCGTTCCATACTGCTTTGACCATATCGCTATCCTTTGAATGCCGTGACTTCGATCTCGATCTTCATTTCGGGCGTAACCAGCCCCGTCACGATGCACGTCGCCGCCGGCCGAATGCTGCCAAAGACCGAACCCAGCACCGGGCCGACAGGTTCCCAATACGCAGCGTCCGCGATGTAATAGGTCACCCGCACGACATCGCTCAACGCGAACCCGCCTTCGACCAATGCTTTCTCGATCGTGGCGAGCGCATTGCGCGTCTGATCCTCGATCGCGTCGGGCATTGTCATTGTGGCATAATCATAGCCCGTCGTGCCCGCGACAAAGCACCATGCGCCCTGAACGACGGCGCGCGAATAGCCGACGGTCGCTTCGAAGGGCGATCCCGACGATATCAGTTTTCGTGCCATGCTGGAGCCTTGCTCCCGTCACCGCGCACTGGCAAGGCTTCGTCATGCAATATTGGTTGATGAAATCCGAACCGTCGAAATACAGCTGGGCCGACCTGATCCGCGACGGCCGCACCATCTGGGACGGGACCCGCAATTATCAGGTCGGGATTTACCTGCGCGCCATGGCGCTGGGCGATCCGATCTTCTTCTATCATTCGAACGAAGGGCTTGAAGCTGTCGGCATCATGGAAGTCGTCGGCCTTGCACATCTAGACGCAACCGACCCGAAGGGCGTGTTCTACGCGGTCGACGTGGCGCCGCTACGCGCGCTGGCCAAGCCGGTGACTTTGGCTTCGATGAAAGCCGAGCCCGCGCTTGCCGATATGCAGATGTTCAAACAATTCCGCTTGTCGGTCGTGCCGCTGGAAAAACGGCATTGGGATGTGATTTTTGGGATGTCGGAAGCCTAACGCCAAATCCTATGCACGGCCCAAAAAAGTCACCAAGCTTCCAACGACACCTAAGGCAAGGAGTGCCACAATAACCCACGGCAGGCGGTTATTCGCACGCAACCTCTCAACATACTTCGATACAATGCCATCGTTGCGCTGGTCCGATGCCGCCCAGACGATAAGCGCACCCCAAAGGATGAATGAGAACGTTGAAAGGGGAGATAGCTTATAGATGAGTCGACGCTCTGGGTGCCGACGCACAAGCGCAATCAATGCAGGCGTAGCGATCAACGCGGCAAGGACGACAACAGCGACGACCAACAGCGCTATCTTTTCGGTCGCTGTCAAATCAGCCTCCAACCCGTTCAACGCGCCGCCGTCTGAGGATTTCTCCTACGAACGTCCCCTCGGCGGCCCGCCACGGCCGCCGCCACCTGAACC
>JBGSMP010000191.1:0-3002 GCA_041740105.1 Sphingomonadaceae bacterium
TCAGCTTCGTTCAGTCGGTCCCGGCGGTTTCCTTCGCCAGGGCCCGGGCGATCAGGCCCCGCCGTCCACACCTGCCCCGCCGCGTCGGCTCGTGCCAGCAAAGCCTGCCCCTGAAATGGCCGGCAAGACGACCTTGCTCGATCTCAATGACAAAATTTGCAAATGGCCGCTGGGGCATCCTGGCGAGCCCGATTTCCACTTTTGCGGCAATGTCGTAAATCCGGGCTTCCCTTATTGTGTCCAGCATTGCGGACAAGCGTATCAGGCGCAAATGCCGCGCCGCGATCGCCGCGCACCACCGCCGATGCCCTTTGGGGGGCCGCGCGTTCGCTGAAAGAGCGAGGTGCCTTGCAACTCGGCGCCGCGCGTCTCTATAGCGCGGGGCAATGACTGATCTTTTTGCGTCTTCCTCCGCCACGCCTTCGACCGGTTATGACGCGTCGTCGATCGAGGTTCTCGAAGGGCTTGAGCCGGTCCGCCGCCGCCCCGGCATGTATGTGGGCGGGACCGACGAGCGGGCCTATCACCATCTCGCCGCCGAAGTGCTCGACAATGCGATGGATGAGGCCGTGGCGGGACATGCCACGCGGATCGAGATTACGCTGGAGCTAGGCAATCGCCTGACCGTGATCGACAACGGTCGCGGCATTCCGGTTGATCCGCATCCCAAATTTCCCGACAAATCGGCGCTAGAAGTCATTATGTCGACGCTTCATTCGGGCGGCAAGTTCGACGGCAAGGCCTATGCCACGTCGGGCGGTCTGCACGGCGTTGGGGTCAGTGTCGTCAATGCCCTGTCGGCCGAAACCATCGTCGAAGTCGCGCGCAACAAGGAGCTTTTCCGCCAGCGGTTTGCGCAGGGGCAGACGATGAGTGCGCTCGAAAAGCTAGGCCCGGTGCAGAACCGGCGCGGGACCAGCGTTTCATTCGTGCCCGATTCCGAGATTTTCGGTGAGCTGAGTTTCAAACCCGCGCGGCTGCATAAGCTTGCGCGGTCGAAAGCGTATCTCTTTGCTGGCGTGGAAATCCGTTGGAAATGCGCGCCCGAGCTGATCAGCGACGAGACCCCCGCCGAGGCAGTGTTCCAGTTTCCCGGCGGCCTGTCGGATCATCTCCGCGAACAGGTCGGCGAGCGCGAATGTGCCACAGCCGAATTCTTCGCCGGATCGCAAGATTTCCCCGGCGAAGCGCAAGGCCGCGTCGAATGGGCGGTTGCCTGGCCGCTGTGGAGCGACGGCAGTTTCTCTTGGTATTGCAATACGATACCGACGCCTGATGGCGGCACGCATGAAGCAGGGTTGCGGGCGGCCATCGTCAAGGGACTGCGCGCGTTCGGGGCGCTCGTCAGCAACAAGAAAGCCGCCGACATTCAGCCCGAAGACGTCATCGCACCGTCCGAAACGATGCTTTCGGTCTTCATCCGCGATCCGCAGTTTCAATCACAGACCAAGGACCGGCTGACCTCACCCGAGGCCGCGCGGCTCGTCGAGAACGCACTGCGCGATCATTTCGACCATTATCTGACCGACAATATGGATCGCGGCCGCGCGCTGCTGACTTATGTCATGGACCGGATGGACGAGCGGCTCGCGCGCAAGGCCGAGCGCGAGGTCAAGCGCAAGACCGCGACCTCTGCGAGGAAACTCCGGCTGCCCGGCAAGCTCACCGATTGTTCGAACGACGGCAACGAAGGCACTGAACTCTATATCGTCGAGGGCGACAGCGCGGGTGGCTCCGCCAAGCAGGCACGCGACCGCAAGACGCAGGCAATCCTTCCCATTAGGGGCAAGATCCTGAACGTCGCCAGCGCGACTATTGACAAGATCCGCGCCAACAGCGAAATCGCCGATCTGGCGCTCGCGCTCGGCTGCGGGATGCGCGACAAATGCGACGCCGATGCGTTGCGTTATGAACGCGTCATCATCATGACCGACGCCGACGTCGACGGCGCGCATATCGCGACGCTGCTGATGACGTTCTTCTTTCAGGAAATGCCCGATGTCGTGCGCAAGGGGCATTTGTTCCTCGCGCAGCCGCCGCTCTATCGCCTGACCGTCGGCGCAAAGTCACTCTACGCCCGCGACGACGCGCACCGGGCGGAAATCGAGGCGAAGGAATTCAAGGGCAAGACAGTGGATGTCGGCCGCTTCAAGGGGCTGGGCGAGATGAACCCGAACCAGCTTCGCGAAACGACGATGGACCCGAAGACGCGCACGCTGCTCCGTGTCACCCTCCCCCAGGAATATGAAGACCGAGCGGGCGTCCGCGATCTGGTGGAACGGTTGATGGGCAAAAACCCCGAGCATCGCTTCAATTTCATTCAGGAAAATGCGGCGCGGGTGGATGAGGAGGCAATTGATGCGTGAGGCGCATATTAGCCGCGCCATTCGTCCGAAAGCATCCCGAATATCAGGCTATCGCGGATGCCGATATGGGTTTGCCATTCTGCGCGCAGTCGTCCCTCGCAAGTAAAGCCGAGGCGTTCGAGCAGGCCGATTGAGGCTACGTTCTCGGGATCCGTGTCGGCGAATATCCGCCGCGCGTCGAGCGTGTCGAAAATGTGTGCGATGGCCAAACGCAACGCTTGGTACGCAAGCCCTTGGCCCCAAGCGTCGCGCGCAAGTATATAGCCGATTTCGTAAACGCCGGGTCGGTGCGCAGTAAAATTGACCCAGCCGATCGCCGAGTCATCATCTTGTGTAATCGCCCAACTCTCGTGTGAGCCGCCGTCGCAATTGCCCATAATATATTGTTCCGTCTCGTCCAGATCGACGTGAGGTCCGCTGCTCCAATAGCGCATAACCTCCTCATCGCTCAGAAAGCGGTGCGCTGCGTCGGCGTCCTCGAGCAGGAGCGGGCGCAGTACGATCCGCCCAGACGAAAGCACGGGGAGCATCAGCCTGCCAAAACCTCAACCAAAGCCTGGACCTTCTTCTGCCGCCACTGCGGCAAGGTGATGCGGATCAGCCCGCGCGTTTCGGGCGCCATGGTGGTCTCGCGCA
>JBGSMP010000224.1:0-1654 GCA_041740105.1 Sphingomonadaceae bacterium
TTGAGCACCTTGGTCTTGGCGTCCGACAGTTCGAGGCTGTCAACGATCACAAGACCGTCCTTCGCCTTGGACGACAGTGCCATCTTGAGGCCGAGCGCACGGATCTTCTTGTTGAGCGATTGCTCGAACTCACGCTTGCGCGCGCCGTGGGCCTTACCGCCGCCGATGAAGATCGGGGCTGCACGGTCGCCGTGACGAGCGGTACCGCCGCCCTTCTGCTTGCCGAACTTCTTGCCGGTGCGGGCCACTTCCGAACGCTCACGCGTCGGGCGGGCGGTGCCGCGACGATTTTCGAGCTGCCAGGTCACGACCCGGTGCAGGATGTCAGCGCGCGGCTCAATGCCGAACACGTCGTCCGAAAGCTCGATGTCGGCGCCCTTCAGCTCCGATCCGTCGATGTTCTGAACCTTAATTTTCATGGCTCAGCCTTCCTTATTTTCGTCGGCGGCCGGAGTGTCGGTTTCGACAGCTTCGACTGCGACCACATCGTCAATTGCCGTTTCAGCAACCGAGGGGGTCTCTTCAGCGACAGGAGCATGCTTTGACAGGACTGCGCCGGGGAACGGCACGCCTTCAGGCAATGGCAGCTTCACGGCGTCGCGCACCAGCAACCAGCCGTTCTTCGCGCCGGGCACCGAGCCCTTGACAAAGAGCAGGCCGCGCTCAGCATCCGTACGGACGATTTCGAGGTTCTGCTGAGTGCGTTGACGGTCGCCCATATGGCCCGCCATCTTCTTGCCCTTGAACACGCGGCCCGGATCCTGACGGTTACCCGTCGAACCGTGCGCACGGTGCGAGATCGAAACGCCGTGGGTGGCGCGCATACCGCCGAAGCCCCAACGCTTCATGGCGCCGGCAAAGCCCTTGCCCTGCGTGTGACCGGTGATGTCGACCATCTGACCGGCGATGAAATGCTCAGCACTGATGGTCGAACCGACCGGCACGAGGCCATCGGCGTTTTCGACGCGGAATTCAGCGACGCGCTTTTTCAGGCCGACATCGGCCTTGGCGAAATGTTCACGTTGCGGCTTGGCAACGTTCTTTTGCTTGGCTTCGCCTGCGCCGAGCTGGACGGCGAAGTAGCCATCACGGTCTGCGGTACGGTGCGAAACCACCTGGCAATCTTCCAACGCGAGAACAGTGACCGGCACGTGCCGTCCATCCTCTTGGAAGAGGCGGGTCATCCCGACTTTCTTTGCGATAACGCCGGTGCGCATCGTCATTACTCCTCAACAGAGGCACCTGCGGACCATCCACAGGTGCTTGGCAGGCCGCAACGCAAAGCGCCGCAACCCATTCAGCCCAAATTGTCTTGCATCGCCCCGTCCGGGCTGATTGCTTTGGCAGGCCGGTTGGCCGCTAAAGCGAGACGGGGGACGCAGCCCGGATCAGATCCGGCGGTATCCACCCTATCGTCAGATGGAGCGCTTAGGGCTCCAACGATAGAGGCCCCCGCGGAAACGGGGGCGTTTCGGCTGGCTTAGGCCAGCTTAATCTCAACATTCACGCCCGCAGCCAGATCGAGCTTCATCAGCGCGTCGACGGTCTGGGCGTTGGGCTGCACGATATCGAGCAACCGCTTGTAGGTGCGAACTTCGAACTGCTCGCGCGACTTCTTGTCGACGTGCGGGCCGCGGTTCACGGTAAACTTCTC
>JBGSMP010000231.1:0-14078 GCA_041740105.1 Sphingomonadaceae bacterium
TAAGCCCGCGCGGGGGCCGGACGCAGCGCTACGGCTATGCCGCGCTGACCCTTGGTGCAGACGGCGACATCGGGCCGGTCAGCCTGGCCGGACGGCTTACACGGATGACCGAGCGCGAAACGATCTTAGGTGCGCGGTTCCTCGGTGGCCTCGGCGGCGAAGGTGCGACGAGCTGGTTCGGTGACGCCCGTGTGACACTGGCCCCAGCGCGCTACTGGCAGATCGGCGGCGAATACCGGCGCGGGTGGACGCTGATCCCGGCAGGTGCAGCGCGCGCAAATTCGATGCTCGCGACGCAGGCATTTGCGGTCGATGTAACGCGGACGTCGCTCTTTGCTCGTGACGACAGATTCTCGCTGCGCTGGTCGGAGCCGTTGCGCGTCATCGCCGGTGGCATTGCCGTCGCCGATCTCGATCTCGTTAATCTTACACCGAGCGGGCGTGAACGCGACCTCGAAGCCGTCTACGCGCACGCGATTGGGCCGGGCTTTCTGACAGTCAACAGTTATTGGCGGCAACAGCCGGGCAATTTCGCCGCTGCGCCTGACGACATCGGCGGTGCGCTTCGTTATTCGTTCGGCTTCTAAACCGTAAAACTCTCGCCGCAGCCGCAGGCGCCTTTTGCATTGGGATTTTCGAAGACGAACCCTGCGGTAAAATCATCCTCGACCCAGTCCATCCGGCTGCCGATCAGGTAAAGGATCGATCCGCCATCGACGAAAAACGTCCCGCCGGGGGTTTCGATTTTTTCATCGAACGGCACCGCTTCGGTGACATAATCGACCGAATAGGCCAATCCCGAACAGCCCCGGCGCGGGGTCGAAAGTTTGACCCCGATGGCGTCGGCAGGCGCTTTCGCCATGAGATCGGCAATGCGTTGTTCGGCGCTGGCGGTTAGTGTCAGCGCGGCAGGGCGGATGCGCGTGGCAGTCGTCATAGCATTCCCAATTCGAGTTTCGCTTCGTCGGTCATCTTACCTGGATCCCAAGCCGGATCCCAGACAAGGTTCACTTCAGCAACCCCGACGCCGGGCACGGCACCGACGCGCATTTCGACTTCCATCGGCATGGTTTCGGCCACCGGGCAGTTGGGTGTCGTCAGCGTCATCGAAACGGTGACATGGCCTTCATCGACTTCGACGCCGTAGATGAGGCCAAGGTCGTAGATATTGACAGGGATTTCGGGGTCGAAAATTTCCTTCAGGGCGTCGATGACCTTTTCGTACAGGTCGCCACCGGGTTCTTCAGGGGACAGTGCCGGCGGCTTTGCTGTCAAGAAACCGTCGAGATAGTCGCGCTTGCGCTCATATTCGACGCGCGCTTTCGGCGGCGCTTCCACCGATGTGACTTCTTCCACTTTCATCCGAACAGCTTCCTTACGCGCGTCAGCCCGCGCACCAGCGCTTCCACATCCGCGCTATTGTTGTAAATCCCGAAACTCGCGCGCGCCGTGGCATCCACACCAAGATAAGCCATCAGCGGCTGACAGCAATGGTGGCCCGCGCGGATCGCCACGCCTTCTTCATCGAGGATCGTGCCCACGTCATGGGGATGGACGCCCTCGACATTGAAGCTGACAATGCCTGCAGCGTCTTCGGGCCCATAAAGTGTCACTGCATTGATCGACTGCAGCGCGTCGCGGCATTGCGCGACAAGTGCAGTTTCATGCGCGTGAATCGTTTCCATCCCGATCGCAGCGACATAATCGATCGCAGCGTGAAGACCGAGCACTTCGACGATTGCGGGCGTTCCCGCTTCGAATCGTCCGGGTGCGTCGGCGTAGGTCGTCTTTTCAAAGGTCACACGATCGATCATCGCGCCGCCGCCCTGCCACGGCGGCATCGCATCAAGATGCTCGGCGCGGCCCCAAAGTACGCCGACGCCGGTCGGCCCGTAAAGCTTGTGGCCCGAAAAAACGAGGAAATCGCAATCGAGCGCCGCCACATTGACCGGTAAATGCGGCACCGACTGGCAGGCATCGAGCAGCAATTTTGCGCCGACATTATGCGCGAGCCGCGCCGCGCGCCGCGCATCGAGAACGCCGCCCAAGACATTCGAGACATGCGCAAGGGCAACCATGGTGTGCGCCGGCGTCAGCATGGCTTCGGCGGCATCGAGGTCGATCTGTCCATCGGCGGTCAGCGGGCAGACGTCGATTTGATAACCCGCCAGTTGCCACGGCACGATGTTCGAATGATGCTCCAGTTGCGACAGCAGCACACGGCCGTTCGGATGCGATCGGGCGACAAGATTGATCCCTTCGGTCGCACCACGCGTGAAGACGATTTCATTGTCCGTCGCCGCACCGATGAAGCTCGCCACCCGCCGACGCGCGGCTTCATAGGCAATCGTCATGTCCGCCGATCGCGCATAGACGCCGCGATGCACAGTTGCGTAATCGCGGCCCATCGCATTGACGGTCGCGTCGATCACAGCCTGCGGCTTCTGGGCCGTTGCCGCCGTATCCAGATAATGCCAGCCACCGATGCCGGGAAAATCGGCGCGGTAATCCAGCGGACGGGTCAGGGTCTCGGCAATCACGACAGGCGCTCCAGCGCAGCCAGCGCTGCGGCTTCCAAACCGGTCTGCGCCTCGGCACCTTCGAACACTTCGGCGACAAAGGCCTGCAACAGCAGCGTTTGCGCCTCGGCTGGCGGTAGCCCGCGCGCGGCGAGATAGAACATGGCGTTGCGGTCGAGCTCGCCGACTGTCGCGCCGTGCGCGCATTTCACGTCGTCGGCATAGATTTCCAGCTCGGGCTTGGCGTTCGCCGTTGCCGTGCGCGTGAGGAGCATGGCTTTTACCGATTGCACGCTGTCTGTCTTTTGCGCGTCGCGGGAAACGGCGACTTTGCCGAGATAGGAACCAGTCGCGGTTCCACCGAGGACACTACGGACGATCTGCTTGCTCGTCGCATTGGGTTCGACATGACGCACTGTCGTCACGACTTCGAGATTGGCCGTGCCGCCGCCGATCTGCACGGCACCGAATTCGAAATGCGCGCCGTCGCGGAGCGTCACATCGATGGCAATCCGGCCATAGCCCGCGCCTGCGTTGAGCACATGAAAGTCCATCCGCGCGCCGGCCCCGATCGTGATCATGTAATCATGAATGCCGCTGTCGGCGATTAGGTGACGTATGGCCATCTGTTCCGCTGGCACGTCGACGACGGTCGGCGCGGGGACGGGCCACAGGGGAGAGACAGCATCATGGTCGCTATAGCGCCAGGCTTCGTCTTTACGGGTCGGAAGGCCTGTCGCGATTGTCATGCCGCCATTGCCTCCGTCAGCACATAGCGCTTGTGGACGCGATCCACCGGCGTGCCATCGGCCAGCGGAATGGCCACCGTCACCGCATCATCGGCAAAACCCTGTTTGGCATAAAATGCAAGACCGCCTGTATTGTCGGCGCGGATCGTCGCGTTGATCGCAGTGAGCCCATGCGCACGTGCCGCAACGATCATCGCTGCGAATAGTGCCGAGCCGACGCCCCGCTGGGCGCCATCGATACGGGCAAACGTTGCGATGTCCCCAATTTCGTCGGGCAGATCGGGATTGCGACCGAGTGTCTGATATCCCTCGATCCGATGTGTCGCGGGATCGACGGCGACGAGGCAGATGTGGACATCCGGGCCATTAAAATCCGATTGCGCCAACGCCTCGGGCGTAAACGCAATTTGCCGCGCCGTCGTGCCGCCGCGCGCAATGATCGCATTCAGCAGGTCGGTGAGCGCAGGCGCATCTTCGGGCGCAAAAGGTCGTTCGACAATACTCATGCCGCCAGTTCCTTGTAACCCTCGCGTTCGAGCTCGAGCGCGAGTTCGGGGCCGCCGGTGCGGGTGATCTTGCCGTCAGCCAGCACGTGGACGAAGTCGGGGCGCACATAATCGAGCAGGCGCTGGTAGTGCGTGATCAGCAGCACCGCCTTGTCGGGCTTGCGCATGATCCGGTTGATGCCGTCGCCCACCACACGTAGCGCATCGATGTCGAGGCCGCTGTCGGTTTCATCGAGAATCGCGAGCGCGGGGTCGATGATGCCCATTTGCACCATTTCGTTGCGCTTCTTCTCGCCGCCCGAAAAGCCGACATTCACCGGGCGCTTGAGCATGTCCATATCCATGTCGAGCGCGGCCGCCTGTGCGCGCGCGATCTTGAGGAATTCCGCGCCCGAGAGCGGGGCTTCGCCGCGATGCTTGCGCTGGGCGTTGAGGGCTTCGCGCAGGAACTGGACATTCGACACGCCGGGGATTTCGACCGGATACTGGAAGCCGAGGAACAGACCGGCTGCAGCGCGTTCGTGGGGCAAGAGGGCGAGGAGGTCGATGGCCTCCCCTGTGCTCCGGCGCAGGCCGGAGCCCTGTTCGCCATCTCCAAGGCTCCGGCCTTCGCCGGAGCACAGCGAAGGGGTGAAGTGCACCGAACCATCGGTCACCTCATACCCCGGCCGCCCCGCCAGCACATAGCCCAGCGTCGATTTTCCGGCACCATTCGGCCCCATGATCGCATGGATCTCGCCCGAACCCAGCGATAGGGTGAGGCCCTTGAGGATCGGCTTGTCGCCGACGCTGGCGTGGAGGTTATTGATTTGGAGCATCAAATTTCAGCTACGATAAAGACAACGAGCAAGAATAAACCCGGCAATGCAAACATGGCGGCAAGAAGCCACCGTTCGACAAGTCGGTTGCGTAACCTGAGCGGATGATGCTCGCGGGTGCGCTCAGCAGGTAAGCGAAAGTAAGAATAGGATCGCCCCGCGCTGCGCTCTTTTAAAGCAATGCGACCGTTAAAGACGGCCAACGTCAGAAGGACAACGGCGACTATGAGAGCTGGTAAAGTATCGCTCACCCCACGCTCCCCTCAAGCGAAATCCCCAGCAGCTTCTGCGCCTCGACCGCAAATTCCATCGGCAGTTGCTGCAACACTTCCTTTGCAAAGCCGTTGACGATCAGCGCCACCGCTTCTTCGGCGTTCAGCCCGCGTTGCATCGCGTAAAACATCTGGTCGTCCGAAATCTTCGACGTCGTCGCTTCATGCTCGATTTGCGCGCTGGGGTTGCGGACTTCGATGTAGGGGACGGTGTGCGCGCCGCTTAGGGTCCCCAGCAGCAGCGAATCGCACTGGGTGAAGTTGCGCACGCCTTCGGCATTCGGCGCGACGCGCACCAAACCGCGGTAGGTGTTGTTGCTGTGCCCGGCGCTGATGCCCTTGCTGACAATGGTCGAGCGGCTGCCCTTGCCGTTGTGGATCATTTTGGTGCCGGTGTCGGCCTGCTGGTAATTGTTCGTCACCGCGACCGAATAGAATTCACCGACGCTGTTCTCGCCGTTGAGGACGCACGACGGATATTTCCACGTCACCGCGCTGCCGGTTTCGACCTGAGTCCAGCTGACCTTCGAGTTCCGCCCCTGACACAAGGCGCGCTTGGTCACGAAATTATAGATACCGCCTTTGCCCTCCGCGTCGCCGGGGTACCAATTCTGGACGGTCGAATATTTGATCTCGGCATCATCGAGCGCGACCAGTTCGACGACCGCGGCGTGGAGCTGGTTCTCATCGCGCATCGGCGCGGTGCAGCCTTCGAGGTAGCTCACATAGCTGCCCTTGTCGGCAATGATCAGCGTGCGTTCGAACTGGCCGGTATTTTCCGCGTTGATGCGGAAATAAGTGGAAAGCTCCATCGGGCAGCGGACGCCTTCGGGGATGTAGACGAACGTCCCGTCCGAAAAGACCGCGCAGTTGAGTGTCGCGAAATAATTGTCGCGCATCGGCACGATCTTGCCGAGCCATTTGCGGACGAGATCGGGATATTCGCGGATCGCCTCCGAGATCGAACGGAAAATGACCCCCCCGCGTTCGAGTTCGGCACGGAAGGTGGTCGCCACCGACACACTGTCGAACACCGCATCGACCGCAACCCGCCGCGCACCCTCGACGCCCGCGAGCACTTTCTGCTCCTCGATCGGGATGCCGAGCTTTTCATAGACGCGCAGGATTTCAGGATCGACTTCGTCGAGGCTGCCGAGCTTGGGCTTCGCCTTGGGCGCCGCGTAATAATAGGCGTCCTGATAATCGATCGGCGCGATCTCGAGCTTGGCCCAGTCAGGGGCTTCCATCGTCTGCCACATCCGGAACGCTTTCAACCGCCAGTCGAGCATCCACTGCGGCTCGTCTTTCTTGGCCGAAATGAAGCGGACGGTATCTTCGGTCAGCCCCTTCGGCGCAAAATCGGTCTCGATATCCGACGACCAGCCATGCTCGTAATCGGCAACCTGCTCGGCGGCTGCATATGCTTCAAGATTACGCGATGCCATTCAACGGGCCTCTGACAATGTTGTTAAGCTGACACTAGCGAGCGCACCGCGAACGGCACCGTTGACGACGCCCCAGTGCGGCTTGACCGCGCAATGATGGTCGAGCGCGCAATCGTCACGCGACGTGTCGACGCATGTCGTCATCGCGATCGGCCCTTCGACCGCTTCGATGATGTCGGCAAGGCTGATGCACGATGCGGGCCGCGTCAGTTTGAACCCGCCACCGGTGCCGCGCAGCGACGACAGCAGCCCGGCCTGCGCCAATCGCTGCATCAGCTTTTGCGCAGTTGGCAGGGGAACATGCGTTTCCCCGGCCAGCAATGTCGCGGACAAACGCGCGCCGCAGCCGTGGCGCGCAGCGGCGCTCATCATCACAACAGCATAATCGGCGAGGCTGGAAAGTCGCATTATAGCTTAATCGGAGTAATTTGATCGGATTACAAGTCCGCTCAGGTTTTAGTCACCAGCGGCGAGAGGCCGATAACCTCGGTGCGCTTCAATGTGAGCGCCGCCAGCGTCGGCAGATCATCGGTGATCGTCTTGGGTGTAACGCCCGTGAAATGCTTGATCTCGCGGATAAAATGCGACTGATCGTAAAAGCCGTGGTCGATCAGTTCCTGCGCGCCCGCTTCATGTTTGGCGAGCATGATCGCCGCTCGCAGTGCACGATATTTGCGTGCAAGCAACTTTGGTGGCGAGCCATAGATTGCCTTGCAATTGCGCTCGACCTGACGACGCGACAGGCCAGTGGCCGCGACGAGCGTGTCAACCTGTGGCGACGGTGAATCGGCAAGCCAATCGTCGACGATCCGGGCGAAGTCAAAGGCCGCATTGTGGCCGCGCTCGATCAGCTGCCGGGCAAGTCGGCTGCCGATGATCACTTTTTCCTGCAATGTCGTCGTCGCGCGAAATTCGTCGAGCGTCTTGTAAAGGCCCTTGCCGAAGAGATCGGTGGCATCGATGACGCGGTTGACGAGCAGCGACGCCTCGAAATCAAGCAGGCTGCTCCATCCGGCCGGCAGGAGCCCCGCACCGAATGTGTGAACCGGACCGATAACGCGGACACGCGTCGGCCCCGTCGTCGGGCCGATGATCTGAATGTCGGGTGCGGCCTGAACGGTGCCATCGGCAAAACTGTAAGTGCCGTTGCTGCCGCTGAGCTGGAAACGGACTTGCGCCAGATCGGCGCGCTCGACATCTTCAAAGACAGGGACGTCGGCTTTGAACTCGTAAAACACCGAAAGGTGCTTCCGCAGCGACTCGTCTGCAGCCGCGTAGTCAAGCGTGATAGCCGACACCGCTAAATAAGCGCCCCATTATCCTTATGGAGACTGTATAGCCACAAATGGCGCGCAAAGAAAAGCGGCCCGGCGCAGTTCCCCGCGCCGAGCCGTAAGTGAAAAGGTTTCCCGAACTTTCATCCGGGAGCCCTTCGGGTCGCTCGAGTCTGCTAGGCTCCCGCAACCGAGTCGTATTGGACAAAATCGACATTAACCTCCTTTTTTTGCGGCATTTTTGTCACTGTTTTGACGCATTGGAAGGGTGCTGTTAGCTGCAATCGAATGCTCTACCGCTTTGCCCGTCCGGCCCTGTTCGGGCTCAGTCCCGAATTGGCACATCGCGTGACGATTGCGATGCTCAGGCGAATGCCGCACGGCCAGCAGCAATTTCCGTTGTCTCTGGCCAATCAGGTGGCTGGCATCCGGTTTCCGTCACCCGTCGGGCTAGCCGCCGGGTTCGACAAGGATGGCGAAGTGCCTGATGCCATGCTGAGGCTTGGTTTCGGGTTTGTCGAGGTCGGCACGCTGACGCCGCTGCCGCAACCGGGCAATCCCAAGCCGCGCTTGTTCCGGCTCGTCGAGGATGCAGGCGTGATCAACCGCATGGGTTTCAACAATCGCGGGGCTGCAGCAGCACTTGCCCGGTTGCAGCGACGCAAGCGCCAGGGAATCGTCGGCGTGAATATTGGTGCCAACAAGGATGCAACCGATCGGGTGGCGGATTATGTCGCGGGTGTGCGCACGATGTCGCCGGTGGCCGACTATATCACGATCAATGTCAGTTCACCCAACACGCCGGGGCTGCGCGGATTGCAGGACAAAGGCGCATTGGATGAACTGCTTGCAGCCGTAATGGCGCTGCGCACGGTGCCGATATTTTTGAAAGTCGCGCCTGATCTCGATTCGGTTGCGATCGACGATGTCGTCGAAGTGAGCATCGGGCGGGGCGTCGATGCGCTGATCATCGGCAACACGACGATATCGCGACCGGTTCTTGGGTCAGCATGGAAGGGCGAACACGGAGGGCTTTCAGGCGCGCCGCTCAAAGCGCTCGCGATGGAAAAGCTGCGTGCTTTCCGGGCAGCGTCGGGCGGCCGGATCACGCTGATCGCAGCGGGCGGCATCGACACCGCCGACGAAGCCTATGCGCGCATCAGGGCGGGGGCATCGCTGGTCCAGATATACTCGGCGCTCGTCTACCATGGGCCCGGTCTGGCAAAGTCGATTGCCGCCGGTCTTGCCCAGCGACTTGCGCGTGACGGCTTTGCGCACGTCGCCGATGCCGTAGGGGTGGACGCGGTTTAGCTTTGCGGCCTAAAGTCGCTGTCATGGTCCGACTGTTCATGGCGTTCATCGCATTCATCCACCCCGTTTCAGCTTATGCATCGGGGGGCGTGGTGTCGTCCGCCGACCCCAGGGCAACCGCGGCGGGCCAGGAAATCCTTCGCGCAGGCGGCAGCGCGGCCGATGCCGCCATGGCAATGATGCTGGCACTGACGGTCGTCGAGCCGCAGTCGTCGGGCATCGGCGGTGGTGGTTTCATCCTTTATCATGACGCCAAGACCGGCAGACTCGCGACCATCAACGGCCGTGAAAAGGCGCCCGCCTCGGCACGCCCCGATCAGTTCATGACCGACGGCAAAGCGACGGGCTATATGAAAGCGTTTCCCGGCGGGCTGTCGACCGGCGTTCCCGGCAACATCCGCCTGATGGCGCGGACGCATGAACGGTGGGGAAAACTCCCCTGGGCAAAGCTGTTCGATCCCGCCATCCGCCTTGCCGAAGGTTTTGAAATCAACCGTCCGCTGGCAAATGCCTTGCAGCAGCTTGCACCGATCTGGAAAGACTTCCCCGCGACGCAGGCGCTGTATTGGCAGGACGGCAAGCCAAAGACCGCAGGCATGGTCCAGCGTAACCCCGCGCTAGCCGCGCTGTTGCGCAAAGTGGCGTCGGATGGCCCGGACGCCTTTTACACCGGCGCCGAGGGGCAGGCGATCATCGATGCTGTCGGAGGGTCGGCGCTGAATCCAACTGCAATGACCATGGCCGATCTGGCGGCGTATAAGGCACAGGACAAGGACGCCGTCTGCGCGCCCTATCGGCAGTTCAGGGTGTGCGGCATGGGGCCGCCCTCTTCGGGTGCCACAACCGTCCTGCAAATGCTCGGCACGATCGAACGTTTTAACATGAAGAAACTCGGCAAGGATTCGCCCGTGGCGTGGCACGTTATCGCCGAAGCCATGCAACTGGCCTATGCCGACCGCGAGAAATATCTGGGCGATCCCGATTTCGTGGCTGTGCCCGTCGCCGGCATGCTTGACCGGCGCTATCTGAAGAGTCGCTCGGCGTTGATCTCGCTCACAACTTCGCTCCCCAAATATGAAGCCGGCACACCGCCGGGTGCGCAACCGCGGACCGCAGGCATATCGTCCGAAGTGCCGGCAACAACGCATTTTGTTGCAGCCGACAGCGCGGGCAACGTCGCATCGATGACATCGACGATCGAAGGGCCGTTCGGAAGCCAGCTCGTCGCCAACGGCTATTTCCTGAACAACGAACTGACCGACTTTACGTTCGTGCCCGTGAAGGACGGCGCCCCGGTTGCCAATGCTGTCGCGCCCGGCAAGCGGCCCCTCTCATCGATGTCACCGACGATCGTTTACGATCGCAAGGGCCGCGTCGTGCTGGCGGTCGGTTCGGCGGGGGGCAAGCGGATCATCATGCATGTCATGAAATCGCTGGTCGGTTATATGGACTGGGGCCTGAGCGCGCAGGATACGATCGCGCTTCCGAATATTTACTTCGCGGGGCCTGCACTGCTGGTGGAAAAGGGCACCAAGCTTGGCGCCATGCAGCGCGAACTGGCAGCACTCGGCCAGATGGTCGTCGTCACCGATCTGGGATCGAAACTAAACGCCGTCGAGCGGACGCCGACTGGATGGCGTGGTGCGGCTGATCCGCGCAGCCCGGGTGATGCGTTGAGCGAATAACCGATACCCGAAAACGGGTGCGGCAAACAGGAGAGACAATGCGGCAGTTCGAACATTTCCCCAATCTCGTGACGATGTTTTTCACGCGCGCGACTGAATTCGGCGATGCGCCATTCCTTTGGCATCGTGACGGCAAAAGCTGGGCTTCGCGCAGTTGGAAGGAAACGGCGCTGCAAGTGTCGGCGCTGGCAGCGGCGCTGAAACGGCTGGGGATCGAACGTGGCGACCGCGTCATGCTGGTCAGTGAGAACCGCCCCGAATGGTGCATTGCCGATCTTGCGATCATGGCAGCCGGGGCGATCACCGTGCCGACCTACACCACGAATACCGAGCGCGATCACAGCCATATCCTGCAGGATTCGGGCGCTAAGGCCGTCATTGTATCGACGGCAAAGCTTGCGCGCACACTGATGCCGGCCGTCATCCGCTCGACCGCTTGCAAGGCTGTTATCGGCATCGAGGACTTGAAAATCGGCCAGTCAGGCGACGTCGCCTTTCACGACTGGGCGGCGATGCTCTCGGTTGAGATGGCGGATCCGGCGGCAACGGCAGCAGGCGCCGATTTTGCGCGCACCGATACCGCCTGCGTCATTTACACCAGCGGCACCGGCGGATCCCCGCGCGGCGTGAAGCAGCATCACGGGATGATCCTGCACAATGTCGAGGGCTGCATCGACATCTTCATCCATGACTTCGGCTGGGGCGACGAGGTTTTCCTGTCCTTCCTGCCGCTCAGTCACGCCTATGAACATTCGGCAGGACAGTTTTTGCCAATCGGCCTGGGTGGCCAGATCTATTATTCGGAAGGGTTGGAGAAACTCGCCGCGAACATCGAGGAAGTGCGGCCGACCGTTATGGTCGTCGTGCCGCGCCTGTTCGAAGTGCTGCGCGCGCGCATCCTGAAAACGATCGAAAAACAGGGCGGGATGGGCCCCAAGTTGCTGCGCCGCGCGCTGGCCATCGGTGCCAAGGATCTGGGCAAAGGCATCCCTTTCTGGGATCGCCCCGTCGATTTTTTCATCAAGCGCACGCTGCGCCCCGCCGTCCAGAAGAAATTCGGCGGCCGGATGAAAGCGCTGGTTGCGGGCGGTGCACCACTTAATCCCGATATCGGCTTGTTCTTCCATGCGCTCGGCTTGCCGCTGATGCAGGGCTATGGGCAGACTGAGTCGGGCCCGGTTATTTCGTGCAATCGCCCGAGCGCAGGCATCAAGATGGACACCGTCGGCCCGCCGCTGATCAATACCGAAGTGAAGATCGCCGAGGATGGCGAAATCCTCGTGCGCGGTGAACTTGTCATGCAGGGATATTGGAACAACCCTGCAGAAAGCGCCCGGGTGCTTGTCGATGGATGGCTCCACACCGGCGACGTCGGCCATCTCGACGACAAGGGCCGGATCAAGATTACCGATCGAAAAAAAGACCTGATCGTCAACGACAAGGGCGATAATGTCGCACCGCAAAAGATCGAAGGGATGCTGACGCTCCAGCCCGAGATAATTCAGGCAATGGTGGTGGGTGACAAGCGGCCGCATCTCGTCGGGCTTGTCGTCCCTGATCCCGAATGGCTGATGGAATGGGCGGTGGCCAACGACGAAAAGCCCGATTGCAAGGCGCTTGCCGACAATCCGGCGTTTCAGCGCGCGCTGATGGCGGCTGTCGACCGCGTGAATGCGGAGCTATCGGTCATGGAAAAAGTGCGCCGTATCGCTGTCACGCCTGATGCGTTTACCGTGGATAATGAAATGCTGACGCCGTCGATGAAGATTCGTCGACACAAGATCAAGGAAGCTTACGGCGCGCGGCTTGATGCGCTGTATAAGGCGTAAATTCAGCTCTTCGGCTTGGTGTAAGGCGTAAATCCGCGGATTGCGCACGAGCCCGCCGTGAATCCGCCAGTGCGCTCGACTTGCCGGACAATGTCACCGCGGCACAGCTGCGATCCGAACACATTCTGCACCAGAATATAATCATTGTGCCCACGCGACGATCCGCAGCCCGGCGCATCGGCGACATAATAAGTTGCACGGCCCGCGCGATACAGGATCGCATCGCGGAAAATCTCGTTGCCTGTTGCCTGGTCGAGCCGGATACAGTTTTGCGACTTGCCGGCAGTGCGACCCTCGAGCACGGTGGTCAGCTTCGGGTCGGGGCCCTGCGCCGTCTCGGTGGTCGTGGCGCACCCGGCCAGCAAGGTCAGTGGCAGGATCATACGGAACATCATAATGTCTCCTATCCTCGAAAATTGTCCTTCGCCGCGCGGCGTTCGGCGAGTTCGGTAACGGTCGCAGCGCGCATGAACGGGTTCGTTGCCCGTTCCAACCCAATCGTCGTCGGCACGGTGGCCTCACCGCGCAACCGCGCTCGATCGACATCATCCATACGCGCGATTAACGCAGCATTGCCGGGTTCGGCGGTCAGCGCATAGCGACCATTGCTTTGCGTATATTCATGCGCGCAATAGATCACGGTTTCGTCGGGCAGCGCTTCGAATGTGCGCATGTTGGCAAACATCTGCTCAGGCGTCCCTTCGAACAGGCGCCCGCATCCCATCGCGAACAGTGTGTCGCCGACAAAGGCGATGTGTTCGTCGGCGAAATGAAAGGCGATATGCCCCGCCGTGTGCGCGGGAACGTCGATAACGTGCGCCTCGGTTGCGCCGAACAGCACAACGTCACCGCCGCGCACCAGCACATCCAGCGTCGGAATGCGTTCCGCTTCGGCGGCAGGGCCCGTGATGGTGCACCCGGTTGCGGCCTTGATCGCGGCATTGCCGCCGGTGTGGTCGGGGTGCCAGTGCGTGTTCCAGATATGCGTGATCGTCCAGCCAAGTTCGGCCGCCTTCTCCAGAACCGGATCGGCCACGGCAGGATCGACGACCATCACCGCCCCAGAATTATCGTCGCGCATCAGCCACACATAATTATCCGAAAGAACCGGGATACGGACGACCGCGAGGCTCATCTTACCATTTTCCCGTATTTGCCATCGACGCCCACGGTTCCTGCGGCGGCAATCGGTCGCCCGCCTGAAGCAGTTCGATCGAGATATTGTCGGGGCTGCGCACGAACGCCATGTGCCCGTCGCGCGGCGGGCGGTTGATGGTGACGCCGCCGTCCATCAGGCGCTGGCAGCTCTCGTAGATATTGTCGACACGGTAGGCGAGGTGTCCGAAGTTGCGGCCTTCTCCATAGCCCTTTTCGTCCCAGTTGTGCGTGAGCTCGACCTGCGCATCTTCATCGCCCGGCGCGGAGAGGAAAATGAGCGTGAAGCGCCCTTGTTCGCTGTCATGGCGGCGCAGTTCCTTCAAGCCGAGCAGACTGAAGAAAGCAATCGTGGCTTGCGGATCCGACACGCGGATCATGGTGTGGAGATACTTCATCCCCCCTATATAGGCCTAGCGCGCCAGTCTCGCCAGCGACTCCGTAGCCAATTTCGCGGCCGCACTCTCCGGTGCCAGTGCGACAGCCGCCTGCCAGGCCGTCCGCGCGGCATCGTC